>JBIJBZ010000006.1:0-39901 GCA_044344945.1 Bdellovibrionota bacterium | reverse complement strand
TGATGGCAGCAATTCTTCCGGTGGTATTTGTGCTGTTTGCGGTTGCCATGGATATCGCGCAGATGGCTGGTATTCGTGATCGCCTGCAACGCGTTGCAGACGAGAGTGCTCATGATGCTCTGGTGCGAGGGCTATCTTCAGTTGATGTCGATCGTAACGTCCGCACCCGAATGCAGGGGAGTGGGAGCCTGGCGGAGCTTGCATCGGTGGATACTGCCGTTGCCGCCGAAAGCGCCGAACTTTCAATAGTGGGGCACTACCATGGAGTGTTCTCGCAGTTTTTCGAGAACCTTTTAGGACGAACGGCATTCATAGTTCCTTTTGCAGTGCGGTCGCGAGTTCGTATGCAGCGCTCGGTGCTTCTGTTTTTATTGGATCGTCGTGTCACTGACGCAGTGGATATCTGTAGCGACCGCACTCTGCGCAGCATGAGTGGGTTTCTTGCTAGGCTACGAGAGAGCGTTCAAACGATACCATCGCTATCAAACATGGTGGCCATTACACCCGGAGATATCGATGTCGTCGATATTATCTCCGCTGATGGTAGTGATACGGTCTCTCGGTGTCGGCCGCCATCTTTGCAAACATCACCTGAGGTGCGAGAGGTCGCGGGAAGTGTGGCCCCGCTCGACGTGTGGGACTCGGCCAGTGGGCTCTCAGAAGCGGTGGCGCGTGAGCTATTTTCGGTGCCATTTGAGTCTCGGAGCGTCATCGCGGTTGTACGTAGCGACCTGCGTGCTGCCGGGTACACAAGCCTTGCATACCAATTCATCGACGAAATCGCGCGCGCGGCGAGGATGCCCATAAATCTGTATTTTCTTGTTGTTGACGGAGGGGGGGCGCCTATCCAAGAGCCACAGCCAGGCGGGCTCTACGGCGGTGTGTATCGAGAAGTGGATGTCTCCGTGAGCGAGCTCGAAGCAAGTGTTCTTCTCGGAGTTCTCTTCCGTACCGTCCGAGAGCGTCTAGTGTTGGAGTTTTAGGTGGCTATGGGTCAAAAGACTACACAACGTGCTGACAAGGGTGCAGTGGATGCTCACGCTCCGCGCCGAGCAACTGGATTCGCACTCCTTGAACTGGCCCTGTGGACCACGGTGCTGTTGCCCGTTGCTCTTGTCGCGGTATCGCTCTTTGGTGAGGTGTATGACTCTGCAGTGGTTCGTATGGTTCCCGGAGCGCTGCTGCGGGAGACGCAGGGACACCTGGTCACATGGCGCTCTGATGGAGTGGAAGGAGGTCTCTCGGTTGATACGACTCGACTAGACCGGTTGATCAGTAATCTGGCGGAGCGTGGAATCCGGGAAGTATCAAGTGGAACGTTCGCGCTGAGTAGCCTCTCCGCCGTTGGGTGTTGGTGGGCAATCTCAATTGATCCCTCGTCCGGTGGCGCCCTCGGTGTGACGTCGAGTGAATGTAGCTCGCGGGGGCCACGAGCCGAAGAGCTGTCGCTGCAAACAGCGCTGAAAGCACAACTGACGGAGCCCCTTGGGGTCCCGGCGGTTGCAGGGCAATACTCGCAGGTGCGGATCTTAGTTGGCGTTGCAGTTGGGGGAACCTTTAGCGGCTTACTATCAAGGTCTGGAGATACCCTGCTGGTCGGCAATTCAATTAGTGGAGTTCGAGAGGAGGTTTCGTTATGAGGAGGATGATCACGGCCTTCAAGCAGCTCGTCAGACCTAAACGGCAAATTGAAGGAGATACTCATCGGTTACCGTCGCTCGTGAAGGCGATGAAGGTGCTTGTGCCGAAGACTGTAATGCGTGAAGTGATGAGTTCCTCGCACGACCGTCGGCAGTGGGGGGTTCTGGCGGCAGCGTGGGTGGGAGTTAGTGAGCGTGAGTTTATAAGCGCCGCGGCTCGTGAGCTGCACATGCCCTACCACGACCGTGTTATGCCACCTGACTTAACGATCCTAGGCTCCGAGGCTCGGGCGGTACTCGCATCGCTGCGAAAGGTCGGGGCCTCTGTAATTCTAGAGCTCAACAAGGTCGTCACCTTTATAGCAACTGATCCGGCGGAGGTCCGGGGGCTGGCACTCTTTGATGGAACTCAAACTATCAGCATGGCGCCGTGGACAGAGATTGCAAAGGCGTTGGACGCCGCGGAACGGCGCATTGCCGAGGCAGAGGTAAACGCCGATCAGAGTAAGGCTGTGCGCCACAAAGATCTCTGCCAGCGGGCCCTTAGTATACTGGTTGAAGAGGCGGTGCATCACGGCGCGACCAGCTTTGATATCATCACTACTGAGGAATCGAGCCGGTATCAGTTTAGGACGGTCGAGGGTAAGATTGCGGTGGGAAGTATTCATCCGCAGGCCTTGGAACACCTTCTGGTATACCTCAACAGCATCGAAGGTGACATGTTTGAGCATGCGAGGGCTGGGAACGTTTTGGTGCGGTCGCTCGGGAACTCTTCGAATATACGATTAGCGTGGGCGCCGCATTCTCACAGTACTGGCCAACAGGATATTGCCCCACAACTCAATGTGACGCGGAAGCAGATAGATGCGCCAGTCGAGGACAAAGGGAGTGGAGCGCATGCGGACGGTATTCCTATCCTGGTTGTTGATGATAATCCGATGTTCCGTCGAGTGCTGCACCGACTGTTAACTCGCGAGGGGTTTGAGCCCTCCTTTGCAGAAGATGGGCGGGATGCGCTGCGGATCCTAGGGCAGACCACAACTCTAATTCCGCGTCTTATTCTCTGTGATCTGCATATGCCGGAGATGAATGGCCGTGAGTTCGTAGCGCATGTGAAGCAAGATTCCCGTTGGCAGCAGATCCCGGTCTTGATGCTCACATCGGATGACGGTGTCGATGCTGAGCTTGGGGTTTTAGAGGTCGGAGCCGATGCCCTGATTAGCAAGACAAAAGACCCTCGGGTCCTCTGTGCCCAGGTCGCCCGCTTAGCTAAGAGAAACTCCCTGCAAGAGGCCGCGTGAATTCGGAGTATGCTCGGGCATTTGGAAGGGCGCTGGCGTCCTACAGCCAAAGGCCGGACGGTTCCACAGATAGCTTCTTTCAACAAGCGGCGTGGGAGATCTTTCATCTTGTTGGTCCAGAACTCACTGCGCTGGCGTTTGTTGTAAAGAAGCAAGACGGCGCGTGTTTCGTTGGTAAGCCTGGAGAGGTACAAGCGTTGCCCGAGGAGGTTTTGCTCGGATTTATTCCACCCAAGGGAACTGGTGGGCCGTGCCAGGTTCGCGACCACGCCCTCGATACGGTGCGGTTTATCGATTCCAATGTACGAACCTCGATCGTGGCGCAGGTTGCAATACCCGCCTCAGGCGGCATCGGCGCAGAGGGAGTTCTCTGGTGCGGGAGTCCTGGCCCTGCTAGTCGAGAGAGGATTGGGCTGGTCCGGTCAATCGCGGATACCGCCACTGAATGGCTAGCGATGTATGCTCCCGTGCTGAATGCTTTGTCGCTATCCCACCAAAGAGCGGCGGTATATCAGGAAAGGATTCGAGAGATGACCGCTATCGCGCATGATACACGGGCTCCGCTTGGAGCGCTAAAGTATCTTATGGCTGCAGGAGGCTCGGAGCGTCCAGAGCTTTCGCTTGATTGGCGACGAATTGAAGAGGAGGTCTCGTATGTTGAGCGACTCCTGGCTAGATTTTCCCCATCCGCGGAGTCGTTCCGTGTGGAGGCAAGAGCTAGAAGTGATGTGTCGGAGGTTCTTACGCGTGTCGCCGAACGCTTTCAACCTGAGGCTCACTTTAATGGTGGTACGCTGATCAGGCGCCTTCCGTATCTCCCTTTGGCGGTGCGTATACCTCCGCTGGATTTAGAGAGGGTCTGCTCAAATATCGTAGCGAATGCAGTGCGTCATGCCGCGCAGGGGCCGATAGTAATCGAGGTTCTTGAGCAGCACGCTCGAGAGGTTGTCATCCGCATCTCGGATTCAGGCCCAGGGTTTCCGCAGAGTGTGATCGATCACGTGACCCGCGGTGTAGGTTCAGAATCTCTCGTTCAAGGTTCTGTTGGATGGGGCGTTGGACTGCTGTCGTGCCGGGACATTGTGAGACAGCGCGGGGGAAGGCTATCACTATTCTCTACGCCGGAGGGTTCAACGGTCGAGATTGTGTTGTGCAAAGCTGAGGACACTATGGCAGGTGCTGTGGCGGGCGCCACTCTGCGAGAACCAGAGAAGGTGGAGGCAGGCCTCCCTGCGGATGCGCAACTTATTATAGTGGATGACGATGTTGACTACTCCAAATCGCTTGAGCGGATTCTGCGGCAAAGTGGGATCGTGACTACGTCGGTGGATTCAGTTGATGCGGCAATCAAAACGATCGAGTCCGATAAGCGACGCCAGATAAGAGTCCTGTGCGACGCTCATATGCCCGATGGTGGAGCAGAGCGATTGTTACGCGAGCTAAAGGAGCAACGCTGTCGTGCGCGCATAGCGGTGAGTAGTGGTGCAGAGGACGAGCATATGCTCTATCGATTCGCCGCCCTCGGTGCGCGCGAGTTTTTTGCCAAGCCGATTGCTGTTGACCATCTCGTGTTATGGGCACGAGGGGGACAGGCGGCGTAAATTAATCGAAGAATCTGTAGACCTCGCTCTTAAGCTCACTTCGGATTTTTCCCACTGTTTAAACAGAAATTCTGAAGATGATTAACTAATAGAATATCGATTGAGATTACTTAAGAGATTTCTCCTCTTTACTCCTGAAAGTGCAGGGGCTAAGCAAGGGAATGACGAGGCGCGGTCGGCCTCAAGGGGGAGATTGTGTCTGTAGGAGATAATACGAGGTAATGGCTGGTGATATTACTACATTTTCGAAGCGTGGAGATTCACTCACGCTGTCTGGTGAAGCACCAGCTGGCCTTACATATCGGCCTGATTTGGATGGCTTAAGAGCTATCGCCGTTTTGGGCGTTATTGCCTTTCATTTCTTCCCTGAGTTGCTACCCGGCGGATTCGTCGGTGTCGATGTTTTTTTTGTGCTGTCGGGATACCTCATAAGCCGTATCATTTGGGATGAACTTTCCAGAGGTACCTTTAGCCCTATAGGATTCTATTCCCGTCGAGTTCGACGGCTATTCCCCGCATTGTGCGTGGTGCTGCTGGTGACTTGGTTATTTGGGTACCTGGTGCTCTTTTGCGATGAGTTTGCCTCTCTTGGTAAGCACATGGCGGCCAGCGCGATGTATGTGAATAATCTTTTGCTCTGGAGTGAAGGGGGCTATTTTGACGTCAAGGCAGATCAAAAGCTGTTGCTGCACTTGTGGTCGCTCAGTATTGAGGAACAGTTTTACCTTGTGTGGCCATGGCTCCTGATTTGTTTGCGGAATCGCCGGCTACCTTTCCTGTTGGTGGCCGGTAGTTTGTTGGCACTATCCGTTGGGGCCTGTATCTGGCTGACCTCTGTTGATTCAACGGCCGCATTTTACAATCCACTCAGCCGGGCCTGGGAGCTGCTGCTAGGTGGGATTGTTGGGTACTTTGGTCGCAGGGGGTTTTTGCTGACTGGATACTTCGGTGCGGCCCTCTCGCCGGTGGGAATATTGCTTATTTTTACCTCGATGTTCATGTTTCGGGATGGGGTCGATTTCCCCGGTTACTTAGCGCTGTTTCCAACTATTGGGGCAGCTGTCGTGGTGGCTAGTAGCCAGAGAACTTGGGTGAATCGGTCAATTTTGAGTCAACGCATCCTGGTTGGTATTGGGCTAATCAGCTATCCGATTTACTTATGGCACTGGGTTTTGTTTTGCGGTGCGAATCTCTACCTTGATGCTGCGTTGAGTCTTCACTTGAGACTTGCTCTGGTCGGGTTTTCAGTGGTGCTTGCATGGGGTACCTTCGTATTGGTGGAGAATCCGATCCGGCATAGCCGGACGCCGCGTCGATGGGTAATCAGTCTGATGTTCTGGATCGTCTTCCTAGGGGCCTTGGGCTGGTGGACGAATCTTAGAGGAGGCTTTCCCTCGCGATTTAGTTTGGATCGTCATGCGACGTATCTTATTGCAGAGCGGCAGCTGGCTGAGTGGCTCGGTGATGTTCGCGGGGATAGATGTCACCTGCAGAACGGAACTGGCCTGATGCATGCTCCCGACTGCACTGAATCGCAGCATCCTCGGGTTCTATTGTGGGGGGATTCCCACGCTGCCGGTTTATATCCTGGCCTCAAAAAGTTGCAGGCAAGCCGGGCTTTTGGTCTGACGCAATTAACTCAGGCGGCATGTCCCCCGGTGCCAGCCGTTACCTCAAAGATTAAGATTGATTGCAATGAAATCAATCAACATATTTTGGATAATCTTGGCAAGCTGTCGCCCGAGGTTGTGATTTTGCATTCGGCGTTTGAGCACCAAAACTTTACTGTGCAAGGTGACATTCTTGAAAGCGTTGGTTCGCAAATTTCACATATTAGGACAAAAGTGCCTCAAGCTCGAATTGTCCTTGTCGGGCCGATGCCTCGATGGGAGCCATCCGTACGAAGGATTTTAGGTGATTATGTGGCGCAGCATGGAATGGTTCCCCCGAGCCGCTTGCCGCTCCCGATGAATCCCATGATGGTTAAGCTGCAATCGCTCGACGAATCGCTAATGATTCTATCGCGCGAGTTGGGGATTAGGTACGTTTCTCCTCTTCAGATTTTTTGTGAGGGAGGTCTGTGCCTGAATAGGCTCTCTGATTCAGTAGATGGCATAGTAGCCTTTGATAGTGCGCACATGAATCCGGATGCATCGGCTTATTTCATAGCCCGGATTCAATCGATCATTTTGGATTAGTGGGGGGCTCCAAGCCCACATCTTAGGCACTTTGCGATCGAGTTGTTTAAATTGGGATAGCCTCTGTTCCAACCGAGTTAAGGTGAGGTACCCATAGAGGAGCCCTAACTGCAGGTCGCAGGGGTGCCTCGTTCTGGAAAATCGGATAATCCCAAGATATCAATAGGAAGTAGTAGTGCTGCATGGTCGTTACCTGTCGATTTGGAGACGAAATGGCTCTAACCTACCCGACATTGCTTAGCCTTGAACGACTCCCTAGACTGTCAGTATGCGACCGATTCACCCCCAAACATCTGCGAGCGAGGTAGCGCCAGAGGCGACGGCGGCACCGGTAGAAGAGAAGCAAGGGCTCGTGGCGCTTGAGGGGTTGCAGTTCACCTCGGAGCGGTCTCCTAGACGCCTTCTTGAACGGCTTGATGCGGCTTGCTTGGCGGCTGAAAAGGCAGAGATCCCGGAGCGCTTCTTCATGGTGATGCGCAGTGCTGTTGAGTTCTCAACCCGTCTTGCAAACAGAATGGTGTGTTTCCCGAAGTGTCAGGAGCTTGCGCTCTTTGCCCTGGAGCGAAGCTTAGAAAATATCTCTTCAGCCCTCGATGGTGGGGCTCATTCAGATGCGTTGAATGAATTGCGAGAATCGGTTCAGGAGACTCTTCTGTTCGTGCGTTCGCGGTGCGCATCGGTGGTGGTTGCGTGGATGCCCGAGCTGCTTTCTCGCGTAATAACCGAGGCTGAAGTGGCGATTATTGCCTCAGAGTGCGCGGACGCGGAGGCCCCGGACGTCGTTCGAGATCACCGCGCAAAGCGTGAGAGTAAGATGGCTGAGAGGATCTTTGCGGCCCAGAACCGAGAAGGGGCGTTTGACCGCTTGTTGGGGCGCATGAAGAAGCTCACGAAGATGCTCCCAGAGGTATCATCCCTGGCGAGCCTCAAGCTTGTGTCTGATGCAGCGATACAAGCCAGCGATGTGTTTACGGCGCCCAGAACCGAGGAGGAGGGGGCCCTCGTTGATACCCCAGATGCTCGCTTCAAAAGAGCCTTTCGGTTGTTTCTTAAAATTCTTCCGAACGCCGATCGAGATGAACTCGATATAGACGATCGTATACCGGCTGAGCGCGTTAGGGTTGCAGCGAAGGTACTTGAGCTCATACGGCTTGAACATGAATGGGAGTTGTGGAACACCCCGGATGGGTTGCACTACACACCGGAGCAGATTGAGAGTTTTATTCGAGCAACTAAGCGGAGGTCGCCGGACCGATCTGAAGACGCCCGCGTTGCGACTCGCGATGATGATATCGGCTTTCCATGGGCTATAGGGATCGAAAAGCTTCTTGAGGCTGCCCATGTTGATCAGCTTATCGCGGCTAATGGACTCCAGAGCACTCTGGAACTCAGCCGCGAAAAGCTCCAGGAGAGGGCGCGACTTCAGATGCCCTCGGCCGCACCGCTTCGCATCTTTCAGTATAATCCTGGATGTGAAATCTATGCGCCAGAAACCGTTATCGATGATGTGCGGCACCTTCAGGAGCAGTGGTCACTCGAACGGCGCCAGACGCCGAATACCCCGGTGATCGAGCGACCATTCTCGTATGAGGAATTAGTTCGCCGAATGCGGGTTAACAAGGAGGTCTACATCGTCGCGCGTATCGACCAAGAGACCCTTGGCGCCTACCTCGTTTTTGTTAACGATGATCGGTTGCCGTGGTCGGGAAATGAGATTAAGCGGATAATCGGCAGCTCGGAGACTGTCTACGCAGATGAAGTGGTTAAAGAGCGGAGGTCGAGCTATCCGGGGATCTACAGGCTCCTTGATAGATCAATGGAGGCAGCTGCTCGGGTACACGGGTTAGGAAAGCCCGTTGAGATCGTCGGGCTTGTTGAACCGGCAAACGAGCAGATAATGAAAGTTCATGCAAAGAAAGGGTGGTATGAGACGGGGTACAGCATCACCTCCTCGGAGGGGCTGAAATTCCACATCATTCGGAGACCGGTTCCGGCGGTGTCGGATAACGAAGGCGCGTAGGGCGTCAGCATAGATGGCCCGATCCTGCGGGGGTCTCTCCGTCGTGCTTGGTAGCTCTGATCCTAGAGCTTGTTTTCATTCTCCTCCTAACCCGCATTTTTCATCAAACTGCTTGGCGAGAGCGCCGAGAGTGGTGAAGTTTTGGGCCCGAAGGGCGAATTCAATTAAGTATCTGCAGGGCGGAATTGTATCGAGATACCTTCCGGTCTGAAGGTAGTATTTGCGACCGAAAAAGCACAATTATCGGCGCTCGCAGTAGCAGGCTTCATGAAATATGCGGGTTAGCCCTGCACCTGCACCGGTTTCTTAATCTTCCTTAAATTGTCCCGTCCTTGTCCCGTTGTCCCGCCCTAACTTATGTCTTCAGCAGTAGTCAGCGGGGGCACGATAAGGATTAAGATGAAGATGAGGAGGGTTGGAGTGGCCTCTCCTCATCTTTGATTCGCTCCTAGTGCTTCGTATTGATATCAACCAGTCCGTATTTCATGACTAGACCTCGTACCAGAGCCTCAGAGTCTGGAGAGAGGTCCGGGAAGGGGCCCTCCTGCGGAAGGTCGGCGAGCCGATACGCTTTGCCATCGTCTGAGAGCCAATGAAGCTCCTTCAGAGCGGGGAGTTTGTCGGCGGGAATCTTGGCGTACTTTTCAATCGGAAGGTCTTCGATACTCGCTGAGGTAAGGGCATCCTTGTCCTTGAGCGAAGCGTGGCGATCGAGCCGTTGCGACATCCGCTTCGAGAGATCCTCGACAAAGTTCTCAACCGTTCCGGCGTTGCCGAACTTTTCCTGCTTGATCTCTTTGTGTAGAGCCATAACCACACTAACCTGCGCGAGCATCTCCGGGGAGTGTCGTATGGCGAGCTTGGACATCTTTGCTCGGAAGATATCGACTAACTCGCCAGAGGTGTTGGGCGGAAGCTCAATGATCCCGGCGAGTCGCCGATCAAAGCCAGGGTTCGCGGCGATAAAGTCTTGCATCGGTTTTGGGTAACCCAAGAAGAACGCAGCGAACTTGTTGCGATCGTCCCAGAGTCGCTTCACCAGGACTACGAGCGCGTCCTTGGCGTAGTCGTCGTTTTTGCTCTCCGTCAACGCGTAGATTTCATCTGCGATGAGGGCTCCTCCGAGTGCATCGTCGATGAGCTGATTTGTTTTACCGAGTGTTTGACCGGCGTATGGTGCGATAAATCCGCTCTTGTCGGTCTCGATCACTTGGCCCTCGGGAAGAAGCCCCATCGAGCGAAAGAGCTTCCCCAGGATGCGTGAGCATGTCGTTTTACCCACACCTGGAGGGCCGACGAGCGCGTAGTGCAGCTTTCGCTCAAACCCTGGAAGCCCCATCCGCTCGCGCGCAAGAGATACTTTAAGGTGGCTGAGCAATTCGGGGATCATCGCCTTGAACGCCGTGAGACCGATAAGAGAATTGAGATCCTCCATCGCCGCGTCATAGAGTACCTTATCCGTTCCTGGAATCCCGTCGATGAGTACTTTGCCTTGTTCAATCGCGGCGGTTTTTGGAAGTAGTCCCTCCGGTGGGAGGCCCGTCTGGTGTGCTCTGGCAAGCAGCTCGGAATTGATCGCACCGTTGTGGACGAAGTCTTGAATCCAGGCTCCATCAAAGGAAGTAGCAAGGACCTTGGCCTCTTCGATCTTCTGGTTGGAGCTGGTTAATTGCGATTCGACGGCCTCTGCACCAACGAGGATCGCACCTACAAAGCTTACATCGCGGCCCCGCGCTTGATAGAGGCGAGCCTCTGAGAGGAGCGCACCATCGAACGCCGCACGATCAAGGACAGCTCGTGCGATAGTGGCCCTCGCCATTGAAGCTCCCCGAAATGTGGATCGGGTCAGGTTCGCCATCGACATACCTGCGTCGTCAAAGATCGCCCCATCAAAATTAGAGTTGCTCATATCAGAGAATCGGAGGTCCGCTCCTGCAAACTGAGCGCCGCGGGCATCGACTACCTTCTGGAGACCACATCGAGCGAGCTTGGCATGGTAGAGCTGGGCGTTGGTAAGGGTGCAGCCTTCGAGCATGGCACGGTCAAGTTGCGCGTGTTGCAGACGAGCGTTTGTAAGATCGGTGCCGCTCAGATCTGTTCGAGAAAGTTCGCAGTAGCGCAGGTCTATGCCCGTTAGGTTGCGCCGTGAGAGCGTAAAGCCGGTGAGGTCTAGCCTGCCCGCGGGACGTTGTGCGTTAAATTCCTCGATCGCTCCTTCATGCAAGAGCTTTACAAGCTCCGGAGTGGGACGAATCAGGGGAAGTTCCGGGTCAGGTTTCGCGACCTCCTTGCGAGTGGTTGAGACACCTTTTGGGTTCGCCGATGGACCATCTTGAAGGTCCTGTCTGTGAGCCTCTGCTTCTTGTGTCTCGGAAGGAGGGGGGATCTGTATCGTAGCCGCCGGTCCAGTTGGAGCTTTTCTTAACAGCCGGTCCTTGAGTGACCGTGAGGCCATAGCGAGGGTGTCGGTTGCTTCCGAAAAGTCTAGCTCCGGGGCCGGGTTCGGCAGGACAGGGTGCGCTTTCTCGTCACTTCGAGCCGTAGCGCGGGTAAACTGGTCCATCGCGTCCGGGCCCAATACTCGCCCGATGATTGTTCCCATATCACCAGTCACATCTGACATACTTTCCTCTTTGATGAGACAACTGTGTGTAGCGAGTACCCCTACCCGATATGTACCGAGTAGGGGTTAGCGTCTTAGTGCGTGCGAGTCGGAAGATTCGCTCCAGAGAGGCTCCCGATCATCTCGGTGACTTCAGCCTGACTGGAGCGAGCCGCAGCGGCCGTCCGGGCGCTTGCCGCCGCGCTCCGGTCAGCGATCGTTCTGCTCATCTCCTGAAGTTTTTCCTGAGCTGCCTTGCACCCTTCGATTAGCTTGAGGTTCGCCTCTTCAGCCCGATCGATCGACTCCGTCACTTTCTCGAGCTCGATAACGCCTGTTTGGAGCACACGCATATTGTTCTCCACGGTCTTCACCGCCGCATCGCCTCGTGCCTGCAACCAGGCCCCAGCCGCCTCGCGCTGCGAATCTATCGCTTCCTGCACTCCCTTCTGTCGAGCAGCGTGCGTGAGGATTGATACCGTGTTGTTCCATGCCTGCCGATTGTAATTCGCTTGGTCCTCGGCCGCTTGAATGAGTACGTTGTATGTTGCCTGCATGTTGCGAAGGTTCTCAAGGGTAGTGAACTGGTCGGCTCGAGAGCTCACGAGAGCGTTCACCTTACGCTCAAGGAGGGCTCCGACCATCTCAAAGTGTTTGAGACGCTGCGTCACCTGTTCATCTTGTCGATCCTTGTTCTCCTCAATGAACCTGTCCATCCTTTTCTGGAATGTGTCGCGGGCGATCTCAAGCTGGGCGATCTTGATATCGAAGCGTGCGATCAGCTTTTCTGATCCCTCGATGTCCTGCTCCGCTGCGGCTCGGTATTCCATCAGCTTCTCTTTTTCAGCCCCGAGCGCCTGTATCGAGTCCCGCACATGCTCTGAGATGTCCTGATGTTGAGTCAGAACGCTCTTGATTCGTCTCGCAGCCGCGTTCGGTAGGAGTTTATCCCACAAGGAGGGTTTCAGGTCCCCTATGGAGAGTTCCATCATCCGCTCGTTCATCTCAGCCGTGGTCGCACGGATTGCGGAGAAGTCGTTCTTTCGCGAGTACTCGACGGTCTTCTCGGCCATACGAGTTGCCTCGCGTTGCTCCTCGATACCGAAGTCGACGACCGCTTTGTCGTCCTCGACGTCGATAGACCTGGCGCCCTGCATCGCCTCTCTCAGTGCGGGCTCGTTGAGGTGACGCGCTTTTGTGAATTGAGCGCCACCTCGGATCTGTTCCATAGAGGGGAGATCCTCGCCCTGGCTCACCGCCCCAGCGCGGGAACTCTGCTGTACACTGGCTGCTGTCTGCTCTTCCTGCTGTGCATTTCCAACTTGCATGATGTGCCTCCTAAGGTTTGGTTACTTTTTACCAGCGAAGAAAACTGTCGAGAGAGAAAGCCGCTCTGCTGCCGGAAGAGAATCGTTGAGCGTCATTCGATCTAAGAGTTGTCGAGCCCACGGCAGATGCGCGTCGGTCAGTTCACGCTGAAATGTTACAAGGGCATCTCGGTGAGTAGAGCGAGTTGCAGGAAGGCTGATAGCGTGCGCGTACTCGTCAGTTGCATCGACAAGTCTCTTCAGGATCAGGGGAAGCAAGAGCTCTTCATCAACATCCTGCGCATCTACGACGCAGCTGCGAACGATGGCGCGTAGAGTGGTATGCAGCCTATCGAGATTGCGACGAGTCTCGCGCTCGAGAATGCCCTCAACAGCGACCCCAAGCCGATGAAGCTCGTGTTCGCACTCGTCAATGAATCTATGGTGAAAACGGAGGGGGGTGCGAAGCTTCTCTTGCACATCTCGGTCCACATTTCTCTCGATGAGGTGGCGCAATGCTGCTCCATCAAGCGGAGCAGAACTGGCTGGTGCTTCGGGTGTGCTGTTAATCATAGTGCCGGCCCCATCGTTTTCACTCTCAGTGTTAAGCTATATCGACTGCGTGTCGTTCCAATTCGCCGTTGTGCGAGTAGTACTGGGGTAAGGTTAGATCTACGTCGGTTTGTCTGATCGAAGTGCAGAAAATTGCGATCTGACAAAAGCCGAGAAACGATACCTAACTGGGGTAGGAGAGAGGATGCCGTGAAAGAAAGCGAGGTTACCGTTCCAGTACACCCTGAACCGACCCCTAAACAAGGCGAGCATGCTGGCGATCAACGATTGATCTCCTCTACGCAATCAGTAGGCCGATCGATACCGCCTACCCTAGTATCTCAGCCGACGGTAGATAGACCCGCTCCACTGCTTGAAGTAGCTCCATTCGCCCGTGTCGTGCCTTCCGTGCCGGGAGAAGTAGACAAGGAAGCCGTCAACGCATTGATGCCAGAGATTGCGGAGGGCAAATGCGTGCTTGTTATTGCTGCCACAGAGGACGCAAGGCGCTCATTCATCTCAACCATCCAGGGAGCCGGACTGGCACCAGTTGCACTCAACCTTGACAGTCGTCTTGGTTCCCAAGGGGCGTTGAGGCAGTTGCAGGATACGATTGAGCTCGGGCCTCCAATTGTGGAGAGTCAGCGCGAGGCGATAGAGCAACGGGATTCTGCAAGTAAGACGTTCCAGATTCATCTGAGGGCGCTTGGGCAAGAGGTGCGACGGACTGGCGTGAGGGGCTATGAGGCGCTCGCGCTAGCAATCACCAGTGGAAGTTCAAAGAGGCTCTCGATTGATCTCAGTGAAGTTCCTATTGGCGACTGGGATCGACAGAAGTTTGAAAAAGTCCAAACTGTTGCAACCAGACTCGATGAGTGTATCTCGGCTGGCGGCCTACTTGCCGCCAATCCCTGGCGGGGGTGTGCGGTGTCAGAGAGCGAAGCAGCTCCGGGGCAGGAGCAGCTTACCAGGGTGCGGGACGATCTCTCGCTTCTCGAGGAGAGTCTCAAGCCACTCATCAAATCGCTTGGTTTTTCGGCTCAGCTGAGCGAGAACTCACTTCGAGTAGTCCTCGAAGCCGCTACAATTATCAACTCGTTGGAGTCAGATACTGGAAAAGCGTTTGCAAAGGTTAATCTGCGCTCGCTCAAGAGGTGGCAGAGTGACAAAGATGCGATCCTTGACAGCTTGCGCGCGCAGCTCGATTATGAAAAGCAGCATGCTGAGCTAAGGGGTGTGATTAACTTCCAAGCCTTTAAAAATATTGATATTGAAGGCATCTCGCAGATTGTTGCGAAGCACAAAGAGCGAGGGGCGCTCGGGCGATTATTCCATGTCGGGTATTACGGTGCGGTAGAGGAGTTGGCGCATGTGTGTAATGTGCCGGAGAGCGTGGGAGATGTGCAGAGGCTTACCGATAGTCTCGTTCGGTTGCGAATGCTCCAAATCACTGCAGCTCGGACTGAGTCTAGTTTGGAGGGGCTTTTTAAAGATGCGCCTCTTCTGGGCGATCCAGAGGAGAGTCAAGATCCCCTTACTCGGTGGCGGCAGCGGGCGCAGGTAGCACAGGTTATCTGTGAGTTGTGCGAGTTGACTCAGGAACTGGATGATGATGATCGCAGCCGGATTTTTTCGTTGCTGAGGAATCCGCAGCCGATCTATGACCATGCTGAGCAGCTCCACGCTGCAACGGAGCTTCTGGAACGCTACACGGCCTCCCGCAAGGATTTCTTTGATGCAGTCAGGATGAACCCTTCAGAGTGTGACAATAGCTTCTTCTCGCGATGCTTGGAGGAGCAGGGCGAGCGGTTTCAGTCGATGCTTGGAGCCGACGGAGAGTGGGGCAAGTGGCGAGTGTTTTCTCGAGTGCAAGGCGAGGCAAGCGCAGTGGGGCTCTCAGCCTTGGCAAGCTCTGTCTATAACGGCGAAATTCGGAGACCTAGTATTGCGCATGAGCTGCAGCATGCATGGTATCAGCTACTTGCGGCTGAAGTGAATGACTCATTACCGAGTGCATCACGGCGACATCACGAGAGGGGCGAAGTTGCTCGGCGGTTGATCGAGGCAGATCGGCGAGTGCATCAAAGGAATGCGCAGGAGGTCGCGCTCCAGCACTGGAAGAACGTGCCCAGATACGACACCGGCGGCGAGGCAGCGATCCTTCACGAGCGACTGCTGGATCCCACTGCACCTGATACCTTGGCAGCTCTGTGTCGGGAAGCGCCGCACGCGGTGCAAGGAGTGAAGCCCTTGATAGTTGTTGATCAGCAGGACCGTGAGGCGCTCGATCTGATACAGGGGATGCACTTTGATCTCGTTGTCCTGGGACACGAGCAGCAAATGCCCGAGGTCATCCGTGATGCAAGGATTTCCGGAGAGGACGCTATTCGGGAATTTCCGATCGATAGACCAACCAGGAAGGAAGTAGAATCACCAAAGGATACCTTTCAGAGTTTACTGGAAGCGGTCGTAAAAAAAGAGATTAGGGCTCCGGTGCGCAGTAATGTGTCCACGGAAGGTGGATTGCTTGATCTCGTTGTTTTCGACCCGAAGAATCCGTCCAGAGCAGCACTTGTTATCCTGCTCGATAAGCCGCGCGGAGTAGAGGGTGCGCCAGCAAGTGAAGCAGAGCTTACGCGAGAGGGGATGAGTCTAAAGTTGACCGGGCGTGCATCGCTCAGAGAATGGATTGTTGATTGGTATCGAGATCCGACAACTGAAGTTAAGCGTTTTATTAGGGATATACGGTCGGCGTTGAGTGAGTCTCAACGGAAGGGGGCTAATGACCCATTAAGGGAGATAGAGAGGATCCCACTGGAGGAGGATCATCTCTCGATAGTGGCTCCTTATAAACGGGTTGTCCTGGACGGTGCAACGAGTCAGATTATTCGGCGTAATCACGGGGCTGTCGATCAGTCGATTATGAGAGATGTTCTGACCTCAATTATTCAGCAAGAGGGACCGATACACCGGGACGATGTACTCGACAGGTACGCTGAGTTGAGCAAGTACCAGAGCGGTAACGAGGATCTCCAGTTGCGTGTTGTAGAGACCCTGCAACAGGCGATCAAAGATGGAGCTGTCATGAGTAATGGAGACACCCTACATGCGCCGTCGATTATCAGAGAGATTCGACCGCGTTCGCGTGCGGACCTGCAGGGAGGCTCTGCGACCTTCGCGCGCATTCCTCCAGAGGAGCTTGAGACTGCGGTTCGAGTAATCGTGAAGCACGCGCGTGGAATCCCGCGCGCGGAGCTTCCGCGCAAGGTAGTACAAACCTTTGGCTACAAGCGCCTTCCCTGTGGGGCAGAGGCGGTAGTGATGAATATTTGTAATGAACTTGTTCGAGGCAATATCTTCACCGAGGACCGGGAAATTCTGCGAATTAATCGGAGCACGACTTTTCATTAAGAGGGTCTTGTAATGCATCCCGGGCACCTGCGCGGAACCGTTTGCAATGCCGGGCACAAGATGGCTGGGCTCAATATTTATGAGGAAGACTTGGAAACCCGTGCAGGTGCAGGGTGAAGATCAAGATTAGGATGAGGATTAGGGGATGCATGCCATCTCGGATACATCCGCTGACGTTCTCTACTGGACTCTGTCCTTTCGCGAACATTTTTTACCTGACACCTCGGGTAAATCACGACCCAAACATAGTAAGAGGCGAGGCAGATCGTTCTCTGGTTGAGGTAATCCGAAATGGCATCATCCGACCCAACCCTAACTCCCATCTCCTTAATCAGAGAGGGATGCCTCATCTCTTCCTCATCTTGGTGGGGAGAAAGCCATGAAAGGAGGGAGTTACCTGTGTTTGAGAAAACTAATATTCAAGCAACGACGCCCGTGGCAACTGCTGCTGAACCACTTGCCAGTAGCGGAGCTGAGGCGCACATGAAGAGTAGTATTGCTTTAGGTAATCGAGACACTCCAGGCGTAGTAGAGGGGACTCCTGACTTAGCAGGGCAATCATTTTCGGGCGGTTCTGGGCGGACTGCCGACAACGAGCGGGCAGCTGAGGCGGAACTCCGGTCGTTGATGAGGGATCTCTCAGAGCCGCGTGTCACCGTCGCTTCGCGCCCAGCGGTAGTGAAAGCTCCCAGCGTAGAGAAGGTGGCCCTTCCCCCAGGAGGACCCGGAGCAGGTGGTAGTGGAGTTAGTCTCGCCATGGCATCTATCCTCGGGGGGCTAGGACCTCAACGCCGCGCCTCAGGGCCGATTTCGGATTCAAGATCCTCAGCTGCGAGCGGTTCAGGCCGAGGGCCAAAGGACAAGAGGGGTGAGAGAGCGGATTCAGAGCCGGAATCAAAAAAGATTTGGTTTGAGACGATCAAGGAAGTTAGCGCAAAAGCATGGGGGACGTGGGGCCGTCTCACCGACCGAATCTCGCAACCGTGGGGTACCGTTGTTAAGTGGGGCGCTCCAGCAATCGGAGCTACCTGTGGATTGGTTTGGTTTCAAACTGTAGTCCAGCTGGGAATACTGGGCGTTGAGGTCTTTGGTGGATTACTGACGCCACTGCTTGGTGTGGCCGCGTTCCTGGGACCGATGATGGCGGCCGACCGGATCCTTCAAGGTATCGAGAAGGTGCTTGGGCGCGAACCGCTTAGTGGTTGGAAGCGCCAAGCCATCCTTAGGCCGGTTCAAGGGGGATTACTTGCAGGAGCGGCGATCTGGACGCAGGCGATGGAGCTTACGCCTCTTATGTACTGTTTGTGGACTGCTGGCGCAGCAGCGACAGGGTATGTGATCACGAAACTTTTCCAAAGTGCCCGAGCGACTACCTGGGCGGCCGTTGGAACTGCCGCCGTGTTGCCTTGGAGCCACTTGGCGACGCAACGAACATTCGATGTCACGGTATTGAACGCTGGGCCTGACCCAGAGGTAGCTGCATGGAACGTAACGACTGATCTTCAGAAATCCGATCACTGGGCGCGCCTGTTGTTCCTCGCACAGCAGCGCCCCCCATCTGGTGAAGGGGGAATGGTATTTCTAAATAAAGATGTGCCGCTCTATCTTCCGCCGCATCGGGAAGCAAACGAGTTTCACGGTCACTTCGCGAATTTAGTTGGCAAGAAGGTTCGCGTGACCACTGTAGGTGGATGGTTAAAGCCAATTTCATCGCATCTGCAGCCGACGATTGTGAAGTATGAAGTGTTGAAATCATCGATGAATGAGCACGGCAACTCAACGGCTGCCGAGCAGGCGTCGAGTACCCACGCTACTCAAACAAACTCGCTACAGGCCAAATAGCCCATGACATTTTGTTGCAAAAGAACCCTTACTGAGAGTGAGCACTAAAAAGTAGAAAGCGTGATACAGCTACAAAGGAGAACGATTATGCCAGGACAGATACAAGAGGAAATTACTCGGTATAGCTCAAAGATACTTGGTGGCCTCGTGAGCTTTAAAGACGCTGTGTTGACGCGTGCTGACGGAGCGCGCCAAGACGTCGTTAAAGTTGCAAACGGTCTTACGAAAGAGGTTTCAGATGCCGCGATGGTGTTACGCGACTCAAGTGAGCGAGGTGCCGAGTGGGTTTCAAAGCAGGGGATTCCCGGCGCAAAAGAGGGGCTCCGAAAGGCGGCAGGGGTTGTTGCTGCGCATGCGGGCATCACCGTGCGGCGCTTCGGCGCGGAGTTACGCGAGATGGCAACGTCGCCAGAGGTTTTGGAGCGCTCTAAACGAACCACCTTTGACCTCACAAAGCTACTCGTTAACAGTCGGGTGAGCATGGTGGCAGCGATGCGCAACTTTCTCGGCTCCGATGCAGCGCTGATTGAAGGGTTTGATACCACTCAGCAACCACCGAAGGGTATTCCTGTCTATCCCCAGCAGGAAAGTATTCAACACGTCACCAAGGAATACCTGCCAGTCAGGGTGTTTATCTCTCAGACGGGTCTGAGATCACGAGAGTACGCTCAAACACCCCCTGAGGAGGCGTGTGTTACAAAGCAACAGTATGCGTTTGTCGCTGAGAGGCCGACCACGGCTGAGGACCTCTTCGAGCTTCAGATCACGCCAGAGCAAGTTGAAGCTGCAATCGAAGTGGCGCGCGCAAGTACTGCCTTCGCCCCCTTTCGGGCCATGAAAATGCAGCGAGGCAGAGGCAAGAAGCCGTGAGTAGTTATAGCTAACTTCTCGCCCGACTTACTGCACAACTCCGGCTATTTGGCTCACGTGTCACCTGCTCGTTGAGAAGGTTGAAATTCCACACAGAGAAGCCTATTGTCATGTAAGTGAAACACGACGCCTTGACGGCGTGGAGCGTGCACGTGAAGAGAGACGCCGCGATTAGAATACTGTCATCGTTTCGGGGGATGAACCAGAGCAACCGAGCCGTCCACACGGCATACGGCGTTGAGCAGCTCGGCGTGGCCGAATCTTCCGTGTTGCAAGAGGCCCTGGCCCGCCCAGATGGAGTAACAGCAGTTGAGCTCTCGCACCTCCTTGCGCTCAGCCCGGTTAAGATATCACGGCTTGTAAAATCGATGCTTCAGATGGGGCTGGTCTCGCGAGAGGTTCGCAGTGGGCGCTTAGTTGTCATAGTTACAGATCGAGGCAAGCGGGTGTTCTCTGATGCTTACGCGCGAGCCCAGGAGTTCTTTAACGCGGCCTTTGAGCGGGTGCCGCAGCGGTCCCGAAAAGATTTTTCCCGCAACTTTACGATATTCTGTGATGGATTGGGTGCGCCTCAGGCCGGGTCGCTCCCTAAAGATCCGCCCCTTATGGTGGAGATCCGGCGCGTTACCAGGGCGTTCGGATTTCTGGCGCGCGACACCTTCCATTCGGGAAGGTCGCCACTTGAGTGGCATGTGCTTAACTTGATCCACAATCGGCCGAATCGGCTTTCTTGTAGAGGGCTCGCTACTGATTTAGGGACCACCCATACAACGATGACCACAGTCCTCCATCGATTAGAGAAAGCTGGATGGCTGGTTCGTGAGTTGGGTGAGAAGGATGCTCGGGAGAGGCTTTTGCGGCTTACACCTGCTGGGGAAGCTGAGCTGAAACGGGTCGACGAGATGGGGATTGGTTTGTGCGCGAGAGGTATTGCGGCTTTTGGTGAGGATGTAGCGAGTCAGTTCGCCGACAATATCGAGGCGTATTCCGGGCAGCATGGCGAGAGGGGAGCTGTGTTCCTGGGCGCAACGCTCTCTCTTTCGCGCATTGAAGAATCCGCCCTCCTTGAGGCGCGCAGCTTTGTGGTTCGACAGAGGGTAAAACAAAAGCTGCTCGATGCGATTCCAGGTTCTCTCTTACCTGAAGAGAATCCAAATTTTGCTATTCGAAAGGGAGATGAGATCCTCGCAGTTTTTGAGTTTGCCTTGAAACCGAGAACTTCTGGGTACACCCTCGTCCAGGGGATAGCCGCAGACTCACACCAGGAGTTAAAGCCGCAGACTATTCGTTCTGCCTATGAGGAGATGCGCAGGTTGCTCGCCAGTACTATAGGGGGTGATGGTGAGGTCCCTGATATTGCTATTACCGATGAGCAGCTGAGCGCCTCGATTAGGCACGCTTTGAGGTCATAGGGGCAGCTCGCATAGGGCCGCGCTGGTAAGTATTCTCAGCCTCAGCTCATTGATAGCGCCCCTAACCAGCGGATATTAAACTACAATATTCGTTGTCCTGAAAATTGTGTGTTACTTATACGAATGTACTACTGTACCATGATAAATATGATATTATCATGGATATGAAACAAACAACAAACGCTTCTACCGCAGCCCTTACACCATCAACCCCATATCTGACGCTGGTAAATGGCAAATCTCCGGCGGAGCGCGAGGCGCTCGTGATGGAGGCTCGGCCGAGGGCGTATCGTGCCGCGCGGAGGATGTTGCTTGGAGTATCGCGTTACATGAGCCCAGCAGAGATTCAAAGTATCGCTGATTTCGCGCTGTGGGAAGCGGCGCTACGCTATGACGACTCACGCGGTGCCCGGTTCTTTACCTACTCTTTCTTCTTTATCAAAGGCGAGATCCGAAGGGCTCTAAAGCTAGAGAGCGACGCTCGACGTGAACTTGATGGTAATGATGCCAGCGCGGGATTCGCGGATGAGTATGAAAGCGCATCGCCCCTTGAGAGACTGCAGTGTGAGGCGCCGCAGCCTGATCAGGTAGTCGAGTTGAATCGAGTGCGAGCAGTGGCCTTCGAAGCTCCAGCGATCTTGACTGCGATGGAGCAGCAAATTCTTCGGGGCGTGTACGTCTGCGATAAAAGCGTCGATGAGATCGCAGTGCATCTGGGCTACAGTCGTGGTCATGCGTACGCCATGCGCAAGACTGCGGAGCGCAAAGTCCGTAATTACCTGCATGCGAGGGATCGTCGAGAGTTGCATGCAGCCTAGGCGGTGATGAGTATAATCGCAACGACTAGAGTTTTACAGCGGTGTTTGCAGAGACGTGCGGCGCGAAGCAAACAGGTGAGAGTGTTAGCCACGAGCAGACGTGTTGATACGGATGCGTTCCTCGTCGTCGCCTAAGGGCTCGACTCTGTCTTGAACAATTCAAAGGCGTTTCTGTCGATAAATAGGGAGCCTTCCTCTGCCAGTCTTTCGTTGCGAGCTAAAACCCGCTCAAGCATCTCATCCTCAGGACACTCAAGTGCATACAATTTGATGTCAGCGCCTTGGGATGCTGTTAGCCGTCGCATCGCGTCTCGGTCTGCGCGCCGCCAAAATCCGGAATCAATAATAATCCTAAAAACGGCAGTTGCGTTTCTGAAAACGGCGTATCTGTCCAAAATCACTTTGGCTTTTGAATTTTCGGTGCTCACCCTGACGGTACCAGGGTTGCGCCTCCAAAAAGTTCAAAATCCTGCCTGCTTTTGAACATCTACGTCGTTTTCATCCGCCTTAACTGCCGTTTCTAGGATAATGTCAATTCCAACCGCGAGCACACGCGAATACTGAACTTCCATCCAGCGCGCTATTCTTTGATGGTATTCGTCGAAGAGTTCTGCAGGCGGATTGGTGCCGTACAGAGCAACCAGCCATTCGTTGGAAGAAAATCGAACGGCCCCCAACTCGCTTTCTAATGTGCGTGCTAAAGTGCTTTTGCCGCTTCCAACGAACCCGAAAAGCATGTGTACGGTTGGGGTCCGGTGTCTCATGGACCGTCTATAGCAAGAGTCTATGGAGCTCGCTTCTACACCGGCTTGGTGCGTCGCGTATCGATCGGCTGGCCAAGTAGTGGTGGAAGCTCTGGGTGAAACTGCTTGCCGCCTTGCGAGGGGACAATCTGTTGCCTTGAGCGTTGGATGTCCTGCTGTAGGTGCATCAATGCATCGAGAACGGTCTCCGGTCGTGGAGGGCAACCTGGGATGTACATGTCGACCGGGATGATCTTATCGATACCTGCAACAGTGGTGTAGTTGTCGTAGAAACCACCCGACGACGCGCACGCACCGAACGCAACAACCCACTTTGGTTCCGTCATCTGCTCGTACACTCGAAGGAGCACCGGTGCCAACTTGTGGTTGACGGTTCCTACCACCCACAAGAGGTCAGATTGTCGGGGTGTAAATCGAGGCAGCGCTGCTCCAAAGCGATCCGTGTCGTAGTGCGAGCAGTTAACGGCCATAAACTCCATTCCGCAGCACGCCGTTACGAAAGGGTAGGAGAAAAGGGAGTATTTTCGGGCCCACGCAAGGGCGCTTTCCAGTGTTGTAGTGAGAAAGCCTGATTGGTCTGGTGTTGAGAACATGGCAACGATACCTTTGTAGAGATCCTATAAGCGGCGTGCCGCTCGTTCGACGATGTTATACCAGGCGGTCTAAAACTGCCATCGCCGATGAGGTGTCTCACGGCGGCCTTGGTCTTTGTGGGAACGCGGTATATAGTGGAGGGCGACTACTGGGTAATCGCACGTAAGTCGCTAGCTTTATTATAGTAATTATGAACACTGCTCCCGCCATGACCCCCCAGCAAGCAGCGCTTACCGATACCAGTCGCTCGGGGCTGGCGCTGTATCGAGAGATGGCGGTCGGTAAGAGTGGTTTGCTTTTCTTTATCTATAACGAGGTGGTGCAGACCGTAGTTGGAGGCCTCGGAGGGCTACTCGGCTTTGCCGCTCGCTCGCTCCTTTACCCTGTCCTTTTTAAGAGGTGCGGGGCTCGCCCCGCCGTCGGCAGAGGTGTTCTTATTCGGGTTCCGAAGCAGATCGCTCTCGGCAAAGGTGTCCTCGTGGATGACTACGCAACCCTCGACGTGCGGGGCGACGATGCGTCGATCGAGGTCGGCGATAAGGTGAGTATCGGACGGTTCTCCATCGTTGCCGCAAAGCACGGGTCGATCGTGTTGTCGTCGGGGTGCAACATCGGATCGTCGTGCCGAATCGCTACCAATTCTAAAGTTGTCATTGGTCAGAGTGCCTTAGTGGGGGCATACTGTTACGTCGGCCCGGGAAACCATACTGAAGGCTCAGAGGATGCGCCCCTAATTTCGCAACCGATGGACATACGGGGTGGAGTTGAGATCGGTGACCACGCATGGCTCGGTGCTCGCGTTACGGTGCTCGATGGGGTCACGATCGGAAAACACGCTATCATCGGAGCGCACTCGTTGGTGACCGAGGATGTCCCAGACTGGGGAGTCGCTGTCGGTACGCCGGCTCGGGTGATAAAGATCCGCCGCGCCTAAGCCACGCTTCGAGTGTTCTGTAGGCCATATGCGGTGTAGTTCCATGTCGCGGTCGATGTGGACACCTGCAAGCGCCCCTTTCCTGGTGTTGAATGTTGTGTGCTGATGATACACTCGTTCAGATATGAGACGACTTTTGGTTCTCGTGGTGTTTCTTCTTTTGCTCGCCGGTGCCGGCGGCTACTTCGTCGCCACGCGCTACTCGGCCACGTTTCCCACTCTTGCACCGGGAACGTACGTCGGAGTGTGTACACTGCAAGCTAGCGGGAAGACCTTCCCGTGGAGTGTGGTGAGCGATGGGCGCGCATCCACCGTGGCTGTTTTTGTGGGGGATGTTCGAATCTCAGCGCAGCGGGTTGCTACGCATGATCCAACCGGACGATCGCGGTTACCGCTCGTCGTGGGAGGTTCTGATGCGCGGCTCCGATTTACGGGAAAAGAGATCATTCCGGGTGAGTATAGTGGTGATTTTTTTAATCCGATCTCTAACGAATATGGAACGTGGACTCTACAACGTATTCCAGTTGATACGATTGCTCCTGCGCTGAAAGACGATCTGACCCGATGGTTCGCATTGTGGCAGGAGCTTGAGTCAGTTGAGGTTGATGTTCAAAAACTGCAGCAGGGGATAGATGAACGCAAAGCCTCGGTTGACAATCTGCATGCGTATGTGACAGATGGGGAGACCCTAAAAAAGACCGCAGACCAGCGGCTAGGGCGCGCAGACTCAGAGCTTGATGCTGCGAGATCCGAACTAAGTGAGCGCCAGACGCAACTCGATCGGGCCATCCGTGATTTCGAGTTGAGTGAGCGCATATCCCCACAAGGTAAGCTTGTATTTTTGAGTCGCCAAGCTATCCAGCGCGATGCTCGTTGGATTGAGCTTACCCTAAAGCTTCTCGCGCCTGAGACGGCGCCTGGGTTTCGGCAGGCCGTTGAAAAAGCGCAACGGGTGAAGGAGTTGAAGCGGAAAATAGCAGAAGAGCGAGATGCGATAGCGCAACGCCGGGAAGCTGAGCGCTACGGTGGTACGCAGGATCAGACGCAGGAGGAGGAGGAGTTTTATGGGCAACTTCAGTAGTTTCCTGCGGTGTGTAGGACTAGTGGCAACAGTTGCATGCGCGGCCCCAGCGTCTGCTCAGTATGAGCGCATGGCGACCCTTGCAGAGCGGATTCGTTCCACCGGCGAGGTGCAACAGGGGTACGTTGTGCTTTCGGATTCTGGGCGAATAGTAGCTGTTGCACCCGCTACCTACCTCGATGCCCCGGAGGGTCGGGAGGGTGCTCTTGTGGGACGTGTGCCGTTGCCACAATCGGTAGCGACGCCAGTGCAGATCCTGTACATGATGCTCGGTGTTCAGGGAGATGTTCACTCCGCGTATCAAACGATGACGCCGGAGGAGCTCCCTCCAGCAGTCTTTCTCGCCACTTCGGCGCTGCGTGACCGATTCATTGAGCGCAGGGGGGTCTTGCGTCAGCTACAGGGGTCTTCGAATTCCCTCGATACAAAACTCAAAGAGCTTCAAGCGGATGCTGATGCTATCGCTAATGTACATAAGCTAGTAGATGCAGAGGACGACCTCCGCTCGGTGCAGTCTGCGCTCGCCCGAGTAAAAGCCGCACAGCAGGGTATTCAGCAGCGCGTGGCGAACCTACGAACGCTGCCTCTGCCCAGCAATGCACAGCGTCGTGAGGCAGAGCTCGTTCAGCAGCTCGGTGAGCTATCCAAGGCGTTATCGCTAACAGAGACCGCTGCTGTGAAGAAGATCTCATCCGCTACGAGCGACCTACAGTCGAAGCTGCGTGATATCGAAGATACTAAAGAGGAGCACATCGGGCTCTTAGAGGAAGAACTTCTTGAAGCTCAGCGAGCGCGTTCGTCGGCAGCCTCAGAAAAGAGGGTAAGTCCTTAAAAGCATTCTTTTCCTTCCGCGTGTTTTCGATTAGCGTGCTGCTATGGAAGTAGTGCCTATCTCCCCTCTAGAAGAGCTCGCCGCCTCAATTACGAGGCGTCGCTTGGTGGAGCCAGCAATCTTCCTCTTGGAGCTCTCTAAGCCGCTGATCGGATGTATGCGCGAGTTGTACGGGATGAGTGAGCCGCTGCAGCGGACTTTGTTTGGAAAAGAGCTGTTCCCCTCTGTTCGAGACCTCCTCGCTTCGCGTGACAACGTGGAGACACTTATCACCCTGTTGGAATCGAAGCCTACGGTATGAATGGATTCGAGCATGCAACTCCAGGGGTCCTCGTTCTGCTCGCGTTGGCGGTGGGACTCCTCTTTCGCGAGTTGCTGCGAATAAAGAGGGGCTACCTCCATACTATTCGCCGTATCCCAGGCGTTGATGCGATTGAAGGGGCGGTGGGCCGCTGCGCGGAGCAGGGTCGGCCGGTTATGTTCACAACGGCCCTGACGGATCTGGGTCCGGTGCTTTATGCCTGCTTAGGCGTTCTGCAAACGGTAGCCAAGAAAGCTGCGCAGTATAAATTAAAACTGATTGTCCCTCAGTATTCACCGGAGGCGATGGCGGTAGTAGAGGATAGCATTCGTGCCGCGTACAACGAGGTTGGGCGTGGAAGCTCGTTTGACCCTCAGAGTGTAGTTTTTCTCTCGAGTGAACAGTTCGCCTTTGCATCAGGTTATATGGGACTCATGCATAGAGAGAAGCCCGGAGCTGCATGCCTCTTTGGGGTCTTTGCTGCAGAGTCTCTCGTGTTAGCTGAAGCTGGACAGCAGGTGGGTGCCCGGCAGGTTGCCGCGAGTGTCAGTCCAGAACAGGTCGCATTCTTTATCTGCACCTGCGATTATACCCTGATCGGCGAGGAGCTCTTTGGCGCCTCAGCCTACCTCAGCCGTGAGCCCGTTCAGGTAGCAACCTTAGCAGCTCAAGATCGATTTAAGTTTCTAATCTGCCTAATCATCGCTGTCGGGGTCGTGTCTGCGACGATCATGTCGATCCTGCCGCAGGTACATATCCCGATGCCACAGGACTTTATCTCTGCAGGATGGGAGGCGCTGGGTCGTGAGTAGTTACAGAAGAGATATGCGAGCACGGATCATCAGGACAGTCACGTTCCTGGGGGGAATCTACTTCTTTCTCGACTTTGTTTGCCCTGAAGCAATTATCCAATCCCTTGGGCTTGTAGAGGCTAATGAGCCGATCTCAAGCGGCTTCACGGTTGTTGCAGCGATGGCGGTAGGATTAGGTCTCTTTAATCTTGTGGCAAAGCACGGGATGCAGTTGGTCTTTAAAAGAAAGGGGTGGCCCTTTAGCGTAGCGCTCCTGCTCGGACTCTCATCGATGCTCGTTGTGACAACGGGTCAATGGATCCAGGGGCTTCGAACTTCGCGTGAGATTCAAACGGTGCAGCTTATTGGCGATTTTGCAAAGCGTATCGTCGAGGATGCGCAGGGATTAGCAGAGAAAGGGAGCGCCGGAGTTAAGAGTGTCGCAGTGGATGGAAAGCTTCCTGCCGTGGGAGTTCGCGTCGCTGCGCTACAGCGCTACACTGAAACACAGGTCGCTCGTATTGATGGACAGCTTTCGGAATTGCGTCGGAGCTCGCCAGTCCAGACGATTTTTGACGAGCTACAACAGAGTGGGGCAGAGCTTGGGGCTTCTGCGAGAGAGCTTACCTCGATCTCTCAAGAGACGTTGACCCCCAATGACGTGGAGATACTTAAGGCCTTCACGCAGAGTGCTGCAAAGGTAGCATCCCTCTATTCGCTCGTCATGCGTAGAGAGAGTGGGCGCGGGGTGATACAGCGGTTGTACGAACTGCTGTACAATGGGCTTTTCATTCAGCTTGGTGCGGCGATGTTTGCGTTGTTGGGCGTGTATATCGCAGCCGCCGCGTATCGAGCGTTTCGGATTAAAACCGTCGAGTCGGCGCTGATGATGATAGCGGCTGTTGTTGTGATGTTAGGCCAGGTGGCGTTCGGAAAGCACATCTACGAAGACATGCCAGCGCTTCGACAGTGGCTCTTAGAAGTTCCTAATAGTGCGGCATTTCGGGCTATCCGCCTCGGTGCCGGAGTTGCCGGTCTTATGCTCGCTATCCGGATGTGGCTTTCAATAGAATCGTCATCGTTTTCATCAAGGAAGAAGTAGGGATGGACGGGCGAAGAATCATATACCTCTTAATGATCCTGGCTGTTGCAGTCCCGATACTCTTTGGAGTGTCGCAGCAACCCTCGCGTCTAGTGTCTGCAGAGCGGATGTATGATGTCGTAGAGGGTGTTTCGATGCGCCCTGGGGAAGTTGCGATGGTGTGGCTCGATTTCGGGCCCGGCTCGATCGCTGAGAACGAGCCGCAGGCAGCCGTCTTGATTGAACACCTCTTTCGGAAGCGTATTCCAGTAATTGTGATCTCGCAGTATCAGCAAGCAGAGAGTTTTTTACGACGCATCCCCGAAGAGACCGCGGCACGCCTTGAGCGCGAGCATCCAGGCCAGTCATGGCGGTATGGCGAAGCGTGGGTCAATGTCGGATATAAGCCGAGCGCAGCCATCTATATTCAAGCGATGGTGAAAGCTCCCGATGTGTCGAAGTTCCTGGGGCGAGATGTCTCGGGTATGCCGATAACATCGTACCCGGCTTTCAGTTCAATCGGCGGAATTGAAGGTATCAAGATGGTCGGTGAGATCACGAGCCTTGTCGGCGTGTTTGACAACATCATCCAGTTTTTTCAGAAGAGCGGATACCGCCCCATCGTCGTGCACGGTTGCACATCAATTACCATTCCAGAGGCGTACATCTTTCTCGACTCAGGACAGCTCAATGGTTTACTAGAGGGGATTGCGGGTGCGGCGTGGTACTCTGAGGTGCTCAAAAAACACTTCCCTCAGAGCGAAAATCAACGACTTTTGGTTACCAATACCGCTCTGAGTCTGGCGCACCTCATGATTATTCTCTTGATCGTTGCGGGTAATATCGCGCCCCTTGTTGGGCGTCTGCTCAGGAGGGTCCGTGGTTAACGTCTCAAACTGGACTATCGTTTCGACCTTGATAGGGGGGATCGGCACCCTGGCGATATTCAGCTTTTTAATCAAGGAGAATCGTTTCTACCGATTTTTCGAGCACCTCTTTATCGGGGTGGCTGCTGGGCTTGGTCCCTTGCTTACTGTTAGAGACTTCCTGTGGCCCAAAATTATTGAGCCGATGCGCGGCTCGCATGTGGTGGTGTATCCTGATGGTACACTCTCCGAGGCGTATCAACCTCTCTACCTGCTCTATATCGTGCCGATGCTCTTTGGGTGCCTCTACTACTGCATCTATTCGCGTCGACATGCATGGCTAGCGACCGTTGTGATCGGATTCTCGCTCGGTGCCAGCGGTGCGCTCGCGATTCGAGGCTTCTTTGCAGAGGTCATCCCGCAGCTTGCAGGAAGCTTTAAGCCTCTCCTCGTAATGACTGCTGGAGAGATCTCGTGGGGCCATTCGATTAACAACACCATCTTTGTTGCGACGCTGCTCCTCGTGTTAAACTACTTCTTCTTTACCTTCGGTAAAGAGGGCTCCGTGCAGGGGCGAGTAGCTCCCTGGGGGCGTCCACTCCTTATGGTGTGCTTTGGAGCCTTTTTTGGTTCGACGGTAATGGCCCGACTAGCACTCCTCGTTGAACGTGTTCAGTTTTTAACGGGCGATTGGTTCGTAGCCGTCCGCTCAGTGGTAGGGCTTGGGTAATTTATGCGCGTCAATCCTCAAGCTCTTCGCACCGTTCTCGTCACTGACTGTGGCTCCACCACTACAAAGGCACTCCTTTTCGAAAAGAGGGAGGATCGCTGGCATCAAACGTTTCGTGGAGAAGCTCCTACTACGGTTGAGGAGCCCGTTGCGGACGTCACGGTTGGAGCATTGAATGCGTTCGCCGAGGTTCAGGAGTTAAGCAATCGAGTCATTTTAAAAGAGCAGGGGCCCTTTGAAGTAACAGCAGATGATTCGACTCGCGGAATAGATTTATATCTCTCAACATCATCGGCCGGTGGTGGTTTGCAGATGCTGGTAGCGGGAGTTGTGAGAAACATTACGACTGAATCGGCGGAGCGAGCTGCGCTCGGAGCAGGTGCCATAGTCATGGAGTCGATCTCGGCAGACGATGGGCGCGAAGACCACGAGAAGATTGAGCGAATACGGCACGTAAAGCCTGACATCATTTTGGTGACCGGTGGAATCGATGGTGGGTCCACAGCGCATGTAGTTGAGATGGCCGAAATCTTGGTGGCCGCAGCACCGCGCCCCCGTTTTGGCGACACCCTTCGATTGCCAGTTATCTATGCCGGAAACGCAGATGCCGCAGCTGATGTAGCAGAGATCCTCGCGGGAATGGCTAACGTTGTCGTGGTAGAGAACGTTCGTCCAACACTCGACAGTGAAAATCTAGGGCCAGCACGCGAGGCGATTCATGAGTTCTTTCTCTCGCATGTAATGAGCCACTCGCCTGGCTATGGGAAGCTCCTCTCCTGGTCACCAGTACCAGTGATGCCAACTCCTGCTGCAGTAGGAGACATGGTGCAGAGCTATGCGCACCGGACCGACCAAAATGTGTTGTGCGTTGATATCGGGGGCGCTACTACCGATGTATTTTCAGTCTTTCGCGATAAGTCCGGGCAAAAAGTTTTCAATCGAACAGTGAGCGCTAACCTTGGAATGAGCTACTCAGTTGCTAACGTCTTAGTAGAGGCCGGTGCCGATCACATCCAGCGCTGGCTTCCCTTCGAACTTTCAGAAACAGAGCTCCGAGATCGGCTCCGCAATAAGATGATACGCCCCACCTCGATCCCGCAGACAGTTGAGGACCTCTACCTTGAACAGGCCGTGTGTCGGGAGGCATTGCGACTCTCCCTAAAACACCACCGCTCGCTCGCCATCGGACTGGAAGGGAAAAAAGAGCGAGGAATCGCCGATGTTTTTCGGCAGGCAGCAGATCGATATGAGCTCGTTGACCTCATGCAGCTCGATGTCGTGATCGGCTCGGGCGGGGTCTTGAGCCACGCCCCGTCTCGTATGCAGGCAGCGTTGATGATGATCGATGGCTTCGGACTTGCAGGTGTGACGCAACTAACGGTTGATTCTATCTTCATGATGCCGCATCTCGGAGTCTTCGCCTCGGTACATCCGCAGGCTGCTCAAGAGATCTTTGAACACGATTGTTTAATCCACCTCGGTGTCGCAGTAGTTCCTGTGTTCTCTGTTGGTGCCACGGTCGGGGATGCCCTGGCAGAGGTGTTCCTCGATGGACGCTTGCTCGGGGTTGTTACCGTTGGCGAAGTGGCTAGGTTCCCTACGACAGACCAGGGTTCTCGATCCCTTAAAGTGGTGCCACTGCATAAGACGGTAAACGTAGGTGCAGGTCCTGGTGAGGTAGTCGAGAAGGTGGTGAGAGTGGGCGAGTGCGGCGTCATCGTCGATGGACGTAATCGGCCCTGTATCGGCTCAAGTTTCGCGGTGCCTGAACAGACGCGTGTCTATCACAATCTGGGACTATTGGAGTAGAACGCGATGGCTCAACTGTTTACGCCAGGACTTCAGATCTCCGCAGCTACTAACGTAGTAAAGCGGCGCGACCTTCCGCTCAAAGGTCGGGTACTGGTTTCAGTCGGGGATCAGGTTTCTAGTAACACCATCGTAGCGGAAGCAGACCGAGATGGTGAGCTTCGGATAGTTCGGGTAGCAGATGAGTTGGGGATCCCCTCGAAAGAGGTTTCATCATGCATGAAGGTCTCCGTTGGCGAGAGCGTGTCCGAGGACCAAACCATTGCGGAGGCGCGCGGATTGTGGGGACTCTTTACAACGAAGGTCTCTGCCCCGATGGCAGGGACAATCGAGTTCGTGTCTGCGGCAACCGGTCACGTGGGTATTCGGGCCCCTAAGAAAACAATTCAGCTATTAGCGTACATCGATGGAGTCGTGAGCGCTGTTACTGAAGGGCGCGGCGTAGTGATCGAAGAAACAGCAACCTTCGTGCAGGGGATCTTCGGTGTTGGTGGAGAACGGGTAGGGGTAATTCGGATGCTCCAGGTTGGGCCAGGTACGCCGGTAGCTGATACCGATATTCCAAACGATGTAACGGGAGCGATACTTGTTGGAGGTCACTCGCCATCGATCGAAGCACTTCGTAAAGCGCAATTGCTTGGGGCGGTAGGCTTTGTCACCGGCTCGATCGACGATGCAACGCTCTGTCAATTCGTGGGTTACGACATCGGAGTTGCTCTGACCGGAGACGAGCCGGTCTCGATGACCGTAATCGTTACGGAGGGGTTCGGGCGTATCCCGATAAATCACCGCATCATGGAGGTGTTGAGTGTAATCGCAGGTTCAACAGCTTCGATTAGCGGAGCAACCCAGGTTCGGGCCGGAGCGCTTCGCCCGGAGATTATCTCACGGACGTCTGCTGAAGGTACCCGAACTGAGCAGGAATATAGCTCCGGCCTTGTTGTGGGAAGCCGTGTTCGTTTAATTCGGGTTCCATACTTTGGGTTGCATGGAGTGGTAACCGCACTGCCGCCTGAGCTGGTACAAATTGAAACCGGGGCCTCCGCACGGGTAGCGCATGTAGCTCTCTCGGACGGGAGAGCAGATGTCGTCGTCCCCCGCGCCAATCTTGAGATGGCATGAGTCGCAGAGTAGTCTACTCGCTCTTACTTTGCTGGATTGGTCTCGGTATAGGTGAAATGTCTGTTTGACCAGCTGTTACGCTTTGTAGAATGGCTCGTCAAGAAACCCGTTGACTCAAGAAATACCACTGTTCGTTGTAAGATGTTGTCTCGTCCAGTATAGATGTTCTTCGCGATGAGCTTCTGTCTCAGATCGCTCTGCGAGAAGGGCTCCCCACGAAATTCCGCGATGGTCGACTTCACCGCTTCAATACAGTAGCCGGTCTTCGGATCCGAGAACTGCTCCCCCGTTGGACGGTTTTTCTCCGCTGCCAGCTTCATCTGCGCAGCAACGGTCTCCAGTTGCAGCTTGCTGGTCTCGGGAACAGAATGAGGGGCGATGACGACAAACAGCACTGATTCGGCTTTGAATCGGCAAAGTTCACTATCGTGCGGATTAAGGCGGACGGATGTGCGGGCCAGGACTCCTTCAGCAACAAGACTCTCCAAGATCCTACTTCCACGCAAGGAGTCTCTGGGAATCCCGAGTGCTGATGCGATCTCGTGGCAGGATATGCCCTTAGTAAAGCCAGTCAGCTGCACCAGGCCGGCGATTACGTGAGGGATCTTTTTCCTGAGATCCTCGTGGTCGAGCTTCTTGCGACTCTTGGGTTCCGCTGGTGTGACTTCGGTTGATTGCAATCCCAGAGCCTGCAGAGCCTGATGGCCGGACGGAGAAAGTGCAACTCCGTTCTTTTCAGAGTTGAGTTGTATCTCTGCCGTTCCAATCGTTTTTTTTAGCCAGGCCTGAGTCGCTTGCGTAGACCAATTCAACAAGCTTGAAAGTGAGGTGGTATTGAGAATCATCACGTGCTCAAAGCGGCTGATGACTGCCAGGATTGCGTGGCGCGCGTCTCGGTATAGTATCGAACCATCAGCGGAAGATTCTGCACTGCCTACTAGTCCGCTTAGGCTGCTTCGTATACGAGGCGTCTGCCACATCCACTCAATCGCCTTTGAGGTTGGTTCGAATTTTGTGTGTGGGTCGCTGGAAGGGGCCTGCAGAAGGTAGCCCGCAGAGATGAGCGTTTTCTCGGCTATGGCTCTGGATGTCGGTGTGATCTGTATTTCGAATGCTCGCGACGAAAACGCCACGGGTTCACATTTATTTCTGATCCACTGCTCGATGTACTCGCGGAGAAGGGAGCCCTCAAGCAACTCCAGAGCAACAGGTGTCTGATGTAGGCGTTCAGAGGAGACCGGTGGACCCTTAAGATGGACGACGCCAAGCTGGTGATGTAGTCGTATCATCTCCGAATCAAAGGGAATAGCAAGGGAGCTGGTTGTCTGATTGATGCCTGTTGATGCCGGTACATGGTCACGCATAGGCTAAATGTAATGAAGGTTGCGAGCGAATCAAGGGGTATACTGTCGTATCGGCTATCTACGGGAAGTGTAGGTGGTATCGGGAGATCTAATACAGCTCCATCAATACTAATGCGGACAGTTCGGGCTTTGGTCTCGGAGCGGTCAAAGGAGCGTCTAACTGAAAATCGAAACTAGTCTCGGACAGCGTCCCTGCTGATTACTTTGCCCTCGATGAGAGCCTTTTTGACATCGGCTAGGGTTACCAGTGTTGGTTGTCGCTTACGGCCGTAGGCAGCCTGTTGGAGCCTCTTGGTCTCATGCGTTGCTGCCTCAAGGTTTGAAACAACCTTTTTCAGCATTGCGCGGATCGACTCCTCCCACTCGCCTGATGCAACGCTTGCAATGTCGCGGGCGATCTTTTCACTTGAGGTGCTGCGGTATAAGTTGTTTAGGATTTTCTCAGCATGCGGGTAGTTGTTGGCGTGAATGTGGTGCTGTACCTCAGCATCGAGAAGCGAGAGATGTTCAAGACTCTCCGTGAGCGAGCTCCATTCATTGCCATTGAAGACCGCTACGTACTCGTTTGAGTGCTCGTCGAGGGTCCTTACGTGGGTCTGAAAATCAGTTATCCGTTGGTGGAAGAGGGTTGCAAGGGAGAGGGTTGCTGCTTGTCCTGGGTCGCGAGGAACAAAAATTCGGTCGGTCCGCATACACTCCAGTATGCGGAGCACCGCCGTAATAACGAGAAGCCCGAGTGCGACTCCGAGAGTGAATGAATCTATGCTTGGCACATAGGAGTCTTCGGCGCATCTCCGGTAGTGCTAAATAGTTTGTGGCGCAGGAGCTTACTTTTTTCCCTCATTGCCGCAAGGGTGCGAGGATCTCCTACCATAATGAGCTGCAGGAGTGACGACTCAGTGAATCTGTGGCACTCTAGGTGCCGGTCGGTGTCGTCTGCGCAACCGCTTGAATCTACCGGAGAGCGAGGGATCGAGAGCGCAAAACGTCAGACCCTCTGCCCCCTGTAGGGCGGCTGGTTCTGGTTGCATAAGGAGCTTCGTATAGCGGTCCAGAAAGTCCTCGGTGGAGGTCTGCTGTTTGACCGATGCAGCGACGGGACGGAGAAGCTGCCGATAGCTCCCCGCTGCTAGCCCGAACTGGATCTTTTGACCGACCCCGAACAGGAGAAACTCCCCCATCTGCCCGAGAAATGTATACCGGCCAGCCGGTATATAGTTAGCGTTAGAAGTAAGCTCCCACGTGGAGCCCTCAATTAAAGAAGTTGCCATGTATGTCTCCGTGCTTTGCTTGTCTACGATCGGGGTGACCTGCAACGTTCATCGTGAAGGAGCTCCCTTGGGTAAGGAGCTCCCTTAGGTCTCCCTTTGGTATAATCGGAGATAACCAACCGAAAGTTTCGGGGGTGCTGGTGCATACCTATAGGGGAGTGGGAGCCTATGGCCAGCGATGGACTGTGTGTAAAAGGCTGCGAATCGCTCTTAGGAGCGCGAAGGTATAATGGTCTCAGGCAGATCGGCGCTTCTTCGTGCCGGTGATATGCGGCGTCACGGTATTGTAATGCAGCTGCCCATTCTCTGATCCTAGTAGAGCTTGGTGAAAGACCTCGTCTTCGCTTCTGAATAGGGACAGTGCCAGAGGCTTGGGATCTCAGAGACTGGCGACCAGCGCGCCTAAATTGCCGCCTCGGCTCTGGTAGACGGCTCGCATATAGGAAATGCGGACCAAGAGTTTACGCCAGGATAGTCATCCATCGAATTACGCAGCGCGGCATTTGAGGGGTCGCAGTCTCTTTGACCTGTGCGCGCAATCGTATCCTCCAGAGTGACAACCGTCGCTGCTGTTGTGCGATTCTGCCGTATAAAGGAGGGCGCAGGTTCATTGGCGCTTTCACGGCATCCGCGGCCTTCTTGTGCAGCTCCGCATAGAACCTGGGTGCGTTGTTAGGGGTCTTTGATACGACCAGATCGTGGCTATGGTTATTCATATCAAGAAAGTGACACGAATCTACCTTGTTATCTCGCAGCACCCTGCTCAGACTTCCGAGTTTTATCTCGTTTAGCGCCTGCTCATTCCGAGCGCTTTTATTTCTTTGGCGTCAGCAAAGGAATCCTTATTGCCAGCGGAGTCTTTAACGATGAGGGTCATCCGGACTGTTTGTGCAATTCCCTGCGTTAAGGAGAACTTCCCTGCCCATACGGTATTGAAGCTGCTACGAGCACGTTCGATACGATTGATTGTCGCTCTCTTGGCCCGTATCTTTTTGCCCACCTTGGCACGGTATGAGATCCTGACTGTGGCTTTGACAGAAGTAACACCTGAGGCGGCGTCTGCTGCACTCGCAACAAAAGAGACCGATCGTGAGGAGCAATTGAATGTGCAGATTTCTCCGGTCGGTTTAGCCCGCATATTTCGTGAAACTGCGTAGCGAGAGGGGCGAGAATGGTGATTTTTCGGGCCCGAAGGGCGAATTTAAAAATCGGTTTTTGGAGCGAAGAAACGCCACTATCGACTCTCGCAGCAGCAGGCTTCATGAAATATGCGGGTTAGCAGAATCCACTGTCGGGCTGGTAGTTGGTTCGACTGTTGGTGAGATGCTTACTTCGTCTGACCTAAGCTCCGTGGATGAGCCCCCTGGGTTTCTGGCCAGTACCGAACAGCGTATCCTTGTGTCTTGATCTGTCGTTGTGTGCCTATCTGATGATGGATTGCTGATGAGCCCGGAGTAGTTCCAGTATCAGCTGCGCGTGATCTTTGTGGGCGTCTCACCGTAAAAAGTCTGTGGAAGGCAGGTAAGAGAAGGACCAATGATTGAATTAGCTGGTGAAGAGATAGTTGGATTCTTGCCTGCAATCGGCCTTGCCATCGGCAACTATGTGACAAACTCGTCGTTTGCCATGATTTGCTGGATACGCCTCTGGTCTTGCGATAAGCACAGCTGCCGAAGCCCCAGCTTACAACGCCGACTTGCTTATAGCTGCCAGCTTCGTCAGACACGAGGAGCGGCCCACTCCCTCGGGGATCCTCAAAACATGCATCAACACCATCGTTGGCGGTCGGAGTTGACGCCTTGATGCCCGCACACATCTGCGTCCGAGGGTTGAAATATCTGCCGACCTCGCGCATGTAGGTTCGGTTGGAAGCGATCGGAATTTCTGCCTCTTGAAGTATGAAAGGGAGGGTTGGTTGCTCGGAATCCGTCACTCCGTCTCCGATAACGGTGGCTGGTGTGTCGCCAGCATAGAGGGTGGCGTCAACGCTAAGAGCCAGATTGATCGGGATATTCGTTACCGGGCTCTTCAGCTTCAGGATCGCCAGATCATTGCTTATCAGGGAGGGGTCATATTCGGGGTGAATAGTGATTCCCAGTACCTTGTTGCCGACGAGAGGGCTAAAGGTAAGGTTGCCGGCACTTATCTGAACGACTATGTCTCGGGGATTGGCGCCATCGACGCAGTGCGCAGCTGTCAAAACGTGCTGTGGTCCGATGAGACTTCACCCACGGAACTGACCATCAGCTGACGGTGGAGCTTTAGCCGCAATAAGAGCCACCATGAACGGCCAGGCTCCGGCCTTGGTGTTGCTTCCGTTAATTACTCTGGCGTGAACTTGTGAATGAGCAGATGAGCTGATGAGGAAGATTGAGCATGCAAGAGTGTGAAGAAAAATGTTGCTGCGCCTTCCCATAACCTTCTCCTTAGATAAACCCAATCGGACTGGTAGCAGCCGCAGCTCCTCACTAAGCTCTTCCTGGCCGACTGCAATGCCTGCGTTTCTAAAGAGCGTTTGCGTTTTGTGATTTTCAGAGGAGTAGGCTGTGGAGGCGCCTCGATCTTGTTGCGAGCTTCTCGTACTGCACCCTGTGCCCTAACGATAGAGGAGCATCTCTTGAGTGATAGCCCCTCTCGTTGGGGTCGCATGTTAGAGAAAAAGTAGCATGATCGAAACGCGCCGTGACCCTAATTAGCCCGCACCGAGGGAATTAACGATCGTGCGCTATCCAGTTACTTAGATCCCAATCGAGGGCTTGTTCTAAATCTCTCACCTCTTTTCGAAAAAGTTCAGTCAAGTAGCTTCGAGCTTCCTCCTCCATAACGGCGGGGTAGGAAAGGGCATGCACTCCATGCTTGACGGCACAAGTAATAGGCGCGAGACCTAAAAAGCTCCAGATCTGGCCCAGGGTCTCGTTCGGCTTGGTATCAAGGTCCTCACTGCGCAGCGTGAGTACCTGACTCCTTGGAAAGTATCTCCACAAGCGTTCAAGCTGTTTTAGGTAGAACCCTCTGCCTGCGTAGGAAAATAGTCGATGTTGGAGGTCTTTCGATTTCGCGCATCGGGCCGACTCGGCAAGCAGTGCCTCCAGAAAACAAAGTGACTCGTCTCCCCTGATGCGGTTCATGTTCCACTGCGAGTATGCCCGTCCAATCGGATTGCGCAGGAGGACTATTAACTTCATAGCAGGGTTGTACTCCCAGATGCGACGCGGCGCTGGCTCCCAGTACATGTAGATCGGAGTGGCCTCGCCTAGAATCTGACTGGAATCAGTCGGGGAAAACGCCTTGTTGTATACATCATACCTTGGTGGCTTGGTCCGGAACATATCGTCTTCATCAAAGAAATGAAGCTCCTTGGGATTTGCCATGCAGATGCCCGGGTGTTCACGCAGGTATTCATAAAGAGCCGTGGTGCCACCTTTCTGGGTTCCGCACACTAAGAAATGTACTTTCACTTCGGTACCTCGGGGGAGAGTTAATGAAGCCGCTGCGTGTGAATCGTGCAGAACGGCTGCGCCGCTCTACTTTGCACGCACTGCGCTCGCATTAAAAGACCTTGCCCTAGTTTTAGCTGTGTCCGCTTCGCTTCGTCCCGGTCCTAGGGTGTTGTTCCTCGGGTGGTACACCCTACCTCGACTTTTACTGTTCGACTGTCAAAAAGGGCGTTACAGCAGGAGTTCAAGGGGAGTTTCCAGGAGTACGCTGTAGGGAGTTGGCGGGGAGCAGCGAGCATACAAGTAAGGTGTGCCAGTCTACTTGGGGACGGGACACGATTGAAGTGCCATGTGCCAGGGCACCCCTAATGATTCTCCCATTCGAAGCGCGCAATATTCTGGGAGCCGATCTGGACATCGTCGCACCAGATAAACCCAGCTCTCTCATACACTGCGCGTAGCTTCGGTTGATCTGAAGCGCAGTCTAGACGCAAGAATTGCCGCTCTGCTTTGCGGGTGAGCTCTTTGGCGTAGTCCAAAATCTGCTGTGCCACTCCGCATCCAGCGTGAGAACGGAGTACGGCGATCCGATGGATATATGCGGAGTCGAGATCGGGGATTTCCGGCCAGGTTTCACGGTCAACGAGTTGAAAACGAAATGTGCCCACAACGACACCGTTGTCTTCTGCAACATAGTACTCGTATTCAGCCATCTCTCGCTTCACCTTCGAGATGGTGAACATGGCAGTTGACCACACCGGGATATGTTGTTCCTGGAGCCACTGGGCCGCTTCGGTAAGAACGATAGACACTGCCCACGTGTCGTATATTGTCGCGCGTCGAATTGAAACCTCTTTGTTAGAGCGAGTGCGCAAGGTGCAGAGTCCGGTAGTTACATTCAGCCTGCGGAATGGTGGAATGCTCGGTTAGGCCTGGAGCGTTCGGCGTCGATTCCGTCGTCTTGCCCGACGCGGGCTATTTCTCGGGGACTTCCCGCTGGTCAGGAGCCCTCGATAACGTCTACGAAAAAGGTACCCGATAGGCCGTCGATAACAAGTGGAAAGAGCTCCCTCGAAGTTCTTGTCTGAATTCTACGGATGATTCACCGAAAAATACCCGCTCGGGCATGAGATGGCGTAGGGCTATAAAGCCGTTAGGACATTGCTCGACGCACCAGTTTCTCCATTGCCGGTTGCATGACCGCTTCAAGAGCGTTCTTGGCCTCGCCAGCTCCAGCATGGAAGCGCAGACGGTGTAGCAGCACATACGGCGCTATCGCGCGCAGGTCGTCCTCCGTTGCATGATCGCGACCATTGAGGAGTGCCCACGCGCGGGTTGCTGTTTGCAGCA
>JBIJBZ010000165.1:0-7609 GCA_044344945.1 Bdellovibrionota bacterium | reverse complement strand
TTGCTTGTACGATGTCAACCATCGCCTCTCGAAGGGGTTGGCTTACGTGCACCTGCTGGCACACCTGGCGGGCGGCAAGGATATCGCTGCGGCGACACGCGGGAGCGATAGAGACTGAGCCTTCTCGAATCGAGTCGTGGTTTTCAAGGATCGAGCACTCTGTTGCGGCGTCCACGTACGACATCGGCACCTTCAGAAGAAACCGATCGAGTTGAACCTGCGGAAGTGGGTATGTTCCGGCAATATCGAGCGGGTTCTGCGTTCCGAGCACAAAGAAGAGCTGATCGAGTGGCCGCGTTACATTATCCATCGTTACCTGCTTCTCTGCCATGCATTCAAGGAAAGCGGCCTGCACTTTTGGGCCGGTGCGGTTGATTTCATCTGCCAACACGATGTGAGCAAATACCGGGCCATGCATGAAGCTAAAGTGTCCTGTCTTGGGGTCGAAGATATTTACCCCCAACACATCGCCGGGAAGCATATCAGGCGTGAACTGGATTCTGCGAAATGGGACGATTGGGTCCGATGCGATTGAGGGAAAGCGATTTGAAGCGCTCTCATCTGGTCCAATTAAGCGACCCAAGGTCTTTGAGAGCGTGGTCTTGCCCGACCCCGGGTAATCTTCGAGGAGAACGTGTCCATCGGCAAAGAGCGCGGATACAACGAGCTTGATAGTATCCGAGCGGCCCCGAATGACCCGCTCAAGAGCCGAGACGAGATCCGTTGCTGTTTTGTGTGCCGTTTGAAAATCAGATGTTGCCGCCATTGTTAATCTCCTCCCGATATAGGGCTTCAGATAGTTTATTCACAACTTCTCGAGGATCACTATCCTCTACAATTCTATTTTTTTCCGTGTTGCCGGGGCACGAAAAGCGGATGGATATCGCGCCTGAGCTGTTAGCCTGGCTTGCTGCGATGGTGCAGAGCAACCCATCGTTCTCTGAAGCTCCTTCAATAAACGGCCCTGAGAGAATGTTGGAACGGATATTGGCAGAAGCCTTAATGTGAACCGGCAGAGCAAGGCCGTAATTTCGGAGTTCGGCTGGACTGGTGTAGAAGATCCGGTAGGCCAGATCGCGGTAGCGAGGCGATGAAGGCGCCAGGGTGCGCATTCGAAGAAGCGAGGCGTGGGTCTTCAACAGATCGTCATATCTGGGCCGCGATCGCTCAATCACCCCATCTAATAATTCATTTGATTGGCGCGAGTTCCAGAAGCTTCGCGAGTTCTCGGCCAAATATGCTTGGTAGAAGAGCTTGGCAGAGGAGCGCTCATCACGGGTCTGTTCCTGCTGGATCCGATTAGCAAAGGCCGAAGTAGAGAGTCCGGCGAGAGGCTCTCCCAATGTTGGATACTCAAGGAGGCTGTCGGTGTTTCTGATGGTGAGGTCCTCAAGGTCATTAAGCTCGCCAGTGAGGATCTGTCGTGCCCGGCGCATAAGCCACCAGGCTTCGACCGCGTTCTCCGCAATCTCCTTCTTCTGAGCCGCCCACGCACTCCACGACGCAGCAAGCTGAGTCCTCAGGATATTGTTTTTGCGAGTCAGGGCTTGGCTTAGTGAGATCGTGGCAGCCACTACAAGGTCATTTTGGTTAGTGCCGATCTTACCGAACCACTGGGTGCCGTTGAGAGCTGTCCTGAAGCGCCGGATTGCCCTATCGACGTTGCCGGTGTGGAGGTCGATTCGACCGCGAGCAAGGCTCACGAGAGCAACGTGCTCCTCATTGTTTCTAAGCGGAAACTGTGCGACGCACCTCTGAAAGCTATCAAGGGTAGAGATGGCGGCATCGTGCTTTTGTTGATCGATGTACATCAGCGTGAGGTTAAGGCTCGGTAGAACGTGTTCGCACCCATCGGGCAGGCTTGTGGCGCGCAGGAAGGATGATTCGGCCTTGTCGTCCTCAAAGATCTCCTTGTACACCTCCCCTGAATTGTTAAGCGGCGTGGCTGGCTGCCCATCTGTCCCGGAGGAAAACTCAGAGGCAATAGCCTTTCGGAAGACATCGAGAGCTTCCTGTGGCTGCCCGTTCATTGAGAGAAGAATACCGAGCATATTGAGTGTACGGCCCGGCTCAGAGCCCGCCAGAATACCCGCTCGTGCCACCTTTATAGCTTCCTGAATGCGACCAAGTTTCATGAGCACCCATGCCCTTGCGCCGGCATACCACTCGCTGTTGTAGCCAAGCTGCTGAAAGCGATCGAGGGTGTTGAGAGAGCCCTGGTAGTTATCGAGGCTTAGTTGGATCTGACTGAGGTAGTAGAGAATATCCCCGTGCTCAAGTTGTACGAGACGGTCAGTATATGGTGGAGCACCGTGTTTCTTCTCAAACAGCTCCTGGGTACGTTTAATGTACTTCATCGCGAGTCGAAAGTGGCCCACATGTACCAGGTAGTATCCAGCCAGGAGGTAGTGAGTGCGATATAGCGAGGGATCCTTCTGTAAAGCTTTAAGAAGCTTTGTGCGTGCATCCAGTGGTCGCTCGGATCGGAGCAAAAAGTATGCATCTCCTAGCAGCTCCTCAGCGCTCTTATTCTGGTCGCTTGTGCCCGAAGCATCGTCAATATCACCAAGATCGAAGGGATCAAACGGATCGAGGATCTTTTCTCCGGTCGGAGTTTCGCTTGGTGGGGTAGTTTGCGCGCTAAGGGGCGTAGTATTCACCAAGGCGAGAGTCGAGAGAAAGACGGAGAAGTAGGCGTTTCGGAATAGGAATGATCTTCGCCTCATGCTACCAGCGTCCTCCCGTGAGTGATCGAATCAGTGATCCGGGATTTGCAATCGCCATAAGGCGCCTGCGAAGAGGGATGTGTTTGCATTGAATCCGGGCGCGGTCAATTGCTTGCTGTACGTGGTGGGCCGAGGGCTTGCGTTCTTTTGAGTATGTGGTGTGGAGGAGGAGGTGCGATAGTTCGCTCAGAAGTTGGTGCGGTGTGCGCGCAGCAAATTGGGAGCGAGTTTCGCCGTACTCACGAGACACGCCCAGGTCGTGTAGAAACGAAGCGATAGACAGGTATGACCAACGGAGCTTGAGAGTAGTCGTTGGAGCAAGGCGCCACCCCTCGCGGAGAAGAAGTTTAAGCAATACAAAGAGTAGTGCTAGTCCCGCAACGGTCGTATACACTGTGCTTCGAGTTGGAACCCAGAGAGGCTCTGGATCGGTCATTCCCGGCTCGTCTTTTGTATTTTCGGTCGGAAGGATCTCTTCGCCCGGTTCCAAGACGCCCATCAACTCTTCGAGGAGCTTCGCGTCAACCTGAGTTTCAGCGTGACTTTCTACCTGGTCCGGTTGAACATCGAAGGGAACCCAGCCAATGTCAGAGATAAAAACCTCGGCCCATGCGTGACGATCGCTCATTCGCAGAAGGATGTGACCATCCTTAGCTTGGCTGAGGTCGGTTAGGTACCCAGTGCCGATACGGGCCGGGATGCCGAGGCTGCGTGCCATGTAGACGAGCGCGTGCGCGAAATGTACGCAGTATCCGCGCTGATCGCCGAAGAGAAATGGCGCGACCGGATCGTCAGTTGGCTTTACGTCGTGGTTCGGAGTGAGGGTGTAGATCGCTGTGCGTGAGAGGTGGTTCGTGAGCGCGCGCATCTTTTCAACCGGGGTATCGACGCTCGCCGCGATCTCCTTTGCAAGTTGCGCATAGCGTGGGTCAGGATGCGGAGCGAGGTAGTGCTCACGTACATCCGGGGTCCAGCGCGGGTCGCCTACAGGCGCAGTGCCAAGAGTGGAGAGCACGTATGCAGGGGCGACGGAGTAAGCCCGGTAGGTGGCCTTAAAGCGGTTGGGGCGGGGATTCTTCAATTGTACTATCGAGACTGGATAGTCAACAGCAAAGGCGTTGTCGTGGTCAGCGAGGAGATAGACTGATTGAATAAGAGGAGTCCGTTGCCCAAGCTCGGCGTCCTCCTGTCGCGAGAAGGCTTCGCGAACTGAGGAGACAGGGAGATCCGAGTCGTATGCGCGGCCGGCGAATACCATCTCTTTACCGTTGAATGAAGAGAGCGCGCTCTCGCGCATGTACATCATCGGGCTAAAGGGATTGTCGGAGTAATCGCCTTCAAGGCGCACAAGTGCGGCGGGTTGGTTGGTGCTACCGAGAGCGGATTGAAAACTTAACGGACTTACTCCCGAGTTGCTTCCCATCCCAACGCCGTTTGCCACCCGCGCAAGCATAATAGCGTTGAAGTGTGCGTAGACGAGCTGCTGGATGAAAAATATAACACTACCCAAGACCGCAAGGAGCACAGCGGCAAGTGCGAGCTGCCGTCCAGTCGATGCACGTTGAATGATTCGCCCCTCAGCGCGAGGGCGCGTTGCAAGCGAAGCGCAGTAGAGATATGCGCAGCCGAGTATGAGCAGTACGGAGCCGATTGCGATCAGCATCGTAAGATGGTCGAATCCAAGCCTCCACGCCAAGGAAGTTAAGATTTTTGGTTGATCGAGGTGGAAGTCTCTATGTCCGGAGAAAAGTAGCACGCCAATAAGAAGAGTTACGAGAGCCTCAATGACTACGGCAAGACGAACCCTCCAGAAGACCCATGAAGCAATCGACCACACTGCACACGCAAGAAGGCAGGTCCCTTCGTGAAGCTTTAGTGTGTCGAGGGCGAAGCCGGTACCTCCCAGTAAACCCGCTCCGCTCTGAAGGAGCCAAAACATTGCGGTGTTTGCGAAAAATATGGCAAGCACGAGCGAGAAGAATCCCAGATTCGTAAGGTTTGAGTGGGCTAGTCTTGATGCCCCAACTACGCCCAGAATTCCGCCGCAAATAATAAGAGGGAGAGGAGTTCCGAGCGGAAGTAGTGCATTCAGAGAAATAGTCGACAGAATCACCCATAGCGCTCGAAAAGCGACAACGGTTTTGAAGAGTGGAACCTGTGTTGAGAGGGTGCTCTTTGAACTCATATGAACACCTCCCACTGCTTGGAGAGACAAGACGACAGGAATGCTCGATAGCTATGAGCTGATACCGCTCGCGTCTCGGCAGCAGTTGGATTAGCGATGAAGAGTGTTCGGACCCGCTGTGGAAGATTAAGCGAATTTTCAGTCGAGAGGTTCTCCGGCTCAGAGAGGCAGAAGATCGGCTCGATGTGGCGACTTGTGAGCCACTGAGCGAGGGCTTCAATCGAACGGGCCTGGAGCGGATCGGCCACCCGTGAGCCTGCCACAAACAGTATCATTTTTCTAACTGAGATCTGAAGCGAGGATTGGCTGCAGTAATCAAGAACCGCCTGGGTATCTTCGATGAGCGATGCAGGGGTTGATAGCGCCGCGTCCCATACAGAGTCTACAAGTAGCTCCTGACAGCTCGATACATCGGTAGCCAGCTCTCTATTCTTTGACCCTTCGCATCCGACTAGGAGATCGAGCTTGAGTTCCTTGAGCGCACGCACATACGCCGTTGCTTTTCCGCAGAGAGTATCATCCTCGGGTCGTGCAAGCACCACGATCGTAACAAACCCCTCCGGCGTCATCGACGCCTCGGGGTGTCGAGAGAGGAGTTCTCCGCTCTTAGCAAAAGCCTTCCAGACGATCTTCTTGACGCCGTCAGTGGGGTGGTATGGCTTAATATCGAAGGGGTCTCCGAAACGATTAAGGGTGTCTGTCACGAGATCGCCGGGGCGTTGCGTGGAGCTCAAAAGGGGAAGGTGCGTTTCGGCGACAAGCGGAGGGTCAATAAGAATCGCATTCTGAAGAGGAATGTTCCACGAGATCTGAGCAAGGCCTGCGCTATCTCGAAGGCTGCATAGGAGTCCGCGAATCTCCCACGAGCCGCGGTGAGGAAATGAGAGATCAAGGGGAAGTTTACGTTCAAGCTTCGAGGCGCCCGAGATGCGAAGCGAGTGTGGAGTAATACCAGGATGTGCGAAGTCGAGTGAGCACTCAAGGTAGGTGCCCGGTAGGAGTCGAACGGGGGCGAGGGTTAGGATAATTCGAACCTTCTCGTTGGCGTGTGAGCCGGGGCCGGGTGGGGTTACCGAGAGGAGGGGCTTTGAACGAAGTTGCACCCCTTGGGCTAGCACAAAGAGGGCAACCAGGGTGACTACCGCCAGGAGCCCGAAGGCAAGCGAGGCGGAGACGATGTCGGAGCTGGCGTGTACGGGGCCAAAGATAAGGTAAAGAGCGAGGAGAAGGAGGGCGGTGCTTTGGGGGGTGAGAGGAAGCCAGGCCAGGGTGGAGCGTATGCGGCGACCAGTCCTTGCCAGCAGGGGAGATCGCACGCGATATGTTGAAAAACCTTTTGATATCATCTAGTTACAGGATTTCTCCCCGTGCGCCTAACAGTGTCAGAGACCGCGCGCAGCGGTGTAAGACACCGCGCGTGGGGCGCGATATGTCCGTATCTGTCTATAATTACTATATATTCCGCCTCGCCGTATCGACTACCAGTAAGATGCTCACTCGCCCACTAGAGTAACATCGGACTATTTATAACCGGACGTTGCTGGACCCCCGGGAATTCGAAAGAGCCCACGCACTCCGTTGGCTTGTCGTACCCCCCTCTCTTACATCAGAGTAGGGTACCAATGACGACCTCCAAGGGAAAGCACCTCATCTCAACTCTTTCTTCTTCTTCGGTGACGCCGAGGATCCTGCTGTCGGATGCCGACTATGTGGCGCTCGCCGATGCTTTTGATTCTGAACGGGGGGCTCTCATCAACAGTGGATTAGTTTTCGTCTCGCCCGCGCCCGGGTCGGGGCGACAGACCCGATTCCGCAGAACCGAAGTTGGGGTTCTCCCGCGAACCTTGATGGAGCAGCTCGATCTCTATGAATCGATCTGCGACTTTGTTTTTGACCAGCTCGCTCCGCGCTGCAGTGCCTGCAGCGTTGGAGCTGTGCGTCCTGTCACAGTAGGTGTCCATGAACTGCCCGCCGATGGCTTTATCGCAGCGTGTGTGATTGATGATGAGGCGTCGCTGCCTCTGCTTGATCGGTGTGAGCTACTTGGTTCTGAGCGCGCGGTAGTTTCAGGCCATTTGCGGCGAGTTGATGATTTGAAGGATTCGGAAGGTGAGCCCGTTGTAGCCTTCATGTCCGCACACGAGGGAGCGCGCTTTGAGTCCGAGGTAACGCGTTGGTTTACGCGGGGCGGAGGTGACCTACGGGTGTTTCATTTCCTTGATCGTGCGCACGCCGGAAGAGAAGTAGGACGGTGCTCGCAGTTGTGGCGGTGCCCTGGGTGCGGGGCGCAGTTCAATAAGCCATCTCGACAGGCCCTTGCCGATAGCGTGCCATGTTCAGGGTGTCGTGGTGCTGGGTGGTTTGCGGTTGAGGCGGGTCGCTACATGGCGTGTCGGGATTGCGCAGGATTTGGCTCGCTGGATCCTGCCCGGCATGCTGAATTTCATGGCGTAGAGCTGCAGGCAGTTGCAACCCTTACGTTTGGGGAAATATTGCAACGAATTAGGGCTGCAACAGCCATAAAAGTTGCGTTTGGAGATCTCACTGAGCGGCTTCGCGTAGTGTGTGAGAGTGGACTTTCTGACTACCCAGTTGGCGCGTCGATCGATCTTTTATCGCAGGGTGAGCGAGCTCTCGTTTCGATGGTGGTAGGTAAACTTTCAAAATTCTCGGGAATTTCCTACGTTGTGGACGGCGC
>JBIJBZ010000068.1:0-15801 GCA_044344945.1 Bdellovibrionota bacterium | reverse complement strand
GCCAACCTTGTAAGCCGTCGAGAGGAATCGGAGCTTCGCGCAATGACGAAACATTCATTATTTGCCGCGTATTTGGCTGTAATTACGGCTATTTTTTCGGGCGCTAGCACCCTATTGGCGGATCCCGTGGATACTGCTTCTATTACCGAGTACTTAACTCCTAGCCCGACCCCCACGGGCACTTCCACTCCCACGGCCTCACCGACCCCCACAGTGTTCAGCCTTACAGCCTCAGGATTCAATTCATCATTAGAGGACTCTCAACGTGAAGACGACGATGAGACCCCCCAAAGGAACAACCCTCGCTCGCAGGCGCCGAGAGGCAGTAATGCTGGCTCAAGCGACTCCGGTGGCAGCGCTGGCTCCTCGCTCGGGCAACAGATACTTCCGATGGTTGCAGGGGCCCTAACTCAACAACTTCTGGGCCAGGCACTCCCTCAGATGGGGATTCCAGGTGCTGGCGTGGGCAGCCCGGGAGGGTTTGGAAATAAAGGCGCATTCGGTCAAAGCGGAGTGGTTGGCCCCGATGGCTTTCAAATGCCTAGGTTATGTTCAACCGGAACAAAGAATCGAAGTCAATTTCAGCAAGAGCTGGCGCAGAATCCTGCACTGGCTGAGAAACTCGTCAAGTTGTGTGTCAAAGAGGTAGGCTCTCAGGGTAGTGCTGCTCAAGTTGCGGTATACGAAACGCTCTTCAATCGAGCGCAAGGCGAGGGCAATTCGATCCAGCGAGCTATCCACAATGGGTACTATGAGCCGATGAACAAGGGAACTGTTGATAGCGTTTCCACCAGTAGCTCCGCCTACCAGGAATGTAAAGCCTCGCTGCAGGTTGCTCTCGGCGGCTCTAATACTGTGGGTTGTCGGAGACACAATGCGACAACTCCGGCAGATGCCGAAGGATTCGGAGCTGACCGAAACAGCATTGTCCGAATTGGAGGGGAGACCTTCTACAGCAAGCCGGGCGAAAAATGTGATGAAAACTTCTGTTAAGGATTCGTCTCTCGAATATCTCTACTAAGTAACGCATCTAGCGATCACTTGTAGACGCTCATAGCGCTGAGACACTGAAACTACAATGTGCAGCCGTACCAATCAGCTAACGTAGAAAAGCTGTATTCTCGACCGGTCACACAACTTCTTTCACTGCTGACTGGCCCTACTTCGCGCTCTCTTCTTTGTTTTCTCACGATCAAGAATGTTCTCTAGATATTTTTGTGCAAAAAAATGTCCCTGGTCAGCTGCCTTCCGATACCACTCTACAGCTTGCGCTTCATTCTGTTCGACGCCGTGGCCGTAATTATAACAGTGCGCCAGATTGTGCTGCGCGTCTGAGTGCCCCTGCTCCGCTGACTTACGAAACCACTCTACGGCTTGGATATAGTCCTGTTTGACACCGGTGGCGTTATAGTAAATGGCGGCAAGATTATACTGCGCAGAAGCATCTCCCTGCTCTGCGGCCTTACGATACCACGCTATCGCTTGACCATCGTCCTTTTTGACACCTTTACCTATCCCGTAACACCACGCCAACGTCCTCTGCGCAGCAAGATTCCCTTGCTCTGCTGCTTTACGCCACCACTCGGCGGCTTGAATATCGTCTTGGTTGACACCGTGACCATAGTAGTAGCAGTCTCCCAAAGAGTCGTATGCGTGATCATTCCCCTTTTCCGCCGCCTTGCGATACCATCCTACGGCTTGGACATGGTCCTGTTCCACCCCTTGACCATGCTCGTAACACCAGCCCAGACTCATCTGTGCACCAGCATGCCCCTGCTCCGCGGCCCGACGATACCACTCTACTGCTTGCGCATAGTCTTGTTTGACACCGCGGCCGTAATAAAACTTTTCCCCCTCCTCGTTTAGCGCTGCGGGAGTAGCGTTCTCATCAATAGAAACCACTGCACTCTTAGATTGGTCTGCGTTCGACGCTTGCCCCTGATCCAAGTGAACCTGTGAAGGTTTCGGCATCTGTAATCGATCGAACTCCTTGAGTATCTCGTCACGATCGTAACTAATCCTGAGCCCCTCAGCCACATCGTTGCGATGCTTGAGAGCTGCACACGTCAGCCCCGCCATTGTGGAGTAAATACTGATTCTTTTCGCTATACGAGAAATTGCACTTCCACCCAAACCAGACACACGCACCTCCTGTTACGAACCCCCTACAAAGCTACCCCGCCCCGCTGCCACATACGCCTTATCTGCGAGTCTGCCTTTTCATATCACAGCACTGGTAGGGCGCTTTCCAACCAAGGATTCAGAAGCGCGACAGTGTTGAACGCTGGCGGCGTGCCCCTCGCGCCACCCCACTTTGAGGTGGAATTGCAGGAGCATAGGCGGCCGTGCGGGTTGTGCAACATAGAGGGATCCACAGATAGCGTTGCGGCAGTCACATGCGACCTACTGTGTGGCTGTAATAGATCTCGTATTAGAACCAATACCTACCGGTCCTTCGTGCGGAAAAGCGAGTGCGGGGCGGTATGTTAGGAATTCCCGCTCTGAACCCCAGGAATCTCTGAGTTGGGCCCCAAGAAAGAGCGAACTTCTAGAGTAGGACCCTTAATACGGTGAGAGGACGATCTGAATCTTGAACGGAGGCTGGATGTAACAGCGATGGTAGCGATGATAATGATGGATCAACAATACACCACCCCTCGGGCCTCAGCGGTAGCGGGGTTAGGTAAAATTAGGGAACACAGCAAAACATCTCCTTCCCTGACTACTGCGTCACCGTTGTCTTGGTGTCGGTCGCACGAGTATCAAGCATTCCGCGTAGCTCAAGTGCATGCTCATGCTCTGGTTCGAACACGAGGACCTTCTCAACCTCTAAACGAGCCTCTTTGACCTTGCCCTGCGCAAACAGAACACCTGCGAAGGAGTAGAGCATATCTACGTTTCCAGGATGAAGATCGAGGAACGCTGAGATCATGCGCTCCATCTCCGTGTACTTCTTGAGCGGATAACCAGTCTGGAGAACTCCTAAGAGAGCTCGGTTGTTCTCGGGATTCATCTCGACCGCTCTCTGGAAGAGTACAAACGCCTGTTCAGTGTTATTACTCACCATTTCACACAAGCCCAGTCCAGCAAGTGCAATGTCGTGATTTGACACCGCATCAAGGGCCTGATTGAAGAATCGGCGAGCTGTAGTCCAGTCCTGCGCTTCAGCTGCAAGGGCGCCCTTACCGCAGAGAGCTCGAGCACACCTCGGATTGCTTGCCAAAATCTCATCATACACTGCGGTAGCCTTGACAAAATCGCTCGCCATGACTGCAAACTCTGCCTCAAGGCAGCGGATAGTCTCTCGGAATGATGTCGGAATGATCTCGGAAGCGAGAAGCTCTTGTAGAGTCTTCTCAGCGGATGCGCTATCGCCCTCCTTCTTGAGTCCCTCGACCTGTGCAATAACGGCTGCCACTCGCTCTTCCTGGGTGGTGTCTGGCGAACTGGGCTGAACTATTTTCTCGGTTGTAGCTTGCGAGGCGACTCTCCACCCCCGAATTCTCTGCGAGAGATCAGACAAGGAATCACGCAGCGCCTCCCGAGTGGTGCCGACGCTCGTTGAGGCGGGAGCCACATTATCTACTTGCTCGGAAACCTCTGCTGGAGACTCCTGAGGCGCCTGACTCGATGCTCCACTCGTAATGAATGCCCGTAACTCAAGTGCCCCTTGGTGTGCCGGTCGCTCGCCGAGAATTCTATCGATTTCCTGCACAGCACGAGCCGCATCGCCGATCTTCAAGAGGCAACCCGCATAACAGAATCGGATTTCACAATCCTCAGGTCTAATCGACAGATATCTCTCTAATACAGTGATTGCCGTATCAAATCTTGAAAGCGCATACGAGCATTCTAAAATCTGATGCACCGCAACCAAGTAATCCGGGGATATACTCACGGCTTTCTCAAAAAACGGTATCGCTTGCTCTGGGCGTTGTCGCGCCAGGTCACACATACCTCGACCAGCGAGAATCTTGGCGTCATTCGGCTCGGCAAGGAGAGCTCGGTCGAAAAATGTCTGGGCTTCATCCGCCTTCAACTGCGCAAGGAGCACAGCACCGCGCGCCTTAAGCACGCGAGCAGATGAAGGGTTCATCGATTCGGCTTTTCGCAACAACTCGTCAGCAGCGCCAAAATCATGGCTCTTCGCAGCCATCTCTCCCCTTTCGAGAGCGTCTTGAAATTCAGTTGCGTTGATACTCATATCATACACTCCATGCGACAAAGACTCTAAATTGTGCATTGTCGGGCTTCCTACATGTATAGTTGTTTGTCCACTTCTTCCGAGTACTTCACTGTACGCCTCAATTGAACGACGGACCGCCTCATCCCACGTGAAACTGCGAGCCATGCGCACCAGACTATCTCCAGCAGGGGCATAGTACGCCGCGGTAACAGCTGCCAGAATCGAGTCGCAATCCCACGGGATGCAGTAGAACGCCTGGTTCCCCACATAGTCCGCCGTCGTCCCGGTTCTGGTTACTACGATATTTTTTCTATGAGCGGCAGCTTCGAGCGATACAAGCCCCGGCAACTCATACCAACTTGGCAAGGCGTGCACACGACACGCTGCATACGCAGAAGAAAGCAGCTCAGCATCAATCCGATCGAGCACGATCGTCTTCCCTCTTCGCTTAAATGATCGCACGGCGGCGTCGTAATCTGGTTGATAGGTGAAGCCACCTGCCGCAAGCACGACGGTAAGGTCTGAGTCCTCAAGGGCTTTAAGCAGCATCAGCTGATTCTTGCGCGTCTCCAGACGCCCAACGCAAAATACGAAATCCCGAACACCGTAGCGCTGCTCAAAAAGGCTGGAGCTACACATCGCCCCGATCTCATGCCCCACAGGAATTTCGATACACCGCTTACTATTCGGGAAATCCCGTCGAAGGCTAGCTGCCTCGCCAGCTCCATTCGGAAACAATGCAGCAGCGTTCTGAGCAATTTCGTCAGCTTGGAACCGGCCCGAGCGCGGAATCGATGAGATCTCCGCGGCGGTAATCAACCACCCTCCTCTTTTCTGCCCGCTACGGACATATTCTACCAGGCGGTTACCAACATAGTGAGACTGACTGTGGAAGCTGGCGATGTCCTCATAGAGGGTTGTAACGACATAGGGGATACCCGCGAGCATCGCTCGACGAGCAAATTCTTGGGTGAGCTGAGGGGTTGCGAAGTTGAATAGGTGGACGATGTCGAAATTACGAGGGTCTTGAGCACCCTCAAGATCAACACACACCTCTACGCCTTTAGCGCATAGCCCTCGTGCCAGGTGCTCTAAAACAGTTGTATCACCGCCACGCTGGGTAAATGCGTTTGCACGGCTTTGCATCAGCACTCGCAGTGGCTTCACATTTTGGTAGGTCGTCCGAGTCGTCACGTCATCTCCTGTGCGCTGATTGCATTGCGGCTCATCGTGAGCTCGTCAGCGTTACATCTACGGCATGCACCGCCTGCGTGTTACTTGCCACGACGGCGCGTAATCCAGCGGTTAGAGTTTATGATGCAGATCGTTTGGATTGGTTCCCAAAAAGATAGGCGCAGAGCTGTACCCCCACTGAGTCTGCAGAACAAAACGCTGGCTGATTGAGCGCTATAGTCAGCAAAACTCTGACAAACTAACTACTTATTTCCACAAACAGGGCTTTACTTGCATTCGCGACCGATCAAAGCCGAACAGACTCTTCAAACAGTGTATAGGGGGCTGGATACAAGCCCCTTCTGAACTGGAACACCGGCGGGGCACGGAGGCAGAGCAGTCCGGCATAGAGGAGGCACTAAGGTCTCGCTACGATTACACTGGTGCGCCTTAGCGCCCGGAAACCTCTGACACTACAAGCAGGCTGGGCACCAAGAGGCAGTCGGCCGCAGGCCACGGCCTGCACCTCGCCGCGACCCAGTTCAAAACTAGACGGCTTGAACCTGGACCTCTTTGGCAGCGCGTCGGCAAGCATCCTCAAGTTTATCAAGTTTCGGCTCAAGATCCTTCTCAAGGCTCTCTCCCAACGCCCACCATGATTGGTAGAGCTGCTGCTGGCAGATCTTCTTGCAGGTCTCGGATATCTCAACTACCTGGGATGAAATATCAAGCTTCTCACGCTTAGTCTCAGAGACAAGTTGCATCAGAGTTCCATACCACTCGAAAAACGCCCTCAATGTCTCTACGGCTACCTTGAGACGCTTATTGCCGGCGATAGATTCTCCGTCTTGAAAGCTCTTGCGGGCATCTCGAAATTCAAGGAAGCACGCACGAACAACGGCCGTAGCATCCTGCATCTTGTCCGCTACATATTGCTCTGGAGCCCCGGTCTCAAATTCGATGGTATCGCCAGACAGACCGGCAACTGATTGATTCCAGTCATCGTCGGAGAGTTCCCGACCGTCTATCAAAATCGATGTGATCATGTGCTCAGGGTCGATTTCAGTCTTGATCAACTCAATCAGATCCGTGAAACGCGCAGCATTACCTGGCAAGCCATCTGAGTAATTACCGTTAATTTTTACTCGTATCATAGAGTCCTCTACTAACTATATCACTTCTATATCTGTGAGTTTTGATGTCGCGACTGCAAGCCTAACTGCAACAATAAAATTCCCGAAACTTTTCACACCGCCTACCGAGATCGCGATATATGTCTTCCATTTGAGATGCGAGCGAGAGAGGATCGGATCCCTTTAAATTTTCTTTGGCAAAGATAAACATACGGGAAAGAGCCCCGAGGTGGTTAAACTGGAATCCCAACTCCTCAATCTCTCGGTCTAGCTCGACAAGAGAGGTGTTAACCTCCTTCAGCCGCGAGGTTGGAGCTCGCTCGTCGAGAATAAGACATCGAAGACGTTGAATTAATTCCCGACCGTGCTGTGCGCAGGTGGCCAACTTTGGCAAGCCGTCTAGCCCTTCATCGATGACCTGAAGTGGGCTTCGCCGCTCGCTCGGCTTTGTATCCTGTGAGGTTTGGATCCCACCGAGGTCGTCCAACCACAGCTTTCGATATGCCTTGCGATAACGAGTGTAGGGGTCCCCCTCCGGGCGATTAAGCGGGACGAGGTCACAGAAGCCCAATTCATCGAACATTGATCGGTACACAATGACGCTACGGGGGTCAGCCAAATCAGTAGGCACTTCGGTAACATCTCCTTGGGCTCGCGCGATCGCCAAGTGTGCTAACAACTCCGGGCTTAACGCGTCATGGCAGTCAGGCTTACCGCAAGCCTTGTTCGGATTACACGGGCCACACCCGATCACCGGCTGCAGCACCAAGTTACCCTCACTGTACGGGCCTGTCTCAAAGCCGTACGCTGACGCGAGAAACATGGAGACCACTGGTGTACCTGCCGCAACCGCGATATGCATTGGCCCAGTATCGCCAGTAACAAGCACATCACATAAGCTCAACACCGCAACTAACTGCGGAATAGAGGTTTTTCCAACTACTGACACTACATTTGGAGAGGCGCACCCTTCAAGGATTGGAGAGACAATATTCAACTCTTTTGGCGACCCGGTTAAAACGATTCTAGCCTTGTGTCGTTTATCGAGAATTTTAACCATCTCTACAAACTTTTTCGGCGACCACTGCCGCTTTGCCTGGCTTGCGCCTGCCTGAACTGCGATTAAGGGGCCGGTGTTCGTAAAGCTTGCCTCCCGCAGCAGGCCCTCTGCATATTCTTTTGCACCCGGCTCAACAGTTACCTGCAATCTATTGGGGTGTAGATCCACGTCAGCAGAACACCGGAATACATCCACAAGATTAAGAGAGTTGAACTGTCGGTTTAGATGATGTACCGAAGTGGCAAAGAGCCTCGCCCATTCAGATTCAATAACTCGATATCCCTCTTCATCAGCGCTCCATCCCCCGCACTGTGGCACATCCAGAAGCTTTAAGAGGATAGCTGTATAGGCTGAGGACGACATATTTAAGCAGTAGTCAAACTTCTCTTGCTTAAGCTTCTCTATCAGATCGGACACGTACTCATAGGCTTCAATCACCCCCGTGCCCTGACTCGAAAGAGACCGGCAGGCAAAGCCGAGATCGATCCCCACAACCTGGTCAATGTGCGGCAAAACTCGACAGATATCCTCAAATTGCTTCTCGACGAGAACCGTAATGTGACAATCCGGGTTCTCCAATTTAATCCCCGCGATAGTTGGGGTAGCCTGAAGCATATCGCCCAAGCGGGTGATGTTTACCAGGAGCACCTTCTTCTTGATTGGATAGCGTCTCTTCATAACGTTGCGGGTTTTAATATGTGCTTTGCGAGTTTGACTGCCAACTCACTCACACTGGGCAATTGACTCTCAGCTCCTGCCTTCCTCTTCCTTATTCATCCGAACAATCTGTTTCGTTACGTGGTGCAGAAATAAAAGCTTCTGCTCGGTTGGCGTCAAGGTCCCCTTGCCGAGAGCGATCTCCGCCACCAATCCATCGAGACCGGGCTCTTCCCCGCGATCTCTAGATCTCTCGCACTTCTCTTTGAGCTCCGGGTCGAACGCGGCTCGACGAATCATCTCTGCCCATGGGTTTGATTGCTCACGCACCTGCAGCTTCTGATAGGAGTGCGAGTAGATTATCGTCAACATCTGCTGCAATCGTTTTTGATAGGAGTGGTCTCGGAGCGCTCGCTCTCGCCCCTGTAGTGCTATCCGGCGTCGTTCCTCCGGGCGCTCAATATAGTAATCGATTTTGTCTTTTAAATCAGATGTTGAGCGGAACGTAACAAGTTCTTCACCTGGAACAAACGCCTCATTGAGCAGCGAGCGCTCGTCTACTAATTGGAATGCACCGCACGCTGCCAGTTCAAAGGTACGTGGGTTAACAAAGTCTCCCGTTGGATCGACATCGGCACGCTCACTGCTTGAGTGAAGGTTGATATTGATATCAGTCGCACTGAATATTTTTACGTACTCATCGGGCGACAGCCTTCGAGAATCTTCCTGCACAAGCTTGTCGAACGGTTTACACAACGGCCACTCGCTACCCCATATCTTAAAAGGGTATCGCGACAGACGAGCGAACGACTCTTGGCGATTGTAATATCCAGCACCAACAAATGAGATTGGAGATCCCCACCGTTTCTTCTCATCTTCTGTTAGGCTGCATGGGGCATGGACCGCGGGATCACATGCAGCCGGCAGATAGTGAACGTGGGCTGCTCCCGCTTTGCGAATCGCCTCGATACACTCCCCTTTCTGAATCGTAAAGACAAAGTCATAATACTTGGCCATCTCACGCCAATAGGTGAAGCGGAGGTAGTCCTCAAGGAACCACAGTACGGTAATCACTCCACGACGGCGGAGCTCGGTGAGAGCTCGGGGCGTAATTGGCGCTTGCGCCATACAGATCAGAATGTCGATTGGTTTTTCGGAGAAGTTCTCTAGCAAGACTGAGGAGAGGGTCTCCGCATACGTCTGCCTTGCGAGGCTGAGTCGATCTTTTTCACTAACGAGCGAACCTATCAGTTCGAAGGCGCCATTAAATCCACTCAGGTCGATGCCTCTAATTCGCTGCCCTAACTGCTGCAGCGCGGCGGTCGTATACATTCCAATTGGGAGTGTTCCTCCTTGCAAGGGACCCAAAACGGCGATCTTTGGATGGAGTGCCGTGAGTCCCCGAGTAGCATAAAAGTTCTTTGTGACAGTCTCGCAGAATACAGGAAACACTGCAGCCGCCTGAGGTCGGATGAGAAGTTCCGAATCAGAGTCCCAGCCACGTTCAGGGGGTTCGGCTGATATATGGAGCGCCGTCAAAGCACTCAGTATCGGGCGCATGTCTCGAGCCTCAAGGATCCTCCGTAACGATTCCACCGACGGCTCGACACATGAGATCTTGTGAGTTGCTCGACTCAGAAAACTCTCAAGGTGGTACCCGGCACCAAGACCAACAACAACGAGGTGTCGCGAGCGCGAATATCGCGGATCGTTTAAGGACCGCTTTACCCAGGCCTCTCCGGCCGCTTTTGGTTTCTCGGCATGGTCCAGGCACGTATTGCGACACCAGAGAACGGGCCCCTCAAGTGAGGAGCGAACCTCTACTGAATCTGGAGCCGTGGCAGGCACCCGCTCAAGCAGGTCATAGATATCCGGAAATCTCTGCCGTAATAGCTCCAGGTTTGCAGCGTACACATCGCTCCTCGGCGTCTCAGTCGAAAGCTCCGCACGCGATCTTGACGTGGAGGCCATCTGGGTAAGCCGGTCTAATGTGTCCCGGGTGTCGATACCAGCAGCCTGGCAATACTGGGATACATAGTCCAATGCCGAGCGGGCGCGATCATAGTCTCTATCATCGCACATTCGATCGGCATAGCTCATCGCGAGCCATGCCTCGAACTGAGTACCCGATACGCTCGAGCCCTCTTGTGACTCACCACGGGGATTGAGGGCGGATGCCACCGCATCGATAGAACCAGCAGCTTGCTCTGTTGGTTGAACCGCGATGATGAATGCCTCAAGCCCAAGCTCTTGCACGATCGACGAAAGGGGTAGATGCGCGGGAGCTACTGAGCCCACGCGAAGCCCGGCTTCTTTGAGCGCAGCATCAAAATTCGCTCTCACAAAGGACCGAATCCGAAGAGTATCAAGCTCAGCAACATCGGTTTCCTTGCCCAAAAAGATTTGAAGCTTCGCACACCCTGTTGGCCGTAAGACTCGCTTGATCTCCACCAAATACGCTGCGAGCACTCGTACGGGCATATGCGCAAGGGAGGCATAGCTCCAAACAAAATCAATTGAAGTATCGGCAATGCCCGAGAGGTCATAGCCGGAGTTAGCGATAAGCTTGATCGTCGAGTCCAAGCCAATAAGCTCACGAGCCTTATTGATGGCCTTTGGAGATATATCGACACCGATTACCCGGCCGTAGAGCTTCGCTGCTGCCCGCAGCATCCGTCCAACACCGCAGCCTATCTCAAGAGCAGTTTTTGAGATGTGCGGGGTCAGCCCTTGATGAAGTGTAGTAAAGTCTCGCGCTCCATCTTCCCACATGATCGATTGGGGAGAGAGCTCATTGCTTATCCAGAAACGATAATCGTGCTGCACACGGCGATCCCAATCGGCGCGCATGGTGTCAGCGAGATCGGATAGTGGCCTCATGGCGGCTATGTCCACAAAAAGGGGGTTCAAGGGGTCAAAATGGAAGCTCACCGGCATTGCCGGATGGCTCCATCAAGTAAAGATGCGGGATCAGCTAGAAAAGCTGCGGGATCGACCAGGCGTGTCGGCAGGCTAGCGGAGGCGGAGCGATATAGGTTTTGATTTCAGCATATTAGACAATACGCACTCGGTCAAAGGCTCTTACAAACTGATCTGAACGCGCCTGAGAGCTTCACCAACACGAGCTGCCTCCTCTGAGGGTGTTAGCTCAGCGTTTGCCTTATTGCCCTCGATGATCTCTCGGTATGCTGAGTAGATGGTGTCTATAAGACCTATTACCTTGGTCACTCTTTCACCATCCCGGTAGAGATTAGCTTCGCTGAGGTAGAAGAGCATAAAATCGTACAATCGCTCCAAATCCCGGGCAATTGATCCGCCCTTCTCGAAATCCAAGGTGTTTGTGAGTTCAGCAATTATTGCTTGGCCCTTGCTGAGGAATCGACAGAATTTAGCGATGTCTTTCTCCTCTAAGCCAATCTTTGCCTGCTTCAGGAACTTGATCGCTCCCTCATACATCATCAGCAGCAAACGTCCCCGTTCTGTCGTGGTTATTTGAACGGTCTGGTAAGTAGCGTGAGCATTCTTTCCGTACATACGAGCGCTGTTTCCTCAAGCGTATCATTAGTCTAAACGACACTTCGTTATTACAGCAGAACCGCCTATCTCAACCGCTACATGAGAATTCGGAGCACTCAGAAATTTCCTTGAGAAGAAATTTGGCTTTTTTATAAATGCCTGTTGTTACAGCGCATTAGAAGAATGTCCCCCAACACAACAGACCATCAAGGTCGGCCTACGAGGATTTCCCCAACTCGGCTGCCCGTCGGGCAGCGGCCCTAATCGCCTCCCGAAACACCTCATCTGCACCCCGCTCTACCAGTACAGCAAGAGCGGCTGCGGTGGTTCCGTTTGGAGATGTCACGCGACTACGAAGCTCGGCGAATGTTGCGCCATCGTGTTCCAGGTATGCAACAGCTCCCTTTAATGTCTGCAAGACGAGAGCATGCGCGTCAGCCGATCGTATCCCGTGCTCCCGAGCTACCTGCTCCATTTGTTCTCCAAGCCAACAGAGATATGCCGGCCCCGAACCTGCTACGGCCGTAGCAACATCGATAAGCGGCTCCTGTTCAACGCGCCAACCCCGCCCACAGGAAAAGATAATATTATCGACCCGAGCGACCTGGGCCGCGGAACACTGCTCGGATATGAAAAAGGCAGTAGCGCTCTCACGTACCCCTGCACCGAGGTTCGGCATAGCACGCGCTACGGCTGTATGCTGGAGCCGTTCCTGGAGGTCCTTGCACCGAATGCCTGCCATCATCGACAAGACGACGGTTCCGCTGGTAAGAGCTGGCCGTATTGCTTTGCTCGCAACCTCGAAATCCTGGGGCTTTACCGCCACAATCAGCACATCGTCGTCTCCCAATCGTGGAAGCGGCTGCGGCAGAAATCCCGTGCGTTCCTGAATCTCAGCGGATCTGTTGGAATCGCGCACCACAACCACGATCATCTCACGCGAAATACCCTGGGATACGAGGCTCTTTGCCAGAGCAGTTCCCAAGTTTCCCGCGCCGAGGATCGCAATTCTCATTGCTTGCGACCTCGGTCGGCGTTTTCTACCTCAGCAACACCACCCTCTTCGAGCCCTAAAAAACGGAGCATCTGATCCACTAAAACCTTATAATCTCGAGGATCGGCCATATTTAACCTGTACTCGTTGAGCACCTTAATCTGCATGTCGGAGCTCCATAGCCTCCAGGCCTCTGCCGAGACGGTCTCGTAAATACGCTTGCCCATGTCCCCCGCAAATGGAGGTTTCTCCAATCCAGGGAGCTCTTTTTTGAATTTTGAACACAGTACTGTTCTAGCCATATCGCCTCACTTACACCGAGAAAATATCATCATCCCAATATTTACACGGATTATGTACCGTGTCATGTCGGCCGACAATCGACAGTAAAATAGCCTCGTAGTAGCCTCCTGACTAGGATGTTTATACCAATAGGCGACGACAACTCGATGCGCAGAAGCACGCCATGGGTGGTGTGGCTTCTTGTGGCCATAAACTCGTACGTTTGGTTCCTGACCCTTGAGCAGGGAGAGTCCTTTATTGCCTCCTACGCGACCATCCCCTACGAAATTACCTCTGGAATCGATCTACGCACCACAAAGTTTGCCTCTTTTGGAGGCCATACTGAGGCGATACCACAGGCGCCGGGCCCCTCTCCTATCTATCTTACGCTGATTACGTCGATGTTTCTCCACGGCTCGTGGCTCCACATCATCGGCAATATGGTATACCTGCTAATCTTCGGGGATCAGATTGAGGATCGTTCTGGCCACATTAAGTTTCTACTCTTCTACATTGTAGCTGGTATTGGCGCCGGATTAGCGCAAGTAGCAGTAGAACCGATGTCCGTACTTCCGTGCGTCGGTGCATCGGGCGCGATTGCCGGAGTATTGGGCGCGTATCTAATTCTTTATCCGCGAAATCACGTACAGGTACTAGTGTTTCGCGATGTAGTGCGTTTACCGGCCTTCCTCGTTCTCGGTTTTTGGGGACTAATGCAGATCGGTGGACATCTCGGCGCACCGGGAGAACACGGTGGGGTAGCCTACATGGCGCACATCGGTGGATTTGTGGTTGGAGTTGTCATCGGTATGGTCGCCCGGGCGACCTCAAGGTCTCGCTATCGATACGGTTAGCCCACGCAAAATCAACACCTTGGCCTAGGCGAACTTTACGCAACCATCTGATTTGTAACGTTTTTGCACCATCCGCTAAAACAGCGGTTAGCCCTCCACACGGCAGCCTCTAGATTCAGAAACCTCTCAAATGTCTCTCTCATTTTACAAATCCGTGACAACTCCCATTTCTCGCTGTGTCAGTGTGACAAGCATCACGTATCGTTTTTTGGAGGGGAACCATGACGACACGAAAGACCGACATAGAACTTGTTCAGGGAGTAACGTTAGGAGAGGAGAGCTGCTTTACAGAGCTCATGGAACGGTACGGTACCAAGGTCTTCAATCTTGCGATGCGAATTACTCGCAACCAAGAAGACGCGGAGGATATTCTTCAAGATGTTTTCATCACAGTCTTCAAGAAAGTTGCAAGCTTTCAACACAAAGCTCAATTTTCAAGTTGGCTCTATCGAATCGCGATGAACTCAAGCTTCATGAAAATCCGCTCTCGCAATCGCAGGAGAACGGTTTCGATGGAAGATGTTGAGCCGGGCATTCAACAAAATTGGGTTGGCAATCGCACCGAAATGTTTGACGTCGACTTTATGAGTTCGCGACACGAACTTCGAGAGGCTATCCAGAAGGCCGTAGAACAGCTTCCGGAAGACTATCGGGCGATATTTGTCCTGCGAGATATCGATGGACTCTCGAACGAAGCAGTGAGCCGGGTTCTTCAGCTCTCTGTTCCCGCCGTAAAGAGTCGTCTGCATAGGTCGCGGCTAATGATGCGTCAGCAACTCAAGGGGCATTACGATGGACTTCGAATAGATGCGCTGGAAGGTGAGCTGGACCCGATCCACGTTGTCTAGTCGGGAGTGTTAGAATGCTATAAGCGGGCACCGTAGCCCAGGCCGCTGCTTCAGGAAGCTATCCTCTTGAAGCAGCGGCCTTTTTTTTCCCGTTGGCCTGTCTGATGTCCTTGAGAGCGAGGAGGCAGGTTTGCCTCGCTTCCCTAACTCGCCCAGATAGCTATACTCCCCCCATGACCTTCGTGGCGGCGTTTTACAATTTCTCGATTGAGCTGAACCACTCTGACAAAGGGCTCTTTACGGCATTTCGGCTCAAGATTCCCCGTCATGAGCTTGAGTCAGTTGAGCATATGTACGCCCGCTTGTTAGCCTATCTGCACTGTTACCAATCAGGCCAAGAATTCACCCGCCTAACCGGAGAATCAAAGCAGCCAACGATCTGGCTCAAGGACGAGATCGGAGATCTCCTCTCTTGGGTTGAAGTCGGCGTCGCCGAGAAGCGCAAGCTGGAGGTGTCTATCAAGCAACATCCCTCGGCGTCGCACACGGTGTACTTTTTTGATGACTCTCAGATCAATACGTTCTGTCACCAATTACGCGGCAGTAAGACCAATTGGGTCAAAGATGTTCATTTTTTTTACATTCCAAGGTCTCTACTGGAGGAACTATTACCGCATGAGACCACCAGTCCGCACTGGGTGGTATCGATAATTGATAACCGGCTCTACTTAAACGTGGATGGGGTTGATCTGGAGGCTGACATATCTCCGATCGACATCTGGCAGAGATACCAGGACACGTTAGCAGATTCCGCAGCCGGTGATACCTCTGAACGCCAAACCGCGTGATGCCTTGTACTGACAAACGTATTTCGCGCCCGCTGCAGCACGAATAGCAAGAATTGCCTGACGGGCGGGAGTCCCTTTGACGCTCGTGATATCCCCTATACAGTAGCGCACTACGGGCAGCACTACCTCCTCCTATTTCTGGGTCTTGGTGGAATCAAGTGGGTAGAATTGGCGTTTTCGGACGTGAACATTGCTCGTGCACGTAAACGTAAACGTACCCGAAGAAGTGTGGTCACACGCCCTGAAGGCAAAGTTTAGAAAGCATGGCACCAATCCGTGTAAGCAAAAGCTTTCCGGTGCGATATTCGTC
>JBIJBZ010000067.1:0-15807 GCA_044344945.1 Bdellovibrionota bacterium | reverse complement strand
TTCCAATCGGAATTGAAATCGTAGAGCTACCATTATTCTGATATCCGAAGCGCGCCAGGAGCGACCCATCAGTCTGTACATCCACACACTCAGCGATCGGAGTTAGCGGAATCTGGGTCGGAGTTGGAGTCGGTGTCGCGGTTGCGGTTGCGGTCACTGTCGGGGGTGGGCTCGCAGTGCGAGTCGCGGTCGCAGTCGCCGTTGGCGTGGCGGTGCAGGTCGGGGTATTGGTCGGCGTCGCCGTCACCGTTGGTGTTGGAGTATTGAGAATTGACGCTGAGTAGGCCTGGATGTTACCGCACGTGAGGGTCCACGAGCCATTCAATCGAGTGGGGCTTATTCGTGCAACGATCTGACTCTGAACGATGGCACACCCGTTGCTCGGCCATGCGGGTCCGCATGGGTAGTACTGAGTTGCCGACACCGAATATGTGTATCCATCCTTGGAGATCTGATAGTTACACCGATGGGAGCACGTGGCCGCAAACGCTGAGGTGGCGGTGAGCCACGAGGCGAGGAACGCAAAGAGAAGCCCGAAACACCGGCCAAACCACGCACTTCGCGCAGCCCACATAGCTGAACTGTTCCCTTGGGAACCTCGATATACTGTGTAACTTTCCATAGTATGTCTCACGCCTAAACGCCCTGTTCGACCTTTGTTATGGCGAACCCAGCAGAAAAGGTTACCAAGATACCCGTGCTAGTAAAGAAAAAAGCCGAATTATTTGGGCTGAAAGTAGCTATTTTTGACAGATCCGCACTCCGATAGCGCCAAAAGCCTGAAAACGCGGGTTTTTGATGCCGTCCGACCGGTAGCCCTAGCTCACTGGCGCCCTAGCCCGCGCCAGCACAGGGGGGTGAGAGGTAGCACAATACTCCCTCGGCAGAGATCTCGACGCCGTCCGCATGGACGTCGGCTCTGTCGGCCCTCGCATACCGTATTGGCGCTTTACTGAATGCCTTGCTCTGGCTAGCCTTTTCACCTAGGGAACAAACTAGCTCCCGTCGTGGGGGCTTCTTAACGAATCCGAGCGGACACGTAGCAGCGAATGCAGACCGAATTAACCGTGCCCTCATCTCCACCATCCGAGCTGCGGGCCGTGCGCCGCCAGCATCTTGCGGTGGCCTGTCTTGTGGGGCCGCTGATCGGCCTCGCCGCAACAGCCTTTCAATATGCCGTATCGCTCGTCACCCGGATGGAGACGCTCGTGGTATCTCAAATCGGAGATCCTACCGCTCGCCTCACTGTACTCATCCTTCTGTGCGCCACGTGCGGAGGGGGCGCCGGATACCTGACACAGCGCATGGCGCCAGAAGCAGGCGGCAGCGGAATTCCGCACGTCAAAGCAGTCCTCGCTCACCTCAAAACGCTGCACGGGCTGCGGGTGCTCCTCGTGAAGTTTGTTGGAGGGGCGCTTACGATTGGCAGTCGCTTCTCTCTCGGACGTGAGGGACCCACGATTCACATGGGTGCTGCGATTGCGGCGGAGATTAACAAGCGGACCAGCATACCGCTCCACCTGCGGGATCATGTTATCGCATGCGGAGCAGGTGCAGGCCTGGCAGCTGCGTTCAATGCTCCCCTGGCCGGCTTTCTGTTCATTATCGAGGAGCTTCGACGCGAGGCTCACTCAATCACGCTCGGCATGGCCCTGCTTGCAACGGTACTTGCAGATGCGGTGGTGCGGCTCTGCGTAGGGGCTCAACCGATCCTACCGATCTCCGACCTCGTCAGTCCCTATTGGAATATCCTGCCCACTCTCGCTGCCATCACCCTTGTCGGCACCGCAGCGGGGCTTCTCTTCAATGAGACGCTAATGCTGTTGGCACAACGAACGCCTCAGCGATTTCCGGCGTGGTTTCGTGGAGCTTTTATGGGATGCATCGTCGCACTCTGCGTATGGTACCTTCCAAGCGTTACGCTCGATCAACACGGGACAGTTCGTGCTTTCGTTGGCACCAGTCTCGGAGCTCACACTCCTGCCGCCGTACTCCTCGGACTGTTCTGCGTCAAACTTGGCCTCACAGCGGCTTGCTACGCCACCGGAGTTCCAGGAGGTATCTTTGCCCCGATGCTCGTACAGGGAGTATTCGTGGGACTTTCAGTCGCGAAACTTATGTCTCTTACTGGCCTCGCCGTTCCGACCGATGCGGTCGCAGCGCTAATCGGCATGACCGCTTTCTTTGCTGCATCTGTGCGCGCACCCTTTACCGGGGTTGTCCTCCTCGCAGAGATGACGAACGGGTTTACCCTCCTACTGCCCTTAATGGGTGCAGCTCTCGTTGCATACCTGATTGGGGAGCTATCCGGCTCACGCCCAATCTACGAGCGATTACTCCTCTCACGTGAGAAAACGCCTGAACCTGAGAAGCTCTAACAAAACTGGATGCTCGCGTTTGCTACGTGCGTGCGCGGGAAACTATGCCCGCTCTAACGCTACGGTGATGGAGCCACCATCAACAACGACAGTTCGCTCAAGCAGAGGCTTCGCCACTGCTGAGGTAATATCAACGCAGAGGGTCTCCGACTTAACATACTCTCCATGTGCGTTTAGCAGCTCAGAGGCTCCACCGATCGCGAGTCGAATTCGATCTGCGATATGAAGATCTGCCTCTTTGCGCATATCTTGGATCTCTCGCACGAGGTCTCGCGCCTGACCTTCAAGAGCGAGTTCCGGGGTAACTGCAGTATCAAGTGCAATAACGAAACCAGCCCCGGATTCAACTGCAAGCCCCGGTTTTCCAGTGAATCCAACCTCGACCTCGCCTGGATTGAGAACGATATCCCCTACTCGGATCGTGTTCTCACCGAGCACCTCGAACTCTCCGTTTCTCACCTTCTGTATCACCGCCTGAACCTGTGCACCCAAGCGGGGCCCAAGTACACGCGCATTTACTTTGGCGCTCAACGTTGCGATCGAGGACGCATCCGCCAAGAACTCAATTGACTTCACGTTGAGCTCTCCACACAGAACCGGGATATATGCCTCAAGCTCCTTTGAGAGCCCCTCTTTGACCGCGACTTTCGCTGCAGCAAGCGGGAGTCGAACGCGTAGCTTCTCACGGGCTCGAACAGAGAGACCCGCCGACACGATGCCGCGCACGAGGTTTACATGGGTTGAAAGAGTCTTATCGATCAGATCCTCACGAACCTCCGGCCATGCGCTCAGATGCACACTATCGGGGTATCCCAGACGCTCCCACACAAGCTCTGCAATGAATGGACACAACGGCGCGATAAGCTGCGAGCATCGTGAGAGTACATCGAAGAGGGTCGCATAGAATGCGAGCTTCTCGTTCGAACGAGGATCCTCAGACCACACGCGCTCTCGACTTCGCCGGATGTACCAGTTGTTGAGCGTATCAAAGAACGGAGCAAAGGCCCGCATCGCATCGATCACCCGATACCCATCGAGCGACTCGGTAACAGTGCGCGTTAAAAGCTCCAACTCAGAGAGGATGAACCGATCAAGTTCACTCAGAGCCTGTCCCTTGAGCGGGATATCGGCTGCACTGATCTGATCGACCTCAGTGTACGAGGTAAAGAACGAGAGTGCATTCCAGATCGGCAGCAGGATCGACTTCACCATGCTATCGATGCCATCGTCTCGGAATGCAAGATCCTCGATCCCTACGGCTGGGGATGCGAAGAGATAGGCTCGCAGCGCATCGCCACCATGCTTATCCATCAGCAGGAGTGGATCAGTATAGTTCTTAAGGCTCTTCGACATCTTCTTGCCATCAGCCGAAAGAAGTGTGCCGTGCACCATACAGTGCTTGAACGCAGGCTTCTCAAAGATCGCCGTTGAAAGCACGTGCAGGTAGTAGAACCAGCACCGGATCTGCCCGACGTACTCGACGATGAAATCAGCAGGGAAATGCGAGCGGAAATGCTCCGCATTCTCGAACGGATAGTGGAACTGGCCGTACGGCATCGAGCCTGATTCGAACCAGCAATCGAGCACCTCTGGCACACGCTTCATCGTGCTGCCACACGAACACGGTACCTGCACTGCATCGAGGAACTCTTTATGAATATCGGGAAGCTGGGTATCTCCGTCTTTCTCGATATCTGAAACTGATGAGTAGACTTTTTGATTTCCACACTCACCACACTCCCATACCGGGATCGGCGTCGCCCAATACCGGTTGCGAGAGATGTTCCAGTCACGCGCGTTCTCAAGCCAGTTTCCGAAACGGCCCTGCTTTACGGTTTCGGGGTACCACGAGATCTGTTCATTGGCTTGAATGAGCTGCTCTCGGATCGACTCGACTTTGAAATACCATGCGTCCAACGCGCGGTAGATAAGTGGATTGCGACACCGCCAACAGTGCGGATAGTTATGCTCAATGGTCTCATCACGGACTACTACGTGACGCTCCTTCAGCATCTTAATAATCGCTGGATTGGCTTCATGCACGTTCTGTCCGACAAAGTCAGCAACCTCTTTTGTAAAGCATCCTGCTGAATCGACTGGATTGCGAACTTCGATACCGAATTTACGACACGCCCAATAATCGTCCTCTCCGAACGCCGGCGCCATATGGACGAGCCCCGTTCCATCCTCGGTTGACACAAAATCTGCCGTGATCACCGCGAAAGCCTGCGCATCGGCGAAGTATGGGAACATCGGCTCATAGCGGAGGCGCTGATTGACCAACTGCTCGCCCGTGAACGACGCCACGATAACTGGATCCTTACCCAACTCTCGCTCGTAACGCTTCAGCGCCTTCTGAGCAAGCAGCACGCGACCAACTTGGGAGTCGACCACCACGTACTCAACATCCTTGCCGACAGCAAGAGCCAAGTTCGACGGCAGAGTCCACGGAGTGGTCGTCCACGCCAGGGCGGATACGCCCTCCATCCCGATTAAGGAGAACTTCACCGTTATCGTCCTGTCCTGCTTTGGACGGGTGCTATCATCAACACGGATCTCGGAGAGTGAGAGCGGCGTCTCACAACGGTAACAGTACGGCGCAACTCGATAGTCCTTGTATATGAGCCCCTTGCGATGCGACTCCCCGAACGCCCATATCACGGATTCCATGAATGAACGATCAAGGGTCCGATATGGTTTCTCCATATCGACCCAACGACCAATTCGATCGATGTAGGTACGCCAGTTGGCATCGTAATCAGAGACGATCCGCCGGCACTCGGCATTGAATGCAGCCACTCCAACTTTCGTCTCAATCTCACTCTTATCTTTGAGGCCAAGATTCTTCTCCGCGATCGTCTCAATCGGTAGACCATGACAGTCCCAGCCCCAGGTGCGCGGCACGTGGTATCCACGCATCGTCTTGTATCGTCCCACGAGATCCTTCAACGCTGAAATGAAGATAGTCCCGTGGTGTGGGCTACCGGTTGCGAAGGGAGGGCCGTCGTAAAAAATGAACTCGGGCTTGGAGCGATTCTCTTCGATTGAACGCTCAAAGGTCTTCTCGCGCTTCCAGCGTTCAACGACCCCTTTTTCAAGGGTGGGAAAATGCGGTCGTGCTTCGACCTTCCGGAAGCTCTTTTCGTGTGTCATATGGGCACCAAATAGCCAAAAATATCGAGGATATAGTGCCTAATAACTGCCCTGGAGTAAACCCAGGGTATTGCGAACCTCAACGGGTGCTCAAACACGATTTCCTGGTACGCACGTTCATGGCTTGAGCTACCCATGTACTGAGGCTTTGAAGGCCATGGTGCCGCCGCTGAAAACGGCAAAAAAAATCTTCAACGTATCTCGGAAGATACGTCTCACCTCCCCGACACAGCAGTTTGGCCTCGCCCCCGCGAGCGGCGCGCACCGTTCCGATCTGAATTGAACCTCTGGCGACTCCAACAACCTTGCCTATCTCTCAAAATTCGCGGAGCGCCTCTAATCGGATCGGACTTTTCGAATAACGCCGAACAGAAGGTAAGGTAATGTATGTAATGCCGAGCAAAAGGTAAGGTAATGTATGTTTGAAAACAGGCGCCCATCCCAATATCCAGCTTCAAATCCCGCTCCGAGCAGTGGTATCACGATGGAACGGACAACTGCGGCATTTGCAGAAAGCAGACACAGGTTCATAGTAGAGGCCTTCAAAAAACCTGACGTGAGTCAGAAAGTTACTGACACGTTGAGTGAGGGTCTTGAGGACTATATGAGGAACGTCAAGCAAGAGATCGCGACGACTCTGACTGATCCAAACAGCCCTCCTGACCAGAACCAGCCTCTTCTGGAAATGGTATCATACCTCGGAGATTACGTTTCGCAGGTAGTCAGGGAAGGCATTACAAGCATACTCGCCGATCCCCAACAATTCCTGCCAATGAACGCTGACTCGCTCAAGGATCTCTTTGCTCCCGGGCAAGCAACACGTTGGGCTGATATGAAAAAGCGTATCTCCCCGGAGCTAGCATTTCATCTCGACACAGACAAGATTGATGAACTTCTCAACCCAATACGTGCAATCAATCAGAAGTTCCTAGAGGCATTACACAAACATGCCTGCGAAAAAAACGATGCACAGTACGCCGGAACCCTTGAGTCACAGGTAGTAGCCCTGCGATCGATAGCACCGACAAGGGCCGATTATGATAATTTGCAGGCAGCCAGTCGCCACGCGTCCGAGCAAATTCTCCAAGTCATGCATGGCGGTTTTGAATCGAGGGCCGCTCTCGATGATGAGTCATTCGAGGCAGCACTTCAGGCTGCGTTTGGGAAAGCCACGCTGAAGACCATGGAAGAACTCAAAGGTCGCGTAACGAGCATTATACCCGACCCGCTCGTTGAGGCAGCCTATCCGTTGTCGTAACGGGGAAAAAGGGGACGCTACCTTTTTTCGGGGCATCGGGGAATCGAATGAGTGCCAATGACCGCTGATGGGGCATAACCCATTGTTTTCAGCGATTGACCACCCACTTGACTTCACGAAGAGTCCTTTTTTCCTTTCTAGAAAAGGGTAGCGTCCTTTTATCCCGGCGGAAAAGAGATGTATTTGAGGTGCTGAAAAATGGGGCATATCTCTACTGACTCCACGGTATCTCTCAACGCAGCCTCGATCTGGCGCGCGACAGAGCGAGCGCTGTGGTTGGGCGGAAGATCCACCTCCACCTCGTAATCCCAATTTCCTGAGGTCGCCACGAGTAACTTGATGTTTGGATGCTGTCCGCACAGGTGAATAAGAGATCGGTGTGTAGCCGGCGTCAGCCGACGCATCGTTATCAAGAGTCGATACTGTTCAATGTTGAGCACAGCGAGATTCAGTCTGTAGCCGAAACCTAACAGGAGCCGTCTCTCTCGCAGCCTCTGTATGCGCCGCAAGAATGTGGAGATAGGTATCTTACAAGTATTCGCAAGCTCTCGGTATGATTCAAAAGATGCGGCCGTCAGAGCCATCAGCAGCTTTCTATCAACCGGATCTAACTCCTCAACCCGTTCTCCGGCGCGGAGATGAAACTGCGGGAGCGCGCTGCGCTTCGAGCCAAAGAATCCCCGCCAAAAACGCATCCGCTCCGTCCTTATACAGAGAGAGCGAGCACCGAAGCAAAGGCCAAATCGCTCACTCCAGCTCTCCATCTTGCGACGAACGAGCACCGCGTCTGGCGCAAGGACGTTTATCATGAATTCAAACCTTCCGCCCGTCTCTGCAAGCCAGGTAATCGCGCTGTCCCGCATGAGGGCATCAACGAACTGCTGCCGGACTACCTCGGTGGTGTTTGGCAGGGTGAGGAAGAGTCCAAATTCCGAGAGACCAAGGGAATAGACATCGACAATCGCTGTGCGCCCTACCAACAGCCCGATCTCACGCAAACGAAAGATCGCATGCTCAACCGTTGGAACCTTTAAACGCAGCATCCGCGCCACTGCGGACGCCGTGATCTCGGCATCGAGTTCGATTGCTGATAAAACCTTTGATTGCTCCGGAGTGAGTCGCATTGATCCATATTATTGCATTAAAATGGATCAAAAAGCCACCCGCAAGACAGGTCCACGCGCCTACGTCTATATCCGTTTGGAACGATGGCTTTTTTCGCCACTCGACACGCGTACAAGGTGCTCCATACGGGAGCGTATAACTCAGCGGGCATCCTCACGCGTTAACCTCAAAAGGAGTCTGTATATGGATAGAAATAGTGTTGTGTATCTGGACCTAGGAAATGTACTGAACGGAAGCTGCTTCACAGAGCAAGAAGGCATCAATCGTAATTCCGTGCCATATCCGGAGATCCTTACCACGCGGGAGGGAACCTTCGCCGCCCAGGCGGCCGCGATCGCAGGGACCGAGATACGCCGAGCATATAGAGCCCCCAGGCACATTGAGAGAAAGGCGGCAGGAGACTACGTTACAGAGGTCGATTACTCTTCAGAGGCAGCCATCGTTGCACATCTCTCCGAGATGACACCGAACATTCCGATTATCTCCGAAGAGTCTTCACCCGACCCGATAGTCCCCTCAGGCAGGGTATGGGTTATTGATCCACTAGACGGCACCTCAGCTTTTCTCTTCAAAACCGACCCCGCACACCCTGCAGTGATGATCTCGCTGCTGGAGAATTGCATGCCGATTGTCTCAATTGTTTACCTCCCATTGGTAGATCGCTGGTTCTGCGCTGAAAAAGGTCAAGGGGCGTGGATACAAACGCGTGATGAGGCAGGATGCGAGTTCGCGAGCAAGGTGAGGGGCGATGATGGCCCCAAGACCCTGAGCGATGCTCATGTTGTGATGAATCACTACGGAGACTCGGCGCATGAAACTCGGATATTTCGGCGTATATCTCAGCTCCTGCGCGCTGATGCCGGCGCAGGTCTCGTTACTGTTGAGCCACCAAACTCCGCAGTAAGCTGCCGGATGATGGATGTAAACAGTCAGATCGCCGCGGTTGTACATGACAACTCACCGAAAATCGTGAAGCAAGCGCTGTGGGACATCGCTCCAATACTGCTCTTTGTGGAAGAGGCTGGTGGATACGTGTGTGATCCCTTCGGAAATCCCTACACTCTCGGATCAGGAGCACCGATCGTAGTGGCCCGAAACCGACACATATACCACGAACTCTTTCGCCGCATATCGCCTGTCATCGGGTAACACGAGGGAAACGGTAGGGGCATACTGATGACCAAGCTGGCTGCCCCTACCGCCGCAACAACTCGCGCGCGATGACCACGCGCTGAATCTGACTCGTTCCCTCGTAGATCTGAAGCAACTTGGCATCACGCATCAATTTCTCAACCGGGTACTCCTTGGTGTAGCCGTATCCCCCGAAGATCTGCACCGCATCAGTAGCAACACTCATCGCCGTGTCTGCCGAGAAGCGCTTGGCCATACTCGACTCGACTGACGCCGACACCCCTTGGTCGAGCATCCACGCGGAACGCCAGGTCAACAAGCGCGCAGCGTCAACGCCCGTCGCCATATCAGCGAGCATGAATTGAATACCCTGAAAAGTGCTAATGGCGGCCCCAAACTGCTTGCGCTCTTTGGAGTACGCCATCGCATGCTCCATCGCAGCTCGCCCGATCCCCACCGCGATCGCCGCCGTCATCGGGCGACTCGCATCGAGGGTCTTCATGGCGATCATAAAGCCCTCGCCCGGAGCGCCGATCATGTGATCCTTGGGAACTCGCACGTTATCGAATGTGACACTGCAGGTATCCGAACACCGCTGCCCCATCTTGTTCTCATGGTGCCCCACCGAAATGCCCGGCGTTGCGCGCGGCACCACCAAACAACACAGCCCCTTGTGCTTCTTCGTCTTATCGATCGTTGCAAATACGGTAAACTGTGACGCATGCCCTGCGTTGGTAATCCACTGCTTCGAACCGTTAATAATCCAGCAATCGCCCCCATCTTCAACCGTAGTCTGGAGCCCTGCGGCATCGGACCCGGCACCTGGCTCAGTAAGACAGAACGAGGCCAGTTGCCCCGATGATGCGATCGGCTCGATAAAACGCCTCTTCTGCTCATCGGTAGCTCCTATCCGAATTGGTGTAAGAGCGAGGTCGTTTGCCACCATCGAAGTTGCAAAACCCGAGCAACCCCACGCGATCTCTTCGATCACCAAACATGCGTCAAAGATTGAGAGCCCCGATCCACCCACCTCTACCGGCAAAGTAACGTTAATAAGGCCTAGGCCATGCCCCTCCTTGATGAGGGCTGCGGGGAACTCTGCTCTTTCGTCGAATTGAGGAGCAACGGGCCGAATCTTTTCAAGCGCGAACCGATGCGCAATCTCTCGAAGCGATTCTTGCTCGGGGCTCAGTCCAGAGAGTGGGATCATATACATTTCCTTTGTAAAATTTCCTTCTTGTACGGGGTACTGCGAGAGCGCTCTGGACACCACCTTCCAGAGCCAAAAATAAAAGAGCCCCTGGTGGGGCTCTCTTTTTGGGGCGGAATAATTCCTACGAATTATTAACCAAGCCGACCCCTACTTTGTTGTCCGCGCTGTCAGCGGACTACCAATGCCTGCTGGTGGTGTCTGAGCAGTTGGGATTTGTGGCTGAGATGGTTGAGCTGGAACAACCTCCTTCTCAACTGCCGAACCCAAGCTAGCCTTCGTCGCGCCAAGCGCCGCGGAGAGCTGCGCAGCCGCCTCTTCAACTTTCGGCAAAACCACGTCGATCTTGGCACGATACTGCGGAATCAGGACCTCGACCGCTCCAACCACCTCGTTATTACTCGCACGGATCACGCGAGAGATTGAAATTACATCGGCCTCAATCGCGCCGCGGTCGATGATCTGACCAGAGGTGCGAAGCTCCTGAAGCTGACCTTTTATTGCTGCATCCTGAGCAGTATTAGCCGCGAGAACCTCTGCCAAGGTAGCATCAGGAAGCTGCGCCGTAAGGAGTCGACCCGCAGCGTTAAGCTTGGCCGGGAATGACACTGCGATACGGGGAGCAACCTTCACAGGCCGCTTCGACTCGATGCTAATCGGGAACTGAACATTTCCTGCTTGCAATGTGACGAGGCTCACGGTCTCGCCGATTGCATCAGAGAGCGCTCGCAAAATCGGAGTACCTCGACCAACGAGGGTGCTCTGCGAGAGATACGACTGCCCCATCTGGAGCGCCTTTACGCCGAGACGATAATCCTCGGTCTCTCGGTTCTGATCAACGTATCCGCGCAACTCAAGGGTTGCCAGGAGGCGAAACACATTGTTCTTGTGAAGCTTTAAGCGCTTTGACAACTCGGTAACACCGACCTCGCCGTTTGCCTTGCACAGCTCCTCGATTACATCGAGAGCATGAGAGACTGACTGAATCATGTAATTAGATTTCTCGCGCTTCATACGGTGACGTTCCTTGCTTCGTAATTACTCTGAACTTCTGAACCGAGGGCAAACTACCCCCGCCGGCCCCAAAATTTACCTTGGCTTATGTCGTCTACGCCCGTTACGGCTATCAACCACCTTTATGGGAGCCCTCGGCTTCGACCTAGACCTTAGCCAGCAGCCCCCTGCCACGCAACTGATGTTTTTATTGCGCAGCTTCTTTGCACATTAGCGGCTTGGGCGGATAAACGCACAATGCTGTTTTATAACTCTTTTTGGCTTATAACAGGGGGATTCCTAAAACGCAACGCACTATTTTCAGGGGGTTAAAAGTTTAAAGCCGCCATCTCCGCTTGATGTGCTAACCAGCCGGCGGACCGGTTGAGGCCGCCTACTAACCCAAAAGGTCGCGTGGAGCATAGAGGCCTGGTGCCCTACCCAGAAGCCGCAGCGCCATCGTTACCGCACCCCGCCCAAACACCTCCCGAGTCGAGACGCGGTGTGAGATCTCAATCCGCTCGCCGTGCCCGAGAAAATACACCGTGTGGTCCCCCGAGACATCCCCGCCTCGCAGCGAGACAACCCCGATCTCCCCTGCCTCTCGCTTCCCCTCGCGGCCAAACACAACCGGAGAGCCCTCCTCAACCGCTGAGATTACCGCTCGCGCTGTCCCTGAAGGTGCATCCTTTTTCATCTTGTGATGGATCTCCATCACTTCGATGTCGAAGGATGGACCGAGAATACGCTTGGCATGCGCAGCAAGCATAGAGAGCGCCGCTGCCCCGACCGATGTATTTGGGGTAATTGCTATTGGAATCTGCTCTGCGTAGCTGCGGATCGCTGCAAGCTGCGCGTCGCTGTGTCCCGTTGTTGCAACGAGCACCGGAATATTCGCTCCAGCGCACCACCGGACCACCTCAACCGAGGCTTCGGGCACAGAGAACTCAATTACAAGATCGCTTCCCGCCAAAGCCTGAAGGGTGCCAGAATACGAGACCGAAGTGCCCTCAACAACGCTGCCAATCTTGCTTGATTCCGGCGAAACTATCGCTCCATGCAGGCCATACTCCGCTCCACCGCGAAGAGCCTCTATCGCATGACGACCTGTGCGACCGGTCGCACCAACAACCCCTACCTTAATCATATACCGAACTCGCTCCGAAGCTTCTCCAGATTAGCAGGAGCGAGCGGCACCAATGGGAGCCTCACGGTCGGATGGGAGATAATTCCTCGCAACGCGAGCACCGTCTTCGCTGGCACTGGATTCGACTCAATAAAGAGCGCGCGCTCTCGTGAGAGAATTGCAAGCTGCTCCTTGCGTGAATCCTCAGGTCGCCCCTCATTCCACGCAGTGACCTGCCGAACGATCTCAGTAGCAAGTACATTTGCCGACGCAGAGATCGCCCCAACGCCACCGTATGCCATCAGCGACAACGTCAGAGGATCGTCACCTGACACCACCTGACATGCTGGATCGATCAACGTCATACAATCAGCGAGTGCGTCAGTTGAGCCAGAGCACTCTTTAATACCTTTAATAATACCCTCCTGGCTCAGCTTCCCGAGTGTTGCAGGAGCGATCGGTACGCCCGTTCTGCTCGGAACGTTGTACGCGACCAATGGCAACGGAGTTGCGCGATGCACCATTCTAAAATGTTCAACGATCCCGGCTTGCGTTGGTTTGTGATACGGAGGCGGAGCTAAGAGAATACCGTCGCACCCCAACTCCTCCAGCTGTCGAGCCCGCTCTACTGCACTCGCTGTGGCACTCTCCGAAATTCCCGCTACGCACGAGATGCGCCCCTCCGTTTTCTGGCGGACGAACCGTACCACCTCAACATACTCAGCCTCGGTTAACGTTACGGCTTCGCCGGTCGAGCCACATGCAACGATACCCCGAACACCCGCTTTAATCTGAATCTCAAGCAATCGATCCAGTGAGTCAAAGTCAACCCTGGATCCATCGTGAGAGAACGGGGTGATAATCGCTGTAAACACCCCAGCAAGGTTGAGTGAGCGCGCGGTCATAACGAAATTTTGATACACGTATCTTTCCCACGCTAAACCGAGCCTGGACAAAAATCAAAGGAAACTGACTCCTAATCTGAACGCAGAGGGATTTTCCCCTCTCAGGATTAAACTAGCGCCACACGTGTGTGTTGTTCAGCTGGTTCTACCCCCGTCTTCCGACACTAGCAGTATGGTTTAAGGGTCTTCGACGTTTTTAGTGGGTGCTTTTTGATGATATCGGGCCGTTCACGTGCACGTGCACGTGATAACCTCGTTTTTAGCTGGAAACTCAGCGGGTTATGCCGTAGCTCTGCCCCGCTACTACCCACTAATTCCGTCGATGAGCCTGGTTTAAAAAGGTTCCGTGGTGCGCATTTTGAGAGTTTTGACGAAACAATGCTGAGACGACGAAAAAACCGGAAGCGTATCCTCTGAGATACGTTGAGGATTTTTTCGGCGGCTCCAACGAAGTTGTAGTCAAACTATCGAAGTGCGCAACCGGAAGTCTTTTTTCACCACCCTGCTAGTTTGTGGTTTCAATCCGATATGTAGGAGTTGCTTAGACAGCTGGCGCAAGCGAACATTTGAGGTAGAAGACAACACAACAAGGCGATCGGACCAGCTTACGCTAACGCTCCAGTTTTCCGCTGTTCAAAAACGTTACTGCGGCGGCAGTTGGGCCGCAGCAAGATCCTCGATCTCCTGAGAGTTGGTCAACATCACTGCACTCTGGGCACCCTGAAACGCTACCTTGATGACCTGCCCAACCTGCCCCTTTACACCCCCATTGTTCGTCGGAACGATCTGGTAGATGTACGTCACTCCATTCCGAGGAGTTCCATCCGTATACGAAAACTTGGTCAGCTCCGCTGGCGCCTTGACTGTTCGGGATATCTTGCCGGCAGCCCGAGCCTCTTCGCGCAGCTCGTCACGCTTCTCGATGTGCGTATCGGATATAAATGCCAGCTCTGTAAACCGTATGGACGGATCGGTTTCATCGCCTCGCTTGGAGATCTCTTTTCGTTCAACCGAGTACCCATCGAAATCTTTCAACTCTCGACCGCGGCGATCCTTCTCAGGAGCGCTCCACGAAAAGAACATACCTGTATCAGATGGAGTTACAACTAAGTTCTCAACTGCCACCGGTGCCAGCATCTCGGGGGGAACTGGAGCCATGTAGCGCCCACACCCCGAAAGGATCACAGCCCCAACCAGGAACCTCACCGTCCGCATCATCACTCTCATCAGGTTTACTTATCCATGAAACCGCGCAGACGCTTACTGCGACTCGGATGCCGCAACTTTCGGAGCGCCTTTGCCTCAATCTGTCGGATACGCTCACGAGTTACATCGAAGTTCTGACCCACCTCTTCCAGAGTGTGATCACTCTTCTCACCGATACCAAAACGCATCCGCAACACCTTCTCCTCTCGTGGAGTGAGTGTTGCCAACACCTTTCGCGTTTGCTCCTGAAGGTTCATGTTTACGACCGCATTTGCCGGTGAAACGACACGCTTGTCCTCGATGAAATCTCCGAGATGTGAATCCTCCTCCTCTCCGATTGGGGTCTCGAGCGATATAGGCTCCTTGGCGATCTTTAGAACCTTTCGGACCTTGTCGATCGGAATCTCCATCTTCTCGGCGATCTCTTCGGGCGTGGGTTCACGACCGAGCTCTTGAACGAGCTGACGCGACGTGCGCACCAACTTGTTGATCGTCTCAATCATGTGTACCGGAATCCGGATGATACGAGCCTGGTCGGCAATCGCACGAGTGATAGCCTGACGAATCCACCACGTTGCATACGTGGAGAACTTGTATCCTCGCTGGTACTCGAACTTATCAACGGCCTTCATCAAGCCGATGTTGCCTTCTTGAATCAGATCCAAGAACTGGAGTCCTCGATTGGTGTACTTCTTTGCGATCGAAACTACCAAGCGCAGGTTCGCTTCGATGAGCTGATCCTTGGCGAGTCGTGCACGCACCTCTCCATCCTTGAGGATGCGAACGCTATCACCAAAGGAATTCGCGCTCATCATCACGCGCTCCTCAAGCGAACGTATCGAGCCGTGCGTGCGGCGAATTGGTTCCTCCCAGTGCTTCAGATCAGTGCTCTTCAGCTTCAAGCGCTTCCCAGCTCGCTTCACTGCTACCTGATCCGTGGAAAGCAAGTCGGGGATAGAGTCCACGAGTGCCTCTACGCTGGCGCCTAACTTGCGCGCAGGCATGTCGAGCGAACGAAAGAGATCACGCCTCTCATCATCAGCAGCCTTGACGAGCTGAATCATCGCCAAGAACTGCTTCTGGTTGAGGTTTAACTCCTCGATCTTGGCGGCGTTCTTAATCACCTGCTTTGCAAACTTCTTCTCCCGGTCGGACTCAGCCCTCTTCTCTAATGGAAGCTCCATCAACTGCTCGTACAGGGTTCGAGTATCTTTGAGCGACTTGCGGTATGGAGTGGCTTTGGCGAGGAACTTCTTCTTCTGCTCTTCGTCTTCTTGGTTTTGAGGTGTCGGCTTCGGAGCGATCTCTTGACCATCCTCGTC
>JBIJBZ010000066.1:0-15936 GCA_044344945.1 Bdellovibrionota bacterium | reverse complement strand
TTCCATTATGCGAATTGTATAAGGGAAGGCGCACGAATCTGCGCCTACGGCCGAACGCCCTTTCCATTATGCGAATTGTATAAGGGAAAACGCACGAATCTGCGCCTGCGGCCGAAGGCCCTTTCCATCAACGCAACGACCGGCGGGCGACACGCCCGCTCTCCCGACCTTACTCGTAGATCTCAATCTCATTAAGGTGCACATAATTGTCACGCACCTTACGAAGTACTTCGACAACAACCTTCTTGGCCTTGATCCCTTCCGGCCAGGCGATCGTAGACCACTGACCATCAATGACCGTATCAACTACAAGACGATTGCCGTTATCAACCTCAATCGCCCATCCGAAATCAGAATACGACGAGAGCACCTTCACAGCTTTCACGGTATGCGGTGCCGCAAATTCAAATGTGATCTTGAGAGGATTTATGCCGTCTGATTTCGTAAGCGACGTCTCAATCTCATCGTAGACCTGGGTTGGATCACTAAGCCCTGGATCATTCGACGTCACCTTTACCGCACTATTTTGCGCAAGTTCGGGAAGATTCAGCCGCTTTGAATTGGCCGGAAGAGCATCCATGCCTGAAACCTCCTTGCCCGGAGCCAGCACTGGCCGCTCCGCCGACTCAGGCTTCTTCTCTTCAACCGGTGGCTGAGGGGCCTCCTGATCTAAAACTAGCACTCGATCATCGGTGCGTGCGGGCTCATCCTTCCATTCGTATTCACAGGAGCAGAGAGCTACTGAGATACCAGAACATACGAGCAGACGGTAGATGAACGCGGAATTTGAACGAATTGATGGAATCATAGAGGCAGCCTTCTGAGTTCTAGCCGCCTCAGTATCCCCGAATAGCAGTAGATTCAACAAGGGGGCAGCTGCAGAGCGCAGATGGTGTCTCGGTCTATGAGAGGTCACTCCTGTATAGGCTACCCTTTGCTCTTGGGCTTCCCGATACGCTTCAACGCCTCAGACACAGCCTCGGCGGTACCCGTTGGTGCCCCCTCAAGCTCATCTTGCGGAATTGGATCGTCTCCCTCAGCATCTTCCAGACCGCGGCGCCCCTTACGCCTCCTGCGAATATACCGCTTCTCATTTTCCTCGCGCTTCGCAGTGCGCTCTTGCTCTATGTGATGTCGTATCTCAGAGAAATGTACTATCTCTCCATCTCCCAAGATGACCTCCTCCACTGCATCATCACCATTTACGAAGATGATCATCGGAGTAGTCTTATCGAGCGTTCCAAGCTTCAGCGGCTCGGTCTCGTGACCCTTGACGTATGCAAATTTGTCACTGTAATCGACCAGCACCGTCTGTAAATGTTGACTAAGCACATCCTTCCTGATGTAGACGGTGCCATTTCCACCCATCTCAAACCAGAATCCGTCTTTATGTCCCAAGATCGAACCTGGCGCAAAAAACTCCGCATGCCCGGCCGAGGTTTTCCTCGTATCAACGTAATCTCCGATCGGGTTCTCACACACGATATACGTAGCACCCTTACGATGCTCCACTCCAACAGCACGTAGCATGTGTCGCCCATGACTGGTGTCGCTCCCGGCTCCAGGTCGACTGTGATTCCACAACGTATCGATGAGGACCCCGCCAGCTCTCTCTCCTCCCGAACGTTTCAACTGACACTCAAGATATTCCATCTGAGACATCTCTGAGGTCATCACTCCACTCTCCTGAGTTGCCTGTCCGGTCAACCGATTGACTTGAATCTTTGCGTCACGAGCAGCACACGCGGCCTCGGCTCCCCGCAAACTGCGCCACACGTCGGTGTACTGCCCCCAATACGCACCCGGTTGTTGCGTTACATCAGGAACGCCCAATTCGATAACGCCATCGAGCAGCATCAACATACCCGCTGATGGGCGCTGACACTTTACATTGCCAATATCTCCATTTGAGTTGATTGCCGCGCGCTCAATAAACGCAGGGCGCATAATCATCTCTTTACCACTACGCGTCTTCACCACGCCATCCAGAGCAAAGCCGCACCCCAGACGGAGCAGCTCCTCTGGCGGAAGAGTCTTGAGCATCGATGTAACAGTACACATCGGGCCTGGTCCCTGCGTGATCGAGCGGCTATCCACCGCACCACGAATGAGCTGCGCGAGAAACTCTGAGCGCATCTTCTCAAATGATGCTGCATTATCAGCAGAGCGCTCAATTCCGAAGAGACGATCCGTGGTGGCCACGCCATGCAAGCGCTCCAGCAATTCAGGATGCTTCGATAAGAGCGGTAAAAGATCTTTTATATCTTGCCCCTGATCCATTCTCGGATCGAGTCGGGCCTTCACCCAGATCTGAGCAATCTCTGCGCGGTGCTCTCTGCCGAAAAGAGACCAACGAACTACCGAATCTAATGATTCGCGCCGATCTACTTGAACGCCGCGAATACTCGCAAGAGTCTGCGCATTTCGAGAGGAGTACACCTCTGGATTCACCGCATCTGCCAGTGTCCGCTCAGGAGCAACACCGCGCTGGGTTGGTACGGTACCGGGTTCAATAAGAGTAGTAACTGTCATAGGCTCCTAAGCGGCTCTCAAGCCAGGGCACACGTGGTCCATGCACCCGGGGATACTCTACTAGGGTTATGGGCTCTTTTAGCCATAGCGTGACATAGAAAGTCAGTCCCTAGGTCCATGAATTGCATCGCGATACCAAATAGTTAGCAAGCCTCTACCCTCTCCCCTTGAACGCTCCCTTGAGCCCTACCTACGTACTAGGCACCCTATCGGTTCATTTTTCCAACGAGAGATCTGCGGAGATATGAGCTCACCAGATCGTTTCTGTCGGCTCCTATGCGCTTAGCGGAATGCCTAAAGCACGTGGGTTCTCGCAGGCCACCCTCTCTAAAACCAACGATCCCGAAAGGCTTCACCTTCGAATTCAGCCAAGCGATCTTTCATGACTTTGTCCGCTAGTCGTGCTACCTCTCCAGATTGTGGATATGGGCCAGTGAGCCCATGCTCTTTAAAATATTTAAATGGGTAGTTATATGGCATCGCTATCTGTTGAACGCCTGATGCAGGCGTTCAACAGGTGGGTGGTGATGCAGAAACAGGTTTTATCTCATGGGGTCGATGTTCGTGCGCCCTCGGAATTTCCTCAAACTGACAAGCTTGAGGAAGTTCCGAGCACGGTGCTCTGGACTAAATAGAATAAATCTAATCCCATGACTACTCCTCACAGACAGCCAAGAAAAACAGTCCGATCTCTTGAAGGCAATAATCCCTTCACGATCAACCTTAACGATGTGATCAGGGAATGCTACCCAGGGGCGTCGGTAGACGCTTCCTCTACAAGCATCACGATTCGCATCCCCGGAGAACTCGAGATACACCGGAGCCATTCGGATACGTGGCGCAGGATTGCGCAATGGATCTGCATGGTCGTGGCACTTCCCTTCGGGGTTTTTCTCGAGAGCGCCTTTCCGGTGATCCATAGTTGCGCGTCGTTCTGCCTCGGGCTGGGCGTCATTGGCTCCCTCGCGGTATTATGGCAGAACGATTTGCGTCGTAGCTTCGCTTCGCGTGTCGTCAACCAAGTTACCCTCTGCGCCGGAAGGGTCGCTGAGGTCAATCATGAGCTGTTGACAGAGGCGATGCTTGCGTTTTGGGCAATCCGGGACACCCGGCCAGCCCTAGCGAATGTCTTCCAATTCTGGGGCAGACGTGACGACCATAATCAACGGTCGGACGGCAGCAACTCGGTTGCCTGGTCCCTATTGACTCCTATACAGAAAGCCATGCAAAGCGTGGCAGATAGGATTGTTAATGGGGAATCGGCAAGTTGGAGCAGGATTGACCTATACCAGCAGAAGTTTGAGGCAGTGGCGGCAAAGATTCCGAATTTTCCGCAGAATTCAGGCTTCGAAGCTGCGTGGTGGAGAACGGTTGTTATCCCGTTCAAAGTCACCGCATTTTTTCGAAATTTGGGGTGGACAGGGTTTTTCATGATCTTGTTTGCTGTTCTTATCACTGGCTCTAACTGAAGCTCATAAGCAGTTTTGGCTCTGCTCAACATTCGTGATGGGCTAGCCAAAGGTTTTTGCAAATGCAACACCAGCCCACCACTCTCATCCGCTGCGAGCCCTCAAATCTTGGCCTGTTTCGAGCTTAGTTTTTCTGAATTACTGCCGAATTGACGTGATGACGTAAGCAACGCCCCTCAAAATGCTCCTCAGATCCTGCCCTCTGGCCAACTCGTCAAAGATCAATCTCACTCCAAAACAATCACTCGTTTAACTTATCTATTCAATTAGATGGCGGCGTAACAGCTTAATTTAAAAGCGAAATCATCTCACTGAATCTCACAGGTCACGGCAACGCCTGGGTACGACCTTGAGAGACTTTCGCCGAAGGCGGCGGCTCCTAAATGGCTTCCAAAACTGAGCTCCTCGCCGATAGTATTTCTCTGCTTTCCCTAACGAGCAGGTGCTTGAAGTAGATCGAAACAGTCCAGAATTGGGCGAATGTACCCGCGCGGAATCCTTGGCCTTTGGGTAGCTTGCGGCGTCTTGTTAGACTGCCAATAAATCTAAGGCACATCTATCCCGAGAGCTTCATAACAAGGGTAGTAGGCGTTAAAGATGCGCACCCGGGGCGACTGGGGATCACTATTATTTAAAGGGAGTTTGAGACATGGTCAGTTCGGCATCACCTGTAGGACCAAGCACGAGTACAGCATTATCATCCCAAACGATAACGCCGTCGACAGCTCTAGTTACATCTCCTAGCTCTGCCTTACAGAGCCTCACTGCGACATCGACTGCTGCTCAGCAAGCTGTGATGCAACGCAAGATTCACGATGCCGCCAAGTTGTATGTTGAGCATTCGCGTGGGAGCATGTCAGACTTGGATCGTGCGCTGGCAATTTTGGCAGGTCAAAAGCCAGGCCCGGAGCATCGGCAGCAGGTACCATTTCTCGGCCGGCAGATTACTCCGAATCCAAGCGATCCGAACTCCCTTAATGCCGTACGTGATCGCACAGCGGATACAGTGGAAGTACATTTTCCCACATCGACCGATACGGACAAGATAGTTGGCGTGCACCTTCTGGCGCCGGATGGTTCCAAAGTCATAACCTCCGCGAAGCGCGCTGGACAGAACTCATTTGTATTTGGGGGCTTAGACGAACTAGAGAAAGCGGGCTCGTTACGCGACTACATCGTTTTAGTCGAAAATCAAAGCACAGGAGTGGATATTCGAAACAAACTCCGCGTTCCGCTCATCGGAACCTCCCTAATTCCGAGCTTTTTAAACACGGTAGTGGCAAAGAATTATCATTTCAACCTAGGCGCGGCGCTTGGGTAAATGTGCGAACGAGATCGTGAGTGACTAGATTCAATGGAGTCACAGGGCGATAGAGAGAACAACTTGGTTGGGTAGATGATCAAACACATCATCTCCTGTTGACGATGTCGCGAATGTCGTGAGCAGGTGGGCGGTGATGTGTACAAAGGTTTTATGTGGTCGGTTGGCTACTCTCGGGGCTTCCTCAAACTGAACAGCTTGAGAAAGTTCCGAGCCCGGTGGCTCTGAACCAAACACAACAATAAACCAATAAAAAAAAACATGTCAATTAACTGGACTAACCCCAGGCAAATCGACCTGCAGGCCGTCTTGCAGTCGGCCTATGGCACGCCGAATGCTTCGGTGAAACTCTCAAAAAGGAGTATCACCCTCAGGCTGCCGGAATCAGAACTGAACCCAGCGTACGAGAGGACGGTGAGTCAACTCGACGGAAAGCTTAGGGCCCTCCAGTGGGTCATCCTGCTCGCTAACCTCTTGGTGTTACAGCACCTTGCGGCTAACGCTACGCAGGTCGTGATCCTCTCGGCCTTGGGACTTCTGTCGCTTTGGGGGCTCAAGGCCCTCCGGGTGAGCTTCGAGACCCGTATTGGGGACCAACTCACGATCGTTGCCCCAAAGAACGCGTTCTCGAACAACGAACTCCTCGCGGAGGCGATGATCGCCTTCTGGGCAGTTCGCGACAGCCGTCCGTGGTTGTCAGCGAAGGATAGCCTCTGGCACCCGGATCGGGGGTCAAACTCCATCGTGGGTACGATGTTATCTTCGCTGAGCACGGCCCTCAAATTGGCCCATGACAAGGTCAAAAGTGGGGACAAGGAGGACAGGGGAGGGTGGAAGGCACGTACCTTCTATGATCAGGCCATCACTGGAGCGGCGGCCAAGATCTCAGACCTATACAGGACGTGGTGGAGAACGATTGTTATTCCGGGCGTTATAAACGTCGGGATCGCGATCATCTACTTCCTCTATTTGGCTGGCGTCTTGCTGTCCATACTCAGGTGAAGGAAAGCAGTTTTGGCTCTGCTCAACATTCGTGGTGGGCTAGCCAAAGGTTTTTGCAAATGCAACACCAGCCCACCATCTTCATCACTACCTCTCAACTTCAATCAGGCGACAAACCCCTCAGTGCGAGTTTCTCGTAGACATCCTCCTCTGCTCGCTTACCTCTCCTCGCAATACGCAGGCACTACTCCGGTTAATGCAGCACCTTACCTAAGGGCAACCGACCACCATCTCCGATTAAGATCGCCCACCTTGCCCATCAATGGGGAGCTCAAAGGACCTATTTTCTGACCAGAGCGCTCATACGCAGCTGCTCATTTTTTCCACGGGAATCTCCAAAAAAAATCATACATGGCGAAATCCTCGTCCTAAAGTAGCTTCGGCGTGGCACTCACTACAAAATCTTTCTCTCGCTTCTGGCACACCTTGAATGGGGCATCAGATTTGGTTAGAGCCCATCACTGAAGTCTTCCAGTCCCGTTCTCTGAAATCTTAGGGGATGACAGAACATGGCTTCAGCCTCCGACATACACCCGCTGGCTTGCTCAGATATTCTCTCTAACGATCTGCACGAAACATCCCCCACGACCCTTCTGTGATTGTATTTCTGCAGACAAGCAGGAGGCCCGCTTCTATTGACCGAATTATGGGACGAACGTGGCGCAGACTCGGGCTAACCCGTATTTTTCACGAAGCTCGCTACGCTCGCCGAGAAAAATGGTCGAAAACAGGCCATCCTTGGCCTGTTTTCTTATCGCCTCCTATTTGTGTGGGACCCCAAGTGCCCACACAAACTGTAGGCTCCACATTCCGATGCTACGCATCGGAATTTGCAAGTGCATCCATGCACTTGCTAGCCCGAACATCGCACGTTCGTGCAATATTCGGGCTAACTCCTGAAGAGACGCGTAAACACAGCCCCTACATTTGCTAGAGACGAATCTTCAACGAGTGAATCGAGGTTCCCGAGGAAGCACCGATGCGACACCCGGCAAGGACCGGGAAGGATTATTTACATGCGCTCTGATCGATAAGAATACTGACCATAAGCGAAAGGCTCGGAGAATTACGGAAGAGTGCACCCGGTCCAATCATCACCCCGCTAATGGGATTGCGAAACCACCGCATGCTTCTACCGCACAACCAGATTCAGCTCCTACATAGTTCCCCGCGTAGGCCCCGAATCATAACGTTAATCACCTACGATTTCGACCAGGCCTCAAGACGCACTATTCACCTTTATAGGCACATACCAGCGAGGATAGCCGTCAAGACATGACCTGATTATGGGAGGCACGACACGCGGCTCTGCCGACTACTCGGAAGGCACCAAAAACCTCAACTCTCTACTGCTGGGGGGTAAAATCTGGTCCTCCGTTGTCTTTCAGGCTCTGCACCAGGGCGCTACCCTTGGCCTCCATTTCTTTTCTGTCGTTCTGAGCTTGTTCACCCGCTCCAATCGTATGCAGGGTCGCACCTACACGACTAAAACCACCGTCCCAACTGCTCTGGAATAATGATGAGCCGAATGCAGCCTGGCCCGCGCTAGTCATCGAGTTCGCATTACTTAAGAAGCCTCCCCCGCTATAACGAGCTGCACTATTGGCACTGGAGCCTAGATTCCCGCTCAGGGCGAGACCCAAAGCATCTGTCGGCTTATTTCCGGGCGCTAAACTACCTGCGTTTGCCCCATACACACCAGCCATCCCGGAGACGTGTGTTGCATAAGCATTCTTCGAATCCCACGCATCAGTATTAGCATTAAATTCCGCCTCGGCACCAAGCTTACCTGCATAGTCCTTAAATCCTGAGCTCATGAGACCAGCTCGCATCTTCGCCCAATCGGCCCCCGCACCAAAGTGCCCGGCTCGTGCCGATGCACCTAGCTGGCCATGGGTCAGATTATCTTGCGCTGAAGCGACTAAAAAGTTACCGCCCGCCGCTATAGTCGATAATAAGCCGCCGGTAGCCCCTTCGCCAGCACCGGTGCTCTCCTTCGCGCGTGGTGGGAACGCTAACCCCTTAGATTGTTGGGCAAAACTAGCAGCAGGCTCCAGGAGCCTCGCTCGAGATGCGTAGGAGTTTGCACGCAGTTCACTTCCCTTCGCTGCATTATTCAAACCACCCGCCACCCCACCAATACGATTAGCCGACATATCAGCATCCATTGCCGCATTAGCCGTGTCAAACTGTGCCAAGGCGAGTCCACTATTTCGCTGGCTCTTGGTCCTTGCTGCAGCATCCTGCGATTTATCGTTCGTGGCGAGATTGTTTGTAACCTCACCACCGCGCCCCGACTTCGCTGCATTTCCTGCCTCACTTGCTCCACCCTGAAGGCCTTGTGTCGCGATACTACCAAGTCCGGCCTTCGCACCGAGAACGAGCTGGCCGGTCACTGCTGGAACAGCAAAGTAAAGGGCTGACATGATGTAGATGTAGTAACCAGTCGACAGATCGAGGTCAGCGCTTCCCATCAGAAGGAGACTTTTGTCAAGGAGCGCCCACGCATTTGGCTGCGTTAAGATCTCACTCTCCTTCACATCTGGAATCGCGCATAGTTCTGAGAGGTTATCTCCCTGACAATCAGCCACCGTGCCAACGGTGACCGTACCAACGTGGTCGGCCGTCTGTATCACCATATTTGCGACGCGCGCCATCGAGCTGTGATTGCCGATCATCGCCCACACGCTACGCTCTAACGTATGCACGATCGCAAATCCGATATCCCAGGTCTTAACCCATGCCAGGAAGGTGACCCAGGTAAAGAGCGCCTTCCAGTGGCCCGGAATCACCATCAACATGCACGCAAAGGGATACGATATGCACACGAGGTAGGTAAGGATTCCCTGCACGTGAGGCATCATCACCGCCCAGTTGTACAGCTCTCCCGCTTTCGACCTGGAGCCCTGGTCGCGAACGTAAGCCTCGGTGAAATTTCGAGTCTGCTCTGACGGCGCAAAGCGTTGCCCTGTCTCAGTGATCTGAGGAGCGAAGAGCAGCTCATTCTTTAGCATATGGAGAAAAATAAGCTGCTTAACGAAGTCCTCAAGCTGTGCGTCGCTTGCCCATTGAGAGGTGGATGTCTGGCGAATATCCCAGCCGTAGAAGAGAGACTTTAGGAGGGCAGTCCGCGTAAAACCATTTGGCGAGCTTCGCACGAGCTGCCAGAATGCGTGACCCGACTCCCACCGGAGCGCCTGGATAACAACCCATAGATATTCGGAGCAGACGATCTCGACAGTGCGACCGGAGTTGTCTGCATCGTCGTTGTTCCGCCACTTCTCCGTAAATTCACGGAATGAGCCCTGTGTCGACTTAGGCTGATTAAACAAGCGTATGATGGAGCGTGGAGTTGGAATAACCTCCGTATCCATGCCATGCACAAACTTCTTGTAACTACCGAAGTTCAGGTTTGCTCCAGTAAAGCTCAGGATACTACCGGATGCTCCATCTTTGAGGACAGCGCTCGGAAGGCTGGACCCGCGCGACTGAGACGCCGCCGAATATGCACCCGTATCAACACCCTTCTTGAACTGGTCTCCACACTCTGAGGCAAGAAACGTAACCAGTGCATCTCGAACGTCCGGGTCACGAGCGTTGACACCTACAATGTTTTCAAGCATGCCCCACTTCAGGTTCGCAAGGATGTACCACGGACCAGTTCCGTCCCCCTCCTTCTGAGCGAGATTGCTGTCTGCGCCTCCGGTTCCCTCTTGGCTTCCGATACCGATCCACGAAACGATTCTGTTGGTTGTAGAGCTAAAGAGCCCATCCAAAAATACCAAGGTCCACGCCACGGGATACTGACCACCCGGGCCATCATTCTTATTGACCGAGAGCCCAAGCCGCTTCACAAGATAGGTATTGCCTATACCGGTCTCGGCGTCCTTCCACACCTCCTCCATCGGCTGGTACTTGCCTGCTACACGCCATGCAACACCCGAAACATCTTTCGTGGTTCCGACGAGGAAGCTGAATATTCCGGGCCCGATCATCAGCCACGTCCAGTTTTTTGGAGGGCTGTTGAGCGCTATACCGATTAATCCACCGATGGCACCCATGATATAGAAGAGAGGGGCCCACAGACCAAAACCTGTACCGGTAACCAGATGCAGAAAGTCCGAATGCGTCATGTACCCGATATTGGCCCAGGCAGCGGTGACAAGGTTGTACGCACTGCCCGGGCACGAGTTCGGATCACACTGATTGACTCGGAAAAGCGCCAGATAACTCTCGGAAAGAAAGGTCGTAGTCGTGAGTTGTTCAACACCAGTAGTGAGAACGGATACGAATGCTCCGATCAAGGATGTAAGCAGATGAACTCCAGTGGTGGCTGCTGAAAGTTCTATCACGGCTTCGCGCCTCCAGCAGACCCAGCACTAAAGGTAGAGAGATTGTTTGAATTGGGGCGGAATACTGAGGAACCACCTTGTCCCTGCGCAAGCTTACTAAAGTTGTTGAGGAAGATAATCCACTCCTGACGATTCTCTTCTCGCTGTCTGTCAAACTCAGGTCCTGGCTCGCACGGCCATCCTATCTTTAAACTGTCGCAGAACAGAAACTTAGTCATCTCCTTCGTATCTGGCTTGTCAGCTGCCGCTGCGTATGAGTGATTCCAGAGAACTTCGAAATAGGTAATAAGACGAGATTCTGCAATCTTTTTTGTTACCTCGTATAGCACGACATTTCGAAGGCAGGTCTTGGCCTGTGCCCCCTCGCAGGAATCGAAACTACTACCGGAGCTAGCATTTGCGATTCCGGAGGGCATTGTATCCTTATCCCCCTTAAATGATGTGCAATCAATCTCCTCGATCGGCTTGCGAACCTGCATGAGCTTAAAAAATTGATCAACAAAGTTGATAGTAACCTGGACATCGAATGCCTGAACTCCCGCCCAATCTTCGGTGTTGATGGAATCTGCGGGTTTGGTCTTTTTGAAGATGAATTTGCCGTCGTTCGGGTTCTTCTGCTTATACTCGCAATATTGCCTCATCACAGCATTAAGGTGCTTCCACACCTCGTACTGCTTATCACAGCGCTTGGTCTCTAAGGCGGTCGGGTGATCAACACACGAATTTGTAGGGCCCATAACATTTGACTGATCGGCTTGCGCTGCGACTGAGGTGTACTTCTTTCTGAGCCACCTATTACCGTTTTCAACTTCAATTTCGGTGTTGATATCTCCGACCCATTTTAGCATCGCGGTCTTGAATTCCCCTGCATTTGGGTTGTTAGACCCACCGTTTGCGGGAAACAGTTGTTCTGATAGCAGAATCGGTTTCGTTGCAGATACAACAGCCGTGGAGGGATTTGGTTCAATATCGGCCGCCGTTGCGCCTGAATCGTTGGGATTCTTGTTAAACCTGCCGAAGTTCTCATTCGGTTGAGCCTCAAGGGTATCTCCACTGGCCCAGAATAATGCCGCAGGCCAGATTCCCTTGTTACCGTCCTGGAATCGCATTGATCGATATGCACTGGCGACGTACTCGCGACTTGCACGCCCCGTTGGATCTGCAGCATCGAGCATCTTGAGGTTAAGGTCGCTCGTCTGAACTGTGTTCGAGAGGAGACCTCCGATCGTATTCATGGAGCCCATAAAACCGGTTGCCGCCCCGTTCTCCACCATCATCATGGTCTGGAACATAACGGGAACGTCAGCAGTGATAAGCTCTTTGAGCATGGTTTTCATCGGAGCCGATTTGGCCAGCTGGCGAAAGCCCATCATCGGCGGTAGCTTCATGGAATCGGTGCTGTACTGCGGCGCGCGATCCGGGACAACAGCCCCCTTGGCCGTGGTGGAGCGAGTCAGGGTCGGACTTGACGCGGTAGATTTATCCGGCGCAACTTTTTTTACCTGTGTAGTAATCTGCTGATCGAGCCACTCTTGGGTTTCGGCCACAGCCCGCCCCGTAGCCGCCGTCAGGAGCATCAATGCGCAGGTAAGGGTCGGAACTAGACGAAGAAGGTTAGGCATATACTCTAAGCTTACCGCCCCCCTCTCATCGCCTTAACCGTTTTCTCGATCTCATCCACGCTAGGAATTCCTATTAGTCGGTACGTTTCCTTACTGGTTACGGCCAAAAACACAAACGAAGGATAACTTTGAATCCGCAGGTCGAGGGCGAGTGCTTCTCCGTTTACGAGCGGGAACGGGAATGAAAGCTCAGCGCCCTTGTGTTTAAGCGCAGGCAGCGGGTAGGTTCGCTTAGTTAGACCGATTACCGAGAAATTCGGATCGCTCTTATATTTTTCTTTGAGTGGTCTAATAGAATCTCCGAGCTTTTTGGCATCGCTGTCCTTTTCATCAAAGAACACGAGGAGTTTTACCTTACCTTCCGGATCTACGGGGATCTCGGATTGCTGCTGCATGAGAGCTGCTGCTTGCTGGGGTGAGCCTTCTGCGCTGTAAGCCTCCTCAGCGGCCAGAGCTGCGTCGATGTTCACGCGCTTCTTGAGCTCTGCCTCGCGAGTCTTCTGCATCATCGGAGCTAGCTCAGCCCGAACGGGGTCGATGCTGTCTTTGGAGGGGTCGATGTTCTGTGATGGACGGAGGCCGAGGGCCTCCATGGCAGCCATCTGGTAGTCGGTAGCCTTAGCCACTGTGTTCTGCAGCTCTACCTGGCGTTTTGCGAGTGCAACTGCATACTCCCACGCCAACTCCTTATCGCCCGAGTTAAGGGCTTCAAAGAGTCCCTGCATAGCCGGCGGCGCATCCTTCTGGGCGCGGATCAGTTGGGGCTGATCGGGCGAGCCAAATTTGGCGAGGATCTGGTCGCGCGAAAGGGGTGTTGATACTGCTGGCGCTGTTGGCTGAGCGTCCTGATTGTGCGGTATTTGCGCGCTATTTTGGGGATCTTGTGCAGGAGCAGGTGGAACGAGTTTGGCGGCTTCGTTGCGCTCTTTGATCTGATTGATGACCAGCGGGTGATCGGCGTAAGTTATCTGAGCGGAGGAATTAGGGGTTACACCTTCTCGGAAGTTTGAGGCATCACCGCGATTCCAGAAGCCCTTCAGCTCCTCAGTTGCGGCCTGGGCAGAGAGTACGGCAGGCGTCATCGCCACACCACATGCGCCAAGGATTAGTAAAAACAATCGCATAGCCAACAACTCGCCTAAAACCCCAGATGGCCTACTAAGGGTATGTACTCTTATCGCCACTAAGTGCCCTAATGCTTCGGGTTTACGTTCATTTATTTATTTTTTAATAGTTCTTAAGTGTCTGTATCTGTCGGAATTAGATAGGGGATTTTCGTAGGTTTGGGCGGGACGGGGGCGCATATGGAGGGGGCCTGCGGCCGATGGCGATAGCCGTTCCCGCAACCATGGGAGGGCGAGCGTGCCGCTCGCCGTTCTTAACGGATACGAATACAGCCTGCGGCCGATGGCGATTTCCTTTCGCGTCACGAACGGCCGGCGACACGCTCGCCCTCCCCTTCATAACGTCAATCGGAACAGCCTGCGGCCGATGGCGATATCCGTTCCCGCAACCGTGGGAGGGCGAGCGTGCCGCTCGCCGTTCTTAACGGATACGAATACAGCCTGCGGCCGATGGCCCTTTCCATTCGCGTCACGAACGGCCGGCGGCACGCCGGCCCTCCCTTTCATAACGTCAATGGGAACGGCCTGCGGCCGAAGGCGATATCCGTTCCCGCAACCGTGGGAGGGCGAGCGTGCCGCTCGCCGTTCTTAACGGATACGAATACAGCCCGCGGCCGATGGCCCTTTCCATTCGTGTCACGAACGGCCGGCGGCACGCCGGCCCTCCCTGTGACGTCAATTTCGTCGAGTCGTTTCGAATTTCCAAACGCACCTAACGATCAAGGCTACCCAATTGGTACACCAATCCCTGATAGGGCCACTCCTCGCTTGTAGCAACTAATCCTGCCCTGACGGGATTTTCGCGCACGTATCTGATCTTGTCGGAATAAATATTCGGCGAAAAAAGATTCCTATCCCAAAAGCTCGACTGCCATACCGTTCCCTCAGCCCACCCGATCTCCTTGCTCAACTCTCGCTTCCACCACTGTACCCATCGCTTCAAGGAACAGCTAGTGCGCGATGCGACCCGTACAAGGAGGTGAATGTGGTCAGGCATGATCATGTAAATACCCACAACCCAGTGTAATCGATCGTGCCACAACCGACGTAGGATCTCATGCACCCGTGCCGAAGCGAGGATTCGGAAGCGATTTTTTGTGCATACCGTGACAAATACCACGGGCGGATTATGATCATCGAAGCAGAGGTGCGGCGCAGGTTTCTTGCGTTGCACGAACTGGAGTGGACAGTTGTTCATGCACGATTATTCGATTATTTCCGCCACAAAGTTGCGTATTGTCCCGTTGATCAATTGAGGGTTTAGAGCGACCCCCTACCGCCGCCGACTCGGTCGCAATCCTTCCCGATTCGATGTCACGTTAGGCTTTCGCCCATACAGCTGCTCCTGCACCCAGGAATTAAGAATTCCATCTCCAGATGGGTTCTTGTCGTAATTCTTAAGCGCATTTACGCCGGAATCTTCGTAGTTGGCTTTGGTCGTAACCCGGAACCGGTACGGAACACACGGAACCGCGTGCGTCTCCATTCGAGTGTAGACCGATTCAGCGCCGTTAGGTCCGTATCCCCACAGCTTTGCGTGCTCGCCATAGAGCTCGTTAGCATCCATCGGGATGAGTTCTTGAGGAAGGTAAACCACGTCCGATAGAACACGCTCCTCCCCTTCAACCGGAGAGACTAGCGGGATACGCTTAGTCTGATTCGCTTCACACTTTCCGGGGCGCACATACGGCATCTTCGGCTTCGGAATGTAGGGTTGTTTACTCGCTCGAAGAACCTCCATGTATGCGGGCGGCTCTGGGTCGAGTACTAGTTCGCTCTGTTGGGGAAATGGGATCCCCTCGTTTGAGCGAACGTGAGACGCCGCAGGAATATTGAACATCTCCGGGTCATTCGGCTGATGCGAAGCGGGCACTACTGCGTTGGAGGTTTCAGACTCAGGAGTTGCTGCGATCTTCTGCTGTTCGCGCAGCTTCGCAATATGTTCACGAAACTCCTTCTCAAGCTCTTCTGCATCCACGGTGACACACGGCAGAAAAGCCACTGCGGCACCAAGCAGGAGCTTTCGGATTATCGCCCTTCGAGCCTCACTTTTTAGTACCGCACTGCCACCTGGCATCGCACCTATTCCTCTCTAAAAGCCTTTTAACTCACCGTGTGGTGTATCAATCGCATCCAGCTTCATCGCGGGTGGAGGCAACCCTTCAGTCGCAATAAATGGTTCGATGTTCATATACCCCTCAACGACGCGAGGTTCCCCGTTCTTCACAAATATCCACGTTGGAGACATCGTAATTCCACGACTGTATCCAACCTTGGTCGCGGCCTCGTAGCGGACTCCGAGCTTCTGTGCTAACGCAGTATTCTCTGACGACAACGTTCGGTAGTCTCCGATCTGATAAATTGTCCCAAGGCGTAGCCGCCTCTTCTGCGCAAATCTTAGGGCATTTTCAACAACTGAGTTGAGGTGTGCGGTGTCTTTGGAATTGACGTAGAGGAAAACCACTGGCGACTCATCACGCGGCTGACCGTTGCCCTCTACGGTTACAGATGACG
>JBIJBZ010000065.1:0-16105 GCA_044344945.1 Bdellovibrionota bacterium | reverse complement strand
GGCTAGCTCCTCCACATCGTCATCTTCTGCTTGATTGTATTGCAGATCTCGACCGGCCGATTGCAACCTTGAAAGCCCAGTGCGCTTGGGTCCACGGCGAGCAATAATGTAGGCGAAGAGCGCCGCGCCCATCAGAGCAAGTAATACTATACTCACAACTAGTAAGTGGTTCGGCTTCATGGGAGTTTACACCTTAAACTTTGTCATAGTGTTCATCCAGCGAATCCCCAACAGAATTAACACAACAGCCGACTGAGCTATTCCTGTCAGGCTCGGGTTTTGCCATGTTCCTAAAACCAACACTGGTGCAATTTTGTAGATGTAGAACTGGAGCCCTACAATCAAAGCGACGATCACCCAGATTGATCCGCGGTGCATACCGATTGCCGCCTTTGCCGACATCTTGAAGGTCTGACGCTTCCGCACCTGCTTTGCCAACCGATCCAGCGTTTCAGACAACGTTCCGCCCACACGCCGACTTAGAATGAGCGCTTGCACAAAAAGCTCGACTTCCGGATGAAGTATATCCTCTGCAAATGAGCCGATCGAGCGATCCTCAGAAACGCCCACACGAAATCGCTCGAGCATCAGCTCGACCTCCTGTCGAACAATTGAATGTTGCTCAAGACCAGCGGCTGCAGCTTCGAGAGCTTGTACTGTGTTAAGACCAGTCTTGAGCATTCCGACTACCGAAAGAAGAAACTGGGGAAAGTCGATATCAAAATCTCTGATTCGTTTTTCGATTCGCCGATTTATGAACCAGTTGACGAGTAGCGGCCCGGATGTCAAGGCGACAATTTGTAGAACTTCCTTCACGTACAGCCGAGCTTCAAAGAAAGCAGCCAGACTGATTCCGATCTGAAGCAAGCTGAAGAAATACGGCGGATACGCCGCCAAATTTGCGTAGCGAAGCCTTGCCTGAAGCGACAGTCCCCGCTCTGTCTTGCGCTCGGCAACATCTGCTCCCGCCAATCCCCTCACTCGGGAGCGACCAAGCAGATCCGCCGTCTCTGCAACATCGGCACGCCCGGCTGATGACTCATCACCGCTGCCCCAAAGACCACCAGCTCCACCTCGCAACGCCCGCTGAGAGCCCTCGCCTCGAGTGCGTAGAAATAGGACGAGTAGCCCTGCAAGGGCGACACCCGCTAGTACAAGCAAATAGAGACTCCGGGTCATCAGGCTCTCCTTGGCTTATCCCTTTGCGGCTCACCGCCAACTTCAGCAAGAGTTATCTCTGGAGGCGAGTCTCCAAGAGTAACACCATCATTCTTTAGCTGCTCTGCAAAATTACTGTTCCACGAATCAACTCGCCAGACCGGTTTGACACCCTGCTTGACGAGGGTAAACATCGGGCGAACCTGTATTACGCCCTCAACAAAGTGCCCGACCTCTATGACTTCGGCGATGCGCGGCTTGCCGGTTGCCTTCTCGCGAATCAACCAAATCACCACATCAACAGCGAGGGCAATCTGCTGTCGGATTATGTCGATCGCAACGGATTTTTGGGCGCGACCGAGAAGGCTCTCAAGACGAACCAGGGTCTCACGAGCATTTCTCGCATGGATCGTGGACATTCCGACGTGGCCTGTCTGAGCACTTTCAAGGAACGCCTCAGCCGCGAAGGGTGTTCTCATCTCACCAAGGAGCACTCGTGTCGGAGTCATTCGCAGCGTGGTCTTAATGTGCTCTTGCAAGGTGACCTCTCCAACTCCCTCTGTGTTCGGCGGGCGGGAGACCAATGAGCGGAAGTACGGGTGTTCAAGATTCAGCTCTGGGGTATCTTCTACGGCGACGATAGATTCATCTCCACCGAACTGAGTGGCGAGACACTTCATCAAGGTGGTCTTTCCCGTTCCGGTCTCACCAGCGACCATTATTGTTGCTAGGCCCGACCTCACCAATGCGGCGAGGTAGTTGACGATCAAGGGCGGAGCAACCTGGTACTTGATGATGTTATCGAGAGAGGCATCAGACATGCGTGGCACTCGGATACAGAGCAGTGGGCCACGCTGTCCGCACACACTTTCATGGACCGCGCACAGACGTATTCCATTTGGAAAGGAGGCATCAACGGTGTGCTGCTGGGTGCTTAACGATTTTCCGAGACGAAGAAGCAGTCGGTCAATAAACGTCGAATAGGCTTGTGGGTTAGGCCACGACAGGCCCGTTGTTTCACTTATTTTACCGCGCTGCAATACAACCGTCTTGGAGTCATAGCAGTGAATGTCAGTGACCTCCCTATTGTCGATCAGAGGCTGGAGAACTCCCCATCCAACGAGGTCCTTCTGCAGGGCGATAATAATACTCGCACGCTCCATGTCGTCGAGCGTGTCACCTCGTTTTTTAATGACTCGGTCTACAGCCTGAGCGATCACCGCTTCAGTTTTTGTAGCCGTTGAGAGCTGCTGCTGCATGCTGGGATCACTCCCGAGCTCACGGCGTGCCTCTCGCATAACAGTGGATGCAAGTGGAGATAATTCAAGCTGCTGGTTGAGAACCGGCTTTGTTTGCACCGGATTGGAAGAGTTCGAAACTGCCCCTTGGTTGACAGTAGTGCGCGGCGGGGCACTAAACGTTTTCATCGCCTCAGCAGGCGAGGTGGGTGTTGAGGGTTCCGCACTTTTAGTATTCGAAGCCCGCGAGGCATCTGCTCGAGTTGAAAACATTCCCCGCAAGGAATTGGTATCGCTTCGTTCTTTTCCGCTCATAGATCCTCTCCGCGTGGGAGCTGCTTACACGATTGATGAAAGAATTACCCTCCAACGCCTCGCACACCTGAGTGGCACATGAACTTCCGGATAACTAAACGACTCCTGCGGGTGTACGGGGGATATCGGGGGCCGATATCCACTCATAGGAGTTCATCGGTGCGAAGACGGTAAAAGATAAGAAAAACGCGCAATTTAGGGCAGTTTGCCCGATAATTGAGCCCTGATTTTCGCACCCGAACGCTAGAGCCGAAGCAACAACTTAAATTTATTATCTTTTTTTCAAAGGACCCTGGCACTTCAGGCTAACTCTCGGGTCGCCAAACCAAAACGGGAGTTTGCTGACTAGGTCTATCTCTATTCCGGCAAGAGTTCTGCTCCAGCCACCCGATACCTTCGTCCGTCGATTACAACCCAGCCCTGATCTGGGGGCCCGGCCCTTGGCGTTTCATTTACTATGCCTAGCACTGACTCTAACGGCAGCGGCTCTATGTGTTCAACCAGAGAGGTGTCCTCATCTCCACGCAAAAGCAAACGCAGGCTTCCCTGACCGGCAGCCAGCTTGAGGCGTTTCTGATCCTCGGCTGAAACCTCAAGGGTAACCGTCGACTCGCCTCCATTCACCATCTTTGACTCTCCGCCAAATTCCGAGGAAACACTTGTACCACTTGAGAGCACCCGCAGGTTCTGGGCAATTATCGATACTGTTGCTTTTGGTCCCTGGCCTGTTACGACTACCACATCTACACGCACTCCAGCCCGTGCCCATCCCTCATTAGTAGTTTCTCGATCAAGAGTGAGAGTGATTGCACGGAAGCCGGGCCGAATCTTCGGCACCACGCTATTGATCGGCGCTTTGGAAGTGACTTGATCGGCGACGAGCGGTTGCCCGAAGGGGATGAAGGACTTGGCATAGAGTCCACGAAGCTGCTCAAAGCTACCAATTATATTGATACCCGAGACATTCTTTGTGTCTCGGTTTTCCCGGCGAAAAAGACTGGGCTGAAGCTCGGTACCAATCTGAATGTTTTCTATGGGGATAAGGACATCAACGACCGGCAGCGGCGTGGGTGTTGCTGCAGGCCCTGTCGGCCCCTCCCCGGACAAAAATGAGCTCCCGACCGCAAGGCCACCAGCTAATACTAGGAGCACTATGACGATGGCGGGAAGTAATAGCTTACGCGAACTGGATACTGGATGACGAGCAAGAGGCACTGGAGTATCTCAAAATTAAAAAAGTAGCCGGCGCTAAGCGCCGGCTACTTCCCATGCGATCAAACAAGTGACGTATCAGCCAGTGGTGCTCATTTGACTTACGGTGGTGGAGAACGAGCTCGACACTCCGTTTCTCAGGAGCTGCATCGCTACGATAGCGCCAACTGCAATTACAGCTACCAGGAGCGCATACTCCACAAGAGTAGCTCCTTTTTCGTTTTTCTTTTTACCGTTCTTTTGAACAACTTCAACCTTCTCTGACATAGACTCCTCCAAGCAGACTTTACGTCTTTTCTAAGTAGGCAACTTGAAGTGCGCCTGGTACAGTCGCAACACAAACAGCCTCCTCTGATGGTAATACCCGGTCGAATAGACCGTCAATTAATAATTTAACGAAGTTCGCTCTCCGAGCGGCGACGAAAGAGTCGCTGGAACCAACTTAGGGGAGAACCCCCATCGTAATCTCTACCTCCATCCGAGCTTTTCGTAGATCTAGACTCCCCCCCTTGTTCTACTAAGCGAAGTTTCTCGGCAACTTCCCCAAACATGACCTGAAGTTCCCTGCTACCTATACTGAACAAAGTGTTGCCCGTCCCCGGCCAGGTAGACACCTTTGGCTCCCGACTTAAAACCGGTAGAACCCACGCTTCGGGATTAAGACCATGGACGGCATCAAAGTTCGACGATATTTGACGAAGCTCTACTGGCCTCTCAGAAGAGGGATTCACCAGGAATCGCAGTCGGTCCGTTCCTCCGATAAGCGGCTTCACCGACGCAAGCAGGAGATCTACTGCCGTTAACCCCAGCTCCGAATCATCAGTAACCATCAATACAACATCAGCGCTGCGGAGGATTCCTCCCAAGGCCGGCCCCATTCGGCCGCCCGAATCCACGATGATCACATCGAAGAGGACCTTTGCAAGCTCAATAATTCGGTGTGAGATATCCATGCCGTCTGCATGACAGACAAGATCCATCGACTCGGCGAATCGGTCTGGCGGCGTAAGAATAGACACATCTCCATCGAGAGGGATTAACGCATCTCGAAACGTCTCTCGATTGATGTCGCGACTACCGTTGACCCATCCGCTGATAATTTTTGATTCCGGCCCGCTCGCCGCCAGCGCTCGACTCAGATCTTTTGTTTCAACATCGAGGTCCCACAACATGGTCCTACGGGAGCGCCCACCACACACCTCTCCGAGCGCTGCCGCTATGGAGGTTGCGCCGACTCCTCCCTTTGCGTGCATTACTACAACGATTCGCCCCTCATACGTACGACCCTCTTTCCGGAAATCCGCATGGATTGCAACTAACTCCTGCAAGAGATCAAGCGCTCCGGCGCTCTCCGGGAATACTTTGCGCACGCCAACGGAGTGGGCGGACCGGAATGCTCCACCACCGTACTCTTGATCACTCACAAACATTACTATCTGGATCCACGGGGCCTCCATCCTCGCCTGTCGAGCGAGGGATACTGCTTGGTCCGATATGTGAGAACCAAAGATAAGCACGTCGGCCTCAGAGAGCCGATCAATGAACTCGCGCTCATTGACGAGTCTGACTTTGAGATCAAGCATCTCTTTGTCAGCCTGGCTGAAGCCCTCTATGCGCTTAGCACAGAGCGCCTGGCTCTCAGTTGTGTTATCAACGATCAGGACTCGCATTACGCTCCACCAAAATAATTCAGCTTATCTAATAATGACGGGGCAAACACCCGCAAGAACAAAAAGCCGCAACCAATACCGATAAGCGCTGCCAAAACGAATGTCATGAGATCCAAAATCCGCAGTCGATGATGACTCTCCTCCAGGAGGTTCACTGGGAACTGATCTACATGCTGCGCATGCCTATCTCGAAAATCTCCGCGGATACGCGAGTTGTCAGACGTTCCAAGCAAGGGCTCTGAGGCAGCCGGCTTCGATACATGCTCCACACCTGATGATACCAGAGAATGGTCAACATATGCAGCCGTTAAAACCTCAGTATCATCTCTTGAGCCACCCCCTTTTTTTGGAACATCGTATGAGGCTCTGCTCGCAACGCCCTCCGACGAGTCGGAGCGCGCCGACCATACGCGTCCTGGCGATGGACCGTGCTGGTTACTTACATCGATTGAACCATCTGATGTTAAAAACTGCGTCTCATAACGAGAAGCTGCGTCCTGGGATGCGCTCTCTTGCAGTGATGGCCCTACATACCGTTGCCCCGGAGCCACTGTCGGACCAGGCGCATAGATACCGGTGCCTGACGATGCGGAACCCCCCAAACTGGCCGCAACCTTCTGCAGATCGTTGAATATTTCGAGAGCAGACTGGTAACGAGTCTCGGGATCCCGCTCGAGAGCCTTCAAAACTATTGCATCGATCTCCTTCGGGCACTCGGCTCGCTGCTTACTGGGAGGCTCCGGATCTGTCTGCAAACGCTTACTTATTGAGGCATACGCGCTATCACCAGTAAACGGCGGCTGTCCGGTAATCATCTCATAGGCCAAGATTCCAAGAGCGTAGATATCGGAGCGCCAATCAACTTGCGAGCGAAGCATATATTCCGGCGCTACATACTCAATCGTCCCCACCACACCGCCATGCTCCGTCAATTTTGGACCATTTCGATTTCGCGCAATACCGAAGTCAGCAATTTTAATATTGCCCTCGTTTGTCAGTAAAATATTCTCCGGTTTCAAATCGCGATGGACTATTCCCGCATCGTGTATCGCTTGTACTCCTGCCGCCATCTGACTAAGCACGCGCACAAATTCGGGAATGCTCATCAGCTCCGAGCGGCTCATACGATCGGCAAGATCGCCACCTCCGACAAACTCCATGGTGTAGGCAATAAGATCGCCGTCTTTAATGTACTCGTAGGCTCGCACTACATTTGGGTGGGAAACATCGTACGATGCCAACACTTCATTACGAAATCGCGCGGCTGATACTTTATCTGCTGCAACTTCGTTAAACAGAACCTTCGCTGCAACCATCTGCCCCTGCAGCTCACGGTGACGACATGCATACACCATGCCCATGCTCCCCGCGCCAAGGCACTTAACGACCTCGTATTTGCCGCCGATGACCGTTCCAGGTTGAAGACTAATTAAGTGTTCGTCTGACATTGCTCGTTCTACCCGTTCGCACCCGGCTCAATAGATACTAGACAAACATGGTATCGCCTCTCCCCAAATATCACCACATCGCCGTGATTGAGAGTGCTTCGCTCTCCCGACAACGATTCCTCCCTTCCTGTTCTCGCTCGTAGAATCCGAGTTCCGTACTCGGAGAGCTGATCCAGAATCTGCAACGGGCGTCCCATCTCGATGCGAATTACCGCGTGCATTGGAGAGACGGACGGGTGATCGATTACCAGGGACCCTCCACCGGCTATCGGCTCACAAGTTACGACCAAGCGTCCAGTCCGTAGCTCAAAGAAATCACCGCTACACTCTTGATCAAATGAAACTAGAAAGCCGACAAGCGTATTGCTGGGCCAACTATAATCGGGGCCCTGTCTATTGGGGTCGGGCTCCTGAAGGGATTGCGAACTACTACGTGTGACCTCAGGCTCAGGATCAGGAACTTCGCGAAACTCAATCGGTCGAGGCTCTTCGTGCTTACCGTGCGTACTTTCCTCGATAGGCGGCTCAACTGGGCGGGCTGCTACCGGCGCCCGGATGATTCTCGGCGTAGGAGCGGCCATCTGCGCCGGTGGCTCTTGCTCAACAAAACTCTCATACGGATACTCCTCTTCCGGGGAGCCAAGCTCCGCAACGCCTCCCTCGACGACTGGCTCCTGCCCCAGTACCGCATCTCCCTCTGAGGTACCAAAGTCCTCTAGATCATCTGGCAACCCGTCGTCAATCGGAAGAGCATCATCGAACGAACTGAAAACCTCCCCCACCGATAGAACTTCGTCGGGGAGCGCATCGAATGCTGCTCCGAATCCATCAAGCTCCTCGGGTTGCGAATCCTCGGCCGTCACGTGACTGACCGACGACTTGTCGATTACTGGGTCGGGCTCCTCATTCGGATTGAGCTGGGCTTGATTGGCTCGCAATCCAGCGAGTTCACCCGGCTTCATGTACACCGTTAGATTTGCTGCCCGTGGGGCTGAACCATTACCTTTTCGGTTGGGCTTGTCAGCAGTACTCATATCCTACTCCCCCTTAAGCTTCAGAAAAAAGAAGATCATCGCCATCATCACGGATGCACTGAATGAAAGAGCAGCGATCGATAGTAGGTGTCGCCCAAAACTAATGTGAGCGGTTCCGACCGATTGAGCTCGAACACGCGGCTGCTTTTTTTTCTTGTGTTTTTTGGGCTTTCGGCTGGCTATCTGCTCAAGCGGATCCGATCTCACCACACCACCGACAGGAACGATCAGCGCGGTGATGTTATCGAACCCGCCACGCTCCCTCGCCAATTTAATCAGCTTTTCACACGCCTCGCTTGGCGCCAAGGAGGCAACGATTGTCGCGATTTCACTATCATTTACCAGGCTGTATAAGCCATCTGAACAAAGGAGCAGGTGATCCGATTCTTGCTCCTCTGCAGTCTTCGGCCAAATCCATAGTTTCTTCGTATCAATCTTGAAGCCTACGGTCGAGCCAACACATCGAGTGAGGATATGCGCCTGAGGATGTATCAATGCGTCCTGAGGCTCGATGTACCCTTGATTAACAAGGTCTTGCACGTAAGTGTGGTCCGATGTGAGCTGCCGAGCCGATCCATCATGAATGAGGTATGCCCGCGAATCTCCCACTGTTGCAATCGTTATCTCGGCATCCTTGATCATTGCGGCCACAACAGTCGTGCCCATTGCGGCAAAGACCTGATTTTGACGTCGCAGTGAAATAATCTGATGAGCTCGCTCGATGGCATTACGCAGGACCTGCCCTCCATTATCGCTCTCAGTCTGAGATAGGACTCCTCGAACCGCATCTACTGAAAGTTGCGCTGCCGCCTCCCCTCCCTCGGCGCCTCCCATCCCATCAAAGACGAAGAACCCGGTTCCCGCTGCTGATTGAACGATTACAAAGCGATCTTCATTTTTCTCGCGCTCACAACCGGTATCACTCAGACCGGCTGCGACATCGTGCAAGGCATCCCTTGCCGAAGTTTTGTGACGACGACGAATGTGCTCTAGGATCATGATCCGTTCCCTTCTTCTCACCGGAACATCAACCGCCATGGAGGCAGGTGTGCTGCAAGACCGGGCATTTACTCTGAGCCCAGTCTCCTTACCTACAAGAAGGGCATCGGTAAAATCACTAAAAAGCTTAATGTCTTAGGAAGTTTTTTTAGAATCTCTCGGAGCACCGCAATCACAGCTAGTAAAACCAGGGGGTTGTCCTATGCTAAGGACCCCCTGAAGGACCACCCTGTTAGAGGTCTTGCTATCGTCCAACTCAAAGGCCCATGATAGAAGATCAATCGTAGATATCGGTTATTACAAACGAAAGGTTGGATCTCGTGGGAAAAGCGAACTTGGCAAACCTCACTCGCTATCTTCTGGTGTTTGGGGCGCTCGTACTGCTGGCCCCCTATGCGGGATGTCACATCCTTACCAGCCCTCCTTCGTCGCTTGAGGAATCATCAAGCGCACCGTCTGAGCTGGAAGATCGAAGTATCGCCGAAACAGCGATCCCTGCAGCGGGGATGGACGATGCTGCGGCACGATCTCAGGCGGCTGGTACAAATCCTCCAAGCCGATCTGACAGCAACATCGAAATTGATGAAATAGAAACACTTTTACAACCGTAGGAGGACAGCCATGGTCACACTGAATCGTATTTACACAAAGACCGGCGATGATGGAACCACAGGACTCGTGGGTGGTCAGAGAGTCAAAAAAGCCTCCCTCAAGGTGTGTGCATATGGCGAGCTCGACGAACTAAACGCGCATCTTGGAGTTTGCTATACGCTTGCATCTCAAGAGGAATTCAAACGCATCCAGGAAATGCTGATCGTAATCCAGAACGAGCTCTTTGATATCGGTGCAGAGCTTGCTACCCCAGCAGGCTCCGAGTGGCCAGGCATGATAAAGGCCTCTCATAACCAGGTGCTGCAACTTGAGAGCTGGATAGACGAACTCAACGCGAAACTGCCTGAACTCAAATCTTTTGTGCTACCGGGCGGCACAACCCTCAATGCACACCTTCATGTGGCTCGCACCGTTTGCCGTCGTACAGAGCGATCGATCCTTACACTGCACGAGGTGGAATTAGTCTCCACAGTCATCCTCAGCTACGTAAATCGCTTGAGCGATCTCCTTTTTATTATGGCACGAACAGCGGTGATTAATTCGGGAACGCCCGAATACCTCTGGGCACCAGGCGCACAAAGGCCGCTTAGGAAATAATCCACTCCTTTCCGACGCCCCCTTTAGTGCTCAAGGACTTCGCGAGAAACACCGACTCCGTGGTCGAACACAAGTTCGCCTCCGATGTACCCTACCCAAAACGTTAAGCCTATCTGCGCCACGAGCACCGTGTAGTAGAGTGATATGAGAACTCGCCGACCATGGATCGCGACAGTAGAGAGAAAGAAAAAGGTTCCGAGCAAAAGGGCGTTAATGAGAAGGAAGCGACCGGCCGAATGATGCGTGGCAACCACATGCTCAACAGACGCAGAGATCTCCCCTAAATTACTACTTGCATGATACCCGGAGAGAAAGGAACAGATGACGGCGAGGACTACGGCCGATACGATGAGCGGCCGACTTTGTTCAGCGATATGACGAGCACACTGAAACAACCCCCCCACTTCAATTGCAATCAGAAGCAGAATACACGCCAGGGGAAGGCCACTGAGAGGGGGATGAATATGCATCATGGCTAACCTTAGTTGATGGTCCGAACACACGGAGGAGCCTACTTGCCCAGTATGATATGCGGAATCAAAAGCCCAGAGAATAAGGAAAGATGAGTCTTACAAACTCTACAATTCACGCTTGAGAAGCATCAAGGTGACGTCATCTTTGAGAAGCCGGCCTTCAAGAAACTGGGAGAAGCGATCGATTATCCCGCGCACCATATCTCCCGCCTTTGGCTCCACTACGACCGCCTTGAGGGCTTCCGCAAGTCGCACCATCCCAAACTGCACCATGGCTCTATTTTGGGCCTCCGTGATCCCATCGGTGTAGATGAGAAGCACATCTCCCGGAAGAAGCGTCTCTTCCACAAGCTCGTAAGTCGTATCTCCGAGAAAACCGAGAGGGAAACCGTCTCCTTTGAGCTGGACGATCTCCTGCGTCGCTCTCCTACATAGCAGCGCCGGGTTATGGCCTGCTCTTGCCCATTGGACGTGGCCACTCTCTGCATCGTACAGGCAATTCCCCATGGTTATAAATCGGCCCATGGATAGCTGTGGGGCCAGGTAATGATTCATGTAATTCAGCAACTGGTCCGGTCGCTCTTTTTCCGCTGCGACCATTGCCAGTTTAGCCATGCTTCCGATGAAGGCTGCCGGAAGTCCGTGACCGGAGACGTCCGAGACATGGAGCGAGAGCTTCTGACGATTTGAGAAATCAATAAAGTACCAATCTCCGCCCACTTGCTCTAGTGGCTGATAGGAAACCGCCACTTGAAAACGAGGGTCCGACGGCAGTTCTCGAGGCAGCAATCCCTGTTGGATTGATCGCGCTTCCTCAAGATCCTTCTGAAATCGCATGTTGTGGTCTCGAAGCGCGGCATTGATCTCTGCAAGCGACCCTTTTTTAGCATCGTCACCAGCTGCCTTTCGAAGTCGAAGCTGCGTAGCGATACGGCTCGCTAACGTGCCGACCGATAGGGGAGATTGAACAACTTCGACTCGCTCAAGGGAATCGAAGGTTTCTATAAAATTGGTATGCTCAGGTGCGATGCACACGATCGGCACCAATCGAGTATCCTCCTGGGCGCGGAAGAAGCGACACAGTTCCGACACATCTGGAGTAATTCGCCCATCGATGAGAATAAGATCAACATTCTTTCCAAAGAGAAGGTCGGGCACAGAAACCTCGGTTGATACACCGAGTATAGAATATCCAAGGCGCTCCAGGAATTTTGGCACCTGCTGAGAGTCATCTCCGAAGTAAAATATACGGTCCATACGCGCGCAACATCCCCTTATACGCTACAGCTGAGTATCGACAGGAGTGGTGGTTTCCAGGAGGACTTTGTGCTCTTCTTTTCTTACCCGGAGCCAGCAGCCTAACTTACCAATTTATTTCAGAGGATTAGGGGACACTCGACTGTGCGAGCAATTCAGGCGAAATGGCTACCAGGGGGGCAAGCTTGTACCACAGCCACATATTATCAAGCGCTCGTAGAGCCTCCCCAGTTTTGCTGGAACGAAAGGTAAGGTAGAGGACCTGCTTCTCTCCCGCTGCCGAGCTCTTTGCAGTAACCTCGATTGCTCCCAGAATATCCTTTCCATCCGGCGTCCGCGACGCAGCAAGGAGTTCCTGGGACTGGGAGAAGCCTGTCTTACTAGCAATTGAAAAAGCAGCTGGGTTAAATCCTCGAAAACGGTACGCTGAATCCTCCAGGCTAAGCTCGACTTTTATTAGATAATCCGATGTCCAAACTCGCGCTACCGTAACCTGCGCAGCCGGTGGCTGCTGAAGCTGTCGAGCTAGATTTCCACCCGCTATGCATAGAGCAACTACTAACGTGAGCGCACCCTGCCGAGGGGAGAGCCATCGGGCAACCCTGAGCGATCCTTGGGCCTGTAACGTCAGCAAACGTTCGGTCCGATAATGATCAAGACCTGCAGCTCGCCAGTCAATATCGTCGAAAAGGACCAGCGCGTAGCCTAAGCCAGAGTATGTGCTCAGAATCCAAAATACGTTTTCAGCACACGACGCTATACTTGTCCACACTAACGAGCGCCCGTCCGGAGCTGGTGCAAGACATAGCGATACAAAAAGAAGGGTTAATCCAATCGGCGCTAGTAAGGAGCGTATCGCGACGGCCGGGCTACGATGAGTTATCGCAACTGCGCGCTCCAGGCCAGAACGAATTCCGAGGCCGTAAATAGAAACGGCAGCAAAATAGAAGTAAACCCGCAGAACCCACGCACACCCAAGAATCAATAACAGAAGAGACATCGCAGCCACTGTTGAATTGCGGCTGCTGACTATCCCTATCGATGGTGATGTAAGCACGAAAGACACGACAAACCCGATCACAGCGAGCCGCGTGAATACTCCGAGGCTGCCACGGGTTTTTACCTTGTGGGTATGCAACAATCTTCGCCACCGCACGCAGATAAAGGTTACCACCGCGATCTGCAGAAGTCGCTCAAGCGCCACCGCACCAAAATCCACCGAAAATCCGAGCTGTGATTGTAGTACCTGCAAGCCAGTTGAGAGGGATAGAACCAGGAGGCATGGGAGTAGGATGGCGCGATCATTCCACAGCAGCCCCGATGCAAGGCGAAAAGGGTCTAGCGTCGTTACAATCGGCTCTCTGGCTTCTTTGCTCACACAATCGCTTACAGAAAATTATTTAAGCCGAGAGAAGACCTCCCTGCGTTACAGCTAGCAACCACTCTAAGCTGCCACCAAGCCTGCAGCTCCCGCACTACCCGCACGTGATGGACTAAAGCACTATCCACTATGCTGCCGTAATAGCCGTTCAAAATAACCCGTGGCGTGGTTTGCTGCAATCGGAAGTCAATCAAAGATTAGCGCTAGAAAGTCCTTACGGACGGGTAGAATGCAACCTCTACTGCAACCAAGGGAGCTCAGTCTCAAGGTTTCGAAGAACATCCTTAAGATCAACGCCAGATGGGGCGATCACTACGCCACCATCTACCTGGCGAGCGATCTTTCCGAGAAACTCTTCCTGCTCAACATCGGAATCTCCTAGCTTCACTTTTTTGATGCGGTCCGCACCCAAGAGTTCAAGCTCGTCCTCCAGCATATCTTTCTCATGAGCCAAAATAACCAAACGGTGTCCGTTAATACACACCGAAGCTGGCTTTTTACCTGTGTAAGGAACAAAGAAGTTATCCATGCAATATTTACATGCCTCACGCAAACGTCACGCGAAGCTCTACATGTTGTGTAATCACCCTTTGCTGTAATTTCAATGGGTCATTACACATCGCCGCGAGGCGATGGGCAAGATGAGTTTGCTTTAACCAAAGAATGTCAAGTCGTCATAACCACTTGCACCCAGTGTTTCTATGAGACGTAGCAGGGCGCGGGCTACGCTGAAACTGTTTTGTACACGCGACCTGGAAGAGGCAGCCCCATAATTCGCTCAGCCAGCTTTGCTGCAGCACACAACCCCGCCATATTGAGCCCTGTTTCAATCCCCAAGGATTCACACAGGTTGACCAGATCTTCAGTTGCTACATTTCCGGCCGCTCCTGGGGTAAACGGGCAGCCTCCGATGCCGCCAATCGAGGTTTCAAAGGTAGTAACGCCCAATTGAAGAGCCACGTAACTGTTCGTTAACCCCAGCCCCCGAGTGTCATGAAGGTGCAAAGAAACTGGGATCCCCAATCCGCGGATGGCTGAAATAGTTCGCTCTAGGGAGAGCGGATTCGCCATGCCCACCGTATCGGCTAAACATACCTCAGATAGAGATTCCCCATCTCTGGCCAGCACATCGGTATAGCGAGAAACAAGCTCTACCACTGACTGCGGAGCGATCTGCCCCTCATACGCACAGCCGAAAGCAGTTGACACCATCAAGCCGTATACCTTCTTCTTGCAAGCGCGAAATAAAGCGCACCAGGAGGCAACTTCTCGAAGAGACTCCTCAATACTAGAGTTACTATTGGCACGCAAAAAGCTTTGACTCGGCGATGTGTAGAGCCACCCAAGGTTTGAAATTTTCCCAGCCTGCTCCGCTCGCTCAAAACCCTTTCTGTTCAGGTACAATGCGGTAAATCGGACATCTGGGATTGAGGGTAGACGCCCCACAAGATCCGCAGCATCCGCCAGTTGCGGAACTCTGTCTGGGCGTACAAAAGAGGTTACCTCAATCGTTTGTAAGCCCGCGCAAACGAGTGCGTGGATGAGGTCAAGTTTCTGATCGGTGGCGACCACCTTGGAAAACGCCTGGAAGCCTTCACGTGGGCCGACTTCACGGATTTCAACTCGCTGAGGAAAGTGTGTTGGACCTATCATGCACGCATCTCTCTTGCCCCGCGTCTATCAAAACATAACGAGCAAAAACTATTCATCCTCGCTTTACTACTGCGTGTAGTCCTCAAGGAAGAGCTTGCATTGCGCATCATTACCATGAGCAATACAGCTCTCCCGGCGCCCATCACAGAACCTTCTCATGTGCCGTTCTTCGCTTTCTCGTGCCTTAGGATTTGCAATCAATTCAGCCAAATTTTCGTCAACATCACGCAAACAGTTCATATAGGCCCTGCTTACAGATGCCATGAAGGCACTTTCCGTTGCGGTCGCTGCTACCGTCTGCGCGGCTACTGCGGTCTCGGTCGGCGCCACCTGGGGATGCGATGATGGGTCAGCATGAGCTTCACTGCTGCATTCGCCCGGAAGAAGATAATACGCCGCTATCAGGACGGCACATGCAGAGAGATTGGACAGGCCCAGTCTTAAGCAGCGCATGAACGAAATCCCCTGTGGAGTTCGAGAAGAGCAGATACGCATACAATCAGCCCCTTACCACCTACGATAATTTCACCAATCAACACACAAGTTATACACACCTGTATGTTATTACTCTAAAAGTAACTCGCCTAGGAGGTTCTGTCACGTTATCTAACACGAGGAGAGTAAATTGAGGGTTCTTACAAGCCAGCCAGATATTTCTCTTGCGCCGGGAAACGCTTCTTGAGATCCACCACGAGATTGGAAACGTCCGCCTTTTCCTCTGGGGTTGTTGCAAAGGTGGAGAGCGCCTGCACCGCTTCGACCGCTACAAAACTTCCACGGGATGCGAGTGCCTGTAGGGTCTCTTTCGCTGTGGCTCGATTATCATCTGATTCAGCAAGCATCTTTGCCAAGCCCAGAGCAGCAACCTCCGCCACCGTACGTTCCGCAGTCCCCGGCTTACCCGCTTGTTCCCATGCATCTGCCAAGAGCATCGACTTGGTTGTGGCATAGTCACCGAATCTCCCTGCAACCAACCCTTTGTAGAGCCTCGCCAAGGTATCGAACGGCTTTGGGGAATCCAGGGCTTCTATCATCAGCCCGATCTTTGTACGAAGCTG
>JBIJBZ010000063.1:0-16217 GCA_044344945.1 Bdellovibrionota bacterium | reverse complement strand
TCTCACCTTTGTCCTACCCACGTGCCGTCCACGACGCAAGTCCGAGCGTATCCTCTGAGATACGTTGAGGATTTTTTCGGCGGCTCCAACGCAGTTGCAGTCAAACTATCGAAATGCGCGACAGGAAGTCTTTTTTCACCACCCTGGTAGATGCCCGAAAAAACTCATCCACCACTCAACCTAGAATGATTTTGATAATATTCAATGGATCAAACGGGTTAGAGGTCAAGCTTGCGCGGTTGCAGGCTCCCGAAATCTTCAGTGGTCGCTACTCATGATTGGAGGGGAACCCTCGGCGCTGCTCTTTTACCCGCGCGCGATGCTCCTTGTGAAACCGGCGCGCCAGTGCGGCCGATGGGGGCGCGACCGTCTCTATCCGATCAGCCTTCGGTGTTAGCAGCTCTGCCACCAAGAGGCATAGCCGTTCGATGGCATCCTCTCGGTTCCTGTGTTGGCTTCTGTGTTCCTGAGAAACAACAACGAGAACGCCACCATCACGCAGGAGCCCCCGCTCCTGCGCCGCATCAACCAGGGCTCTTTTCTGATCCTCTGAAAGAGAGCGAGAGCCCCACACATTAAACAATACCGCAACCTTCGTCTCGACCTTGTTCACGTGCTGTCCCCCTTTGCCTCCAGAACGAGCGAATGTGAAACGTAGCTCTGCCTCGGAAATTTCGATGCGCTGTGTGGGAGTGCCGGCAGTATTGGGCGGTTGCTGCTCAAGCATAGAGCTATCTCGATAAACCCGGCCTAATCACCATTTCGAATGGCGAGATCCCGGGAACGACATCCCTATCAACTAACGATCGAACTTCACTCATGAGCGTCTGCTTGGCGCGCTCGGCGATCCGACTCCACCGATCCATGACGTATCCAACGTGCGGCGCCCACTCGATAAAACCGTCAGAGAGAAGATTAGCAACACGATCCGCCTCGTGCACCTCAAGTACATACCGTTGTCCGGCGGATCCAAGCGAACCGCTCGCGCTGTTTTGCCGAACCCCTTCGATGATCTCACGTAGTTGCACCCCCTCTGCTAAGCCCGGTACAACCTGAAAGGCCGTATTTGCTGGTAGATCTTCACCCTGAGCCGAGAGAGAGACCACCGTTGGTGTCCCGGATGCAAGCGAGAGTTGAACGAAGGGTGCAAGGTGTCCGAACGGACTTGTGTGCAGATGGAGAGCAAGATCGCTTGCAGCGACTATCTTTATCCACGATTCTGTTGTTCGAGGTGACACCAACGTGACGCAATCTTCAACACCAAACTCTTGCAGCAGTTCACACGCCGCATTCTTCTCAACTGGATCGATCATCCAGGACAGGTGCCATGCACACGAAAGATCCTTGAGCACCGAGAAAAGCTTATGTCCTCGCCCCTCGATTCCCGGAACCGACGCACTAGCAATCTTGAATACGCCGTCCTGCTGCTGCGTGCCTTCAATTGCACTAGCGACCGGCACTGGAAGTAGATCAGCTTGAGCACTACCATCAGTACTCTCGAGACGATTACTCACCATGGTGCTGAATTCACGGAGCGCCCAACGTGAGCTAAAGAGCGTAACCGGAGAGAGAGAGGCCTCGCGATAGGCACGGGGCCAGAGCTGATGCGGCGCCTTAGCTCGATCATAGAAAGGCTCTCTAGGGTCGTAGAACTGCTGTATCGAGGTCTCCCACGGACTCGTATGGCATGCCTCGGGACCAAGGTCGTTAAAAAACAGGTCATGCAGCCAGGTTACCCCCGGTATGAGTCCGATGTGTCCACGAACGAATCGGCACGAGATGCCATCTTCGAGTTGATAAAAGAAAAGATCAAATGGCGCCTCTTGATGCCTACGACAGGCGCTCAAGAAGTGGTGGTGCGGAAGGCCTTGCGCATCTGCCCCTGGCGTTGGCGAGAACACCTCAATAGCGTGACGCGTCGAAACCCTGGGGAGCAGCAGATCCGAGCAGTAGGCTGAGAGGCTGCGAGAGCCTGCCGCAGCAACCTCCGTAAACCAGGCGACACGCAGGGAGTTAGCTGCCATTACTCCCCCACTACACACCGAGACTCCTCGCCCCGAAGTGGAGAGAGGAGCCCATCGATAACCTGATCCCATCCGGCTCTGAGCATACCGGAACGCTCGATGTACGACCGCCCGGCCGCACCAATTCGCTGTGCAAAGGCCGGATCGGACGTGAGTCTATTAAAGGCCTCGGCTATCGCATGTGGATTCGGATCTACAACTAATCCGTTCTGCTCGTGCCGAACGAACTCCAGGGTGCCTCCGCTATCCTTCGCGGTAACCAATGGCTTTCCACTCGCCATCGCCTCTAAGGTCACGTACCCGTAATCTTCATTGAACGGAGCGTAAAAAATCCCGAGCGCACGCGCATAGAGATCAACAAGCTGCTCATCACTTACGCGTCCGAGAAACTTCACTCGATCGGCGAGACCGTGCTTGCGAATCTCGTTCTGAAAATAGACCATCGCATCGGGCTCATCCGAGACTCCAACCACCTTTAAGGTCACTTCAGGAACGAGCGCCAAGGCGTTAATCATCAGGTCAAGCCGCTTGATGCGACATATCCGTCCAACGGACAACACGTAGGGCTCCGCCTTCTCGCACCGATAGCTATCACCTAAGGGAAGTGGCGGGTACAAGACATCTGCCGAGAGTCCGTTATACATCTGCAGACGCTCTGCTACGTTCTTGGAGATCGCGGAGCGATAGGCGCATTCACCGAGGACCTTTGTGTCTCCATCCATGAGCAAGCGACGCATCGCCTCATCGCGTGGATCATCTCCAATATCCGAATACTGCCCACCGTAGAGGTCGTATATCGAGCGGAGTTGATGCACCAACCACACACTCTTCTTCGGGTGGCGCGCATAGTAGCTCGGAAACTTCGTGGCGATAACGAGGTCAACCTTCTGACCGCATACATTTTCAAGATCGAGCGATCGCCACATCGCTACCTGCGTTACCAGATTCTGCTTCGGCAGCGGGTTATAAGGGAGTTCGACCGTATCGGCCTCATGCCCGTGGGCACGGAGCTGCTTAACGAGGGTGGCTACCAGAACCTCTTGGCCACCATGAGTGAAAGGAACTTTGACTCCGAGAACAAGGATTCGCGCCATGTCCCTTAGGCCTCCAATACCAGGCAATAATCCTGGAATCCGTACAAGAGTCGATTTAGCTGCCGGAAGTTCTCGTTGATACGCGTCACCGCATCTGCCACTGCAGGCGTATGCGAGGAGTCGATCGGAATATCCTTTAGGAGGTGATTTGGTGATACCGGTGAGAGCATCTTGGTCTCAATAATCTTGAGACCCGCCAACGTCGCCATGTAACCAAGGGTATCAGGGTGCATCGGCCACACGTGAGTAGGATCCCGGAAGTAGTTCGACGAGAGCGCCAGAAGCGACTGCGGATTAATAGTCTCGAATGCGATTCGCCCCCCTGCTCGAACTTTGCGCTTCGCCAATTCAAAGAGCTCCTGCAACTGCTGACGGGAAAGGTGCTCCACAACCTGAATGGCTACAAGACCACCCAGCGAAGCATCTGCCACGCTGCGCATATGCGCGATTCCATCACCGTAGAGGGTCTTACACCCATGAGCGTTAGCCACGTTCACCATCACTACATCGAGATCAACACCGTAGGATTCAAGTCCCGAAGCACCAAAGAGGCGCTGCAGCTCTCCACGTCCCGAACCGATCTCAAGGATCGGCCCCCTCGTGCCGCGGAATATCTGCGGATAGATCTTCTGGCGCCGCTCGATCTCTCCCTCGCTACCACGGTAGCGATTTTCGAGGAGGAGGTACGATATCTCTGGGTTACTCGATTCTTCATCACGCGATGCCTCCTCCGCACAGGCAGGCTCTGCATTCGTGTAGCGAGGGTAGTTATTGAGTATACCCTCCAGCCCACGCACCATCGCATCAACTACCGCCAATCGCTGCTCGAAGCTTAAGGCCATCTCATTCATCTGCCGCTGCACCGCAACGATGGCATTTACCTTCTCATCATCTACCCGCTGCACCAGACGCTCAAGGTCTCGCACGAGGCGATCATCACGAGCGTCGATATAGCGACCGGTCTCGTTAAGGTGACGCACCAGATGCTCGACGAAGATTCGCTCCGAGTTTATGTAATCTGCAAGAATCCCGTCGCGCAGGAACGAGATTACCTTGCGTTTGAGGCGAACGATTAATTTCCCCAAGAACCCCTTACGGTGAGTAACTACGGAGTCGGGCGAGAGTCTCGTCTCGAATGCATAGTTGAGATTCAGGTAACGCAGATTCTCAGCTAGCTGCAGATCCCCATACTTTACCCCGCGCGCATCAGCGAACTTGGCCGCCAGCGGCGAGATCTCTTGACGCGCATCTCGGTTGCGCTCCACATCGGCCTTAATTCGCTCGCGGATCTCGGCCATCAAGCTCGGAATATCAATTTTCGATTGCTCTGCCTCTGAAAGATTACGTACCGGCTGCGACATTACTGCGATCCTCTGAAACTGGATCCTCGGTATTCCCGGGGATACCGTATACTCCCGGCTTCTGCTCGCTACGTCAAGCATCGCGGGCCAGGATAACCTCCTGCCCTCGCTATCAAAAGCGTGAAATTAGCCAGAGACCCTACTCCGACTCAACTAACTCGGCATACAAGGGTATATGGTCAGAGAGAGTATCCCACGGACGCCCCATCAAAGCCTGCCCGCCCACCATCGAGAGTCCCCGGGCATACACCCGATCGAGTGGCAGAACAGGATACTTCATCGGAAACGTTACAGCGTGAGCGCCTGTCTGATCGAGAAACACCTCTTTGATTCCTAATTCCCGTGCAAGCACCCCTGAGGCGCGTTGCTGCCAATCATTAAAGTCGCCGGCTAATACCAGCGGATCTGAACCTCCAACACTCGCCGTCACTCGACGACAGATCTGCTTCAACTGCATCTCGCGACCACGACGCAGTAAGTTGAGATGGACACACACGCAGTGAACCGGATTCCGTATACCAGGCACCTCGATCACAGCATGCAAGAGGCTGCGCGATTCGATGGCATTGGTAGAAATATCGATATTCTCGAAGGAGACAATCGGATGTTTGCTAAGGATCGCATTCCCCTGATGGCCGTGATCGAACACCGAGGTCTTGCCATACGCCACGTGTGGCCAGACATCCTGCGCTAAAAAATGAGACTGGGGAAGGTCTGGCCACGCATCGATGGCGCTCGCGTGTTTATCGTGCTGCCCTAACACCTCCTGCAAAAAAACGACATCAGGATGGAGAGACGAAATCGCACTGCGAATATCCGGGAGGGTAAAGGCGACATTACCAAACGCGAATCCCTTATGGATATTGTACGACAAGACCCGTAGCGTTTTTGGTTTACTCATACTTCTCAGTTACAACACGTGGCGAACCGCCAACAACATACGTCCGATCAATCGCTCCACAAGGGGGCGTTGATTCCAATTCTCCAGTGTAATTCGGCGACAGCTTAAGAGGTCTCTCTCGAACTGCTCACGTAGAGATCGACACGACTCGGCATTGGTCAGCACCGCATCTACCTCCAAGTCATGCAAAAGGCTACGGTGATTCAAGTTACTAGAACCCACAAGCCCCCACTCGTCGATTATCATCGTTTTGGCGTGCAGCACACTCTTAGTATACTCGAAAACCTGCACTCCTGCGTTTAATAATCCGAGGTGAAATGCAGATGCTATCCAAGGGATAAAAACAACATCAGAAAATGCCGGAACAACTATCTTCACATCAACGCCGGACTCGGCAGCCACGCGCAAAACGCGTATCAGCGACCCGTCCGGCACAAAGTATGCGTTTTCAATCCAGATTCGTTCCCGCGCAGCCAGCATCCGCACGAGGAGATCGAGATAGTTTTCACTTCGCTGTTTCCGCTGCACATTGAGTAAGATGAGCTCCCCGGAGCTCGTGAGCCGCTTACGCCTGCGAAGCCGGAACCCTTTACGCTCACTGTTCCATAGCTCATTAAAGCTACTCACCAGGACCGAGACCTCTCTCCCCTCGACAAGAACCGTGGTGTCGCGCCACGCCGCTGAGCCCACATACGAGGGAACGTGGCATTCGATTATGTTCATGCTTCCCACGAACGCACGCCGATCATCGATAATACAAACTTTCCGATGATTTCTGTTGTTTAGGCGCTGAAACCAACTCGTAACAGAGGACTGCACCTGCGACTCTTGAGACCGCCGCAGCCACCGTTGCCACGGAACCTCATGGAATACCTTGAGTTCAATTCCACTTGCGTGAGCTCGCTGACGAATCAGTGGTAGCCATGTGTACGAGCCAACCCCATCAATAATAAGCCGCACCGTAACGCCGCGCTGAGCAACTTCGGCCAGCGTGGAGAGGATGCGCTCACCTAGGCGATCCGTTGCGAAGATATAACTCTCAATACTGACACTTCGCCGCGCCGCGCGAATCTCACGCTCAAGCGCATTACAATAGGAGTCCCCATCATTAAACACCTCAACGCGATCCCAGATGCGAACAATCCGTCGAAGCTTCTTGTGTCGGACTCGCAGTGGTCGCATCTCCGTTGTCGTTTCTCTAAACACCCGTCGAATATTCAGCCAGGGATAACCCTTTCATTATAGGTGAGACCATGGTAGCTCGACCACGACGTTACGCCTTAACGTTCATATATACCCCTGCCTCGGCAGCGCGAGCGAGAGGGCATCAATCAAGACAACCCGCACAAGCCTCAGACGTATCCATCTAAATATATTGATATTTTTTGACAGTCAGCGCCTATCGGCCCTGCCCCCACACCGCTCAAAACCGCCCCTTGTGGCAACTCCCACGGGACGGTAACCAAACTTGGCAAACCAGTTGCAATTACCCCCATGTACGACGGAGCCCACACTAAGCTTCAAACGTCGAGGAAGGGCCCATAACCCCCTTGATGATTGAGGCGTACATAGGCGCCGGCGGTCACTGGTATCTATGATAGCAGGGCCGCACGCACTATGACCGAGAGGGGGCGCTATACGATTAGCGGCTGGTGAGAAGAGCAGCTAATCGATAGAATCTCAACAGGTAGTGTGAACAACATAAATCGGATGCTACACGGTATCGACAACTCGCAATAACAGCGGTGTTAATTCGGGAAACGATACTGAGCTAGCCTGAGTCCTCACAGAGTTACCTGAGGGTTCAGAACTTTTAGGAGAGCTACCATGGAATCAAATATTATCGAGCGCTTGTTCGCATCATTTTCTGAGCTTGAGACGGCCATCTCGAAGGCACGCAACACCTTCAAGAGCCGCACTTCGATTCCAGATACTGTAGTCCGAAGACTTGAGTCGTACGATACGATCTTGGCCAAGCAACGCTCGCTTGCAGTGACGCTCTGCGAAGCGATCTCTCGCAAGAACTGGGATGAAGTTAACCGTAACGTTACACTTATCAATGGCCTTTCGGCTATGATTCGTGATGATGCTAAGGCGATCCTAGCGGCGGTCTCGGCTCCCGAGGACGCTTTGAGCGACGATGAAGCCAAGAACTTTTGTTAATGCTGTACCATTTCACACACACCACCAACGGTCGGCCAGCAATGGCCGACTTTTTTTGGCCGTACAGTCTCTAGCCCGCATTTTTCATGAAACTGCGTCGCGAGCGCGCCGAGAGTGGTGATTGTTCGGACCCGAAGGGCGAATTCAACAACGTATCTGCAGGGCGGAATCGTATCGAGATACCTTCCGGTCTGAAGGTAGTATCTGGGACCGAAAAAGCACCATTATCGGCGCTCGCAGTAGCAGGCTTGATGAAATATGCGGGCTAACCGTCACGTTCAATCTCCTACGCCGGGTTAGGATTATACTTGCGGTTTGAACCGCGCCTTGTCTACTCTACACCCAAGATACGCTGAGTCGCGTCGCATAGACACGGTCTCGCCCGCTACTGCCCAAAAAGGTTGCCCCGTATGTTTGCCTGGCTAAAAAAGCTCTCCCGCTTATCCGCGAAACCGCAGCCCAGGCCCGAGAGCCCTCCATCCCTTGAGGAGCTGCTACGCATCTCCGGCAAGGTCAATTCAAGAGCACTCACCGAGCTAGCTCACTCCATCCCCGAGGCCGAGTTCGTCGAGGTGCTGGGATGCGCCGCGTTGGTCGGATCCGCGATTCGAAGTGGCGAAGTGCTCTTTCTACGAACGAAGAATCAGGAGATATCTTCGAGCAAGACTCTCCTCTTTAAGTCATCGATGGTAGCGGATATCGTCAATGAGACACCTCTCAGTGAGACTATCTTTGTTCTTCGCAAGGAGCTAAAAGAAGGAAGGAAGACGAACTTCTTACACTTCAATATCGGCCGCGCTCCGGAAAATGATATTCGGATAGTTGATTTCGCGGTCTCTCGATTTCACTCCCGCATCACGGTCTCAGATGCCGGGTACGCGATCGCCGACCTAAACTCAAGAAATGGAACCCGGGTCAACGGAGTTTCCATCACGGTGCTTCCGCGCGAACTTCAGGATGGGGATCTGATCTCCTTTGGCCGATACGAATTCACCCTTATGAACCCAGAGTCGCTCTACCGGCGACTCGCATCGCTGCCCCTCCCCGACTAGCCCAGGAGTATCACGGTGCCTTGCGGAGTTCGATGGTGAATACGCTCCCCTCGTTCGGAGTGCTCTGTACCTGAATCGCACCGCCGATCTTCTCCACAAGCTTTTTAACGCACGCCAAACCGACCCCCGAACCCTCTATCGACTCCTCCCCCGCACGATTAAACGGCTCGAAGATTCGATCAATACGATCGGTAGGTATGCCGCGTCCGTTATCACGGATAGAAACTGAGACTCTTCGACGAGATCCAGCCGGCGCCGAATCGATCGCTATTACCAACGGACGATCCGGGCTCCGGTATTTGAGGGCATTCGCAACGAGGTTACTCACTATCTGGTACAGCTGGGTGCGATTGCCGAGGGCGAATGGCAGCTCGGCCACTGTGGTGACGTGGGCGTGACACCGCTCGATCTCTAGCTGTAGATCATCAAGAACCTCTTGTACCGTCTGTTGAAGACTTACCGCTTCCAGTTCCCTGTCTGATGTCGATACACGAGCTAACTCCAGCACTCCGCCCACCAGCTGCTCAAGTCGATGAATCGCCTTCGCCATAAATTGGAGCGGCTCTGTCATCTCAGCACTCCCAGAGCGCTGCTGCTCCTCCAGCAGAACCTCAAGCATACCGCGCATCGTCACGATCGGAGCCTTTAAATCGTGCGAGATCATGTAGGTAAACTCGTTTAGATCCCGATTGCGCTCTTCAATCTTCATCTGGCTCAATACCGCGGCGGTTACATCCAGCACGATCGAAAGTGCGACGTATTCTCCCGCTACATGGTCGTAGACCGGAACCGTTCTGGTCTCAAGCCACAGCACCATTCCGGACCGGTGATAAAAACGGTATCGGAATTGAAACGGCTCCCCGGTTGCAACGATCGCCAGCGATTTTTCTACCATCTCGCGATCGTCTTCATGAACATGCTGCTTCATGAAGCCCTGGCGATTCCGGTAGACCTCGCCCACCGAAAAACCGGTCAAAACCTCGGTGTAGGGGCTGCACCACAACACCTTTCCGTCTGGCTGATGAATTATCACTGCAGCAGCAACATTGTCGGTTAGGATCTTGTAGCGAGTCTGGTGATCAAACTCGGATTGTTTGAGCCGCTCAGTCTCCGAGAGGATTGCTCGTAATTTCATTTGCCACGGCAAAAGCCACATCCACCGCGAACGTCGCGCGTCAAAGACAAGCTCCGGCGTGGGGATTTTTAGGGTTCGCTCAATCAGCACGAGACTCCACGACGCGCCAGCCACACACACAACAGCGGCGATGAGGAACCCAATCACCGCCGAAATCACTGCCGCCCCCATGACTCATAGAGTTGATATTCCGAGTCAAAATCACGCGCGGCATCCTGCACAAGTTGTCTCTGATCTTTAGCGGATACTCCGAGAAATTCCCACGCCTGCTCCAATATTGGTTGATAAATTCGTTTATACGAGGCTGTCTCCTTCCCCCCCTCGAAGCCAGAGGCGTGCACGATAACATCGCTGACTTTTATGAGCCCGGTTAAGGAGCCCCGAGGGATATCCTCCCACGGTTGGTGGTGTCCCCCGATTACGTCGTATAGGTCTTGAGAAAAGTTCCACCGCTCGGCAAGCATCTGACCAACGTGCGTGTGGGCGAATGGATACACCTGCACCTCGGCCGATACCGAATCAATCCCGTCGCTGAGCCCTTTACGAAGCACGCGCTCGTAATTATCCATGTGTTGTTGAAGCATCAGAAGCTTGCCGATGTCGTGCATCAATCCCGCGAGGAATGCCTGATCCGTTCCCGTCGGATACACAGAGCGAGAGAGCACCCGAGCGGTAAGAGCTGTCGCGATGTTGTGAGTCCAAAAACTCGCTCGGAGATGATGCCGAACCGGAAACAGATTAGAGAGCGCGGTTGCGTTCAATAAATTCTTCAGCTCTGCGAGCCCAACAACGTTCACCGCATCCGCAATCGTTCGACTGCCGCCGCCGCGATCGTAAAAAACCGAGTTGGCGATCTTGAGGATTCGAGCTGAGAGTCCTTCGTCCGCCTCGAGAACCTCGATGTAATCATGCGCCTCAGCGTTCGGATTGGTCGCCAGCATAAAAGCCTGCTGAGCGGCGCCCGGCATAATAGGAACGGATTTCAATCCGAGAGAATGCAGAATGCTCTTGCGGATCGCCTCCGGTAAGAGCGTCTGCTTTTCTTCGTCCTTTTTTGCTCCGAGACCAAATAATTTTTTAAACATATCAATTCTTTACGATGACCCCTCCCGATCCAAGGGTGCGCTAGCACGGTGGTGAAGAAGGTTCCGTTGCAAGCGTTTTGAGAGTTTTGACGAAACAAGCCGGAGAGGACGAAAAAACCGGAGGCGTATGCTCCTAGATCCGTTGAGGATTTTTTCGGCAGCTCCAACGAAGTTGCAGTCAAGCTATCGAAATGCGCAACAGCAAGCCTTGTTTCATCACCCTGCTAGCACCAGCACACCTTTGAAATAGAAACGTGTCCCCTGCTATAGAACATTCTTGCCTCTCCGGACGGGAGCACCCCATCCCGCTGATAAAGTGATATCAGCTACTTACTGCGAGTGGTGTGCGACCTATCGTTGAGGCTGAATCGGCCTGGACTGCTCTTTTTGGGCGCCTATTGACTAGCTTGTGCTGTTGGAACCTGGCGAAATGCGGCTGATTTGCGTTAGGATCCCGGAAGAAGTAAACTATCTCAGTATCTTAGGGGTGCTAATGACTATGAGTTTGTTCTCTCAGCACCCAACCATGAAAGGCTTTCGGCATGCACAAAGTAGCTCAGTGTGAATCTACCCCGGATTGTACCGCCAGCAAGGTGGTGCTCATTGTGGATGACGAAGCCAGCATCCGTCAGTCTCTCGAAGGTATCCTCAGGGACGAGGGTATCGCTGTCGTAACCGCCTCGGATGGTGAGGCGGCGATTGCGCAGCTTGCTCAGCACAAGCCCGCGCTCGTTCTCTTGGATATCTGGATGCCGGGGATGGATGGCGTCGAGACGTTAAAGCGAATTAAAGAGGTGAGCCCCAGCACGCCCGTGGTGATGATAAGTGGTCACGCCACCATCTCAACAGCCCTGACCGCTACCCGGTTGGGCGCGATGGACTTTCTGGAGAAGCCGCTCGACCTCTCCTCCACCCTCAATCTGGTGCGCACTGTTCTAAACTCCGACACGCCAAACATCCCTGCGTCAGCTCCGCGTTGGGAGGCGGTTGAAGGGACCGCTGCCTCCACGTTACGAAAGCCCCTGAACTTAAACCGGGTTGTGTTTGAGAACCAAGCATGTCGTGGTCGTGCGATCCGCCAGAAGACGATTACCCACGCCGCTATCCTCTACGGACAGGGTCTTCACTCAGGACGCAAGAGCGGTCTTATCCTTGAGCCGTTGCCGGCTAATTCTGGCATTCACTTCGTTGGCGTTTCTGATGCAACGACAGTTCCAGCGCACGTTGATTTCGTTGAATCAACCGGATTTGCTACAACCGTTCGACTCGGTCAAACGCAAGCTGGGACCATTGAACACCTCATGTCAGCCCTGTGCGCATACGGAATCTCAAACCTTTTGATCAAGTGCAACGGAGAGGTTCCGGTAATGGACGGCTCGGCCCTTGAGTTCTGTCGCCTCTTCGATGATGTTGGACTGACAGAGCAAGATGGAGAGTGGTACGAGATCGCCATCTCAGAGCAAATTCAGGTTGGAGACGGCAAGGAGTGGATTCGAATTGAGCCGGCAGATGAATTCTCGGTAGATTACACCTTACGCTACCCAGAACCGGTCGGAGAGCAACACTTTACCTTCACGCTGAAAGACCCTTCGTCATTCCGCACAGAGATAGCTCCATCGCGTACATTTAGTTTCGTTAAAGATGTCGGGCACCTTCAACGGCAAGGACTCGCACTCGGCGGACGGTTCGACAACTTCCTTTTAATCGGCTCTGAAGGTGCCATCAACGACGCATGGCGCTTCCCAAACGAGCCAGTGCGCCACAAGATCCTAGATGCAATCGGAGATCTCTACCTACTCGGTCGCCCACTGCGTGGCAAAGTGACCGCATGTATGACTGGCCATTCGGACAACATCCAGCTTCTCAAACAGGTTCGAGAGCTCGTAGCGAAGGCTGGAAAGTAGGCTACAAAGCGTGCGAGCACGAGGCTCGGACGGAGAGTCGCTAACCAAGTAGCTACAGCACTCTATCTGGTGCGTATCCGAGAAATGTTAGCAACTCGTGGACAACTGCAGTGACTTCTGGCGCCCAGGTGCGTGGATCCGCGCGCATCGCGGTAACTCCCTCTAAGACGAGGGTTGTGACATAGCGCTCCTCTGTTCCAAGTGATTCCACAACGATGAGTTCATCCTCGGGATCGTACGAGAATACAGCCGTATCTATCTGTGCAGCCCGAGCCTGCGCTACAAAGGCATGCGAGAGCGGATCACGAAGCGATGTTACTAACGTGAGAGTCGGTTTGAAAGCAGAGAGGAATCGCTCACTCGCCACTGCAACGCGAACATAGGAGGCAAACAGCCCCCGCAGATCACGCTCCTGTGCCTCGCTGAGAGCCGCGGCATCGACCTCTTCCCAGCGCATACCGAACTCAGAGCGACATACCGACCAGAGATTCACCCCTCGGAATTCGACCCGTACGAGCGACTCCTTCGGAACCCCCTGCAACCAGGAGGCCGTCTTTGTAAGATCGTCTGGATTCGTATCTGCTGAAAGGTCGCGCATGCGCATCCCAGCCCATAACGCCAAGGCACGTTGCTCGTTGGAACAACGGGCGCACTGAAATGGGGTACGAACTACGGCACCATGTCGATCCCTGCCGCAGGCTTGAACAGCTCCATCACAACGAAGCAACGATACGTCCGCTCCATTCTTTGCCAGATAATTGCTGACCAAGAAGAGGATTCCACACTCCTTACTCAACAGACCGTAAGGGGAAAAGACTGAGAGCTTCATAGCGCATACACTGAAACAGGCTGTTTAGAGGCTGGATCACGGTACAACATGTAACAGGCGACGCCCTCCATCTCGGCAAGCGCCGAACTCCAGATCTTTTCTATTCTGGCATCGCCCCACAGCGCCTCCCGATTCTGACCGTGCTTTCCGATCGTATCATCAAGGGGAAACTCTAGTACCGATTCACCGGCCGCGGTTCCGATCTGCAACGGAGCATCCGAGGATCCCGCCGCATGGTGCAACTCCGGGCGAACTGTATCGGAGTTCGCATTGATCAGGATCAGGGATGAAGAGCACATCGCGTCCCTGATACCAACGCCCACCATAGGTCGACGATCGCCGGAGCCCCCGATCGACGCCGTTGTATCATCAACCCTACGATCAGGTCGGAAAGGTGAGGCACTATACGCGAGAGAAAACTGCGGCGATACCATCTCGATCACTACCTGAGATTTAGTCAGATTGACCCTACCGTTCGGGCAGGTAAGGTGAACCTCAAGACCACATATCCCCGAAGCCTCAAGGTTCAGCGCGGGGAAGGCATCTTCAAGACGGAGTCCATCAGGCTGATTCAGTCGACCACCATCGAGCTGGACCGAACGCCGCTCGATACCTTTTCCAAAGATCGTTAACTGGCATAAAACTGGATAGTGTCCTCCAGTGCTGCCAGCACTTGGAAAAAAGTGTACCCTCGACCGAATGAGTTGGGTCGATAAACAGAACATCAATGACCGAACTGAATTCACTATCTGTGTATCCATAGGTTCTAACTCACCACGATACCAAACAACGGAACTGCCCCTGCTCCTCGGTCTCACCAGGGATCTGCTCAATCACCTGACACGCGACCTGAGCCTGAGACCGGGGAGATATTCGTAGGTAGCCCTGTACAGCACCCTTGTTCCACGAAGAATCATTAAAACTACTCAGCAGCTCCTCTTCGAGTGCAACTGCCAGGCACCCTTTTGCAGGAATCGAGAGCGACCATTCCGGCGATCTCGATCCATAAAAAAGTCGAAGAACTACCTGAGCCACCTCATCGACCGCATTTACGAAGAGCGCCACATGCGACCGACGCGCACCTAAAATAAGCGGTATAAAAGCACTCTCACGACCGAGGATCAGTCGCGGGCTCGACAACAGATCAACGTGATTTCCCATCTGCTGTCGGCAAAAGTGGCGACAACCGCTCGGCGACCTGACTTCAAGATGTCCCTGCGGGATTCCACCCTGCATTTTTAATCCGGCCATAAAAGGCTCAAGCTCTATGACTCCAACTTCGCTCTCAGGAAATTCAACATCAAATGAGTTCACTCGAATTCCATCGACATCGTAGAGCGAACATGTCGTGGTAACTCGACCGTTCGCCGACATCGCCGCGCCCGATGCTACCAGAAGAGTTGACGAGAAAAATGACGGCCCAGAGACCCAAAAATGATCAGAAACGTAATCGCTGCTCATATCCAAAAATCCCGGTGACTTACTACATGCCTAGCAGTCCAAATAGAACGGCGGTTCACCCGAGGCCCTTTGTTGTCTCTAAACGTCGGGTAGTGTCACGCGCTGCCGCAGCTACTGACTGACCAGGCCCTTCCACTACACACAACTTCTCGACAAATATCAACCGATTAGCCGCTCATGGATGCCCTTTTAAAGGCTCTGCGAATGATCCGGCGTGCAAACCTTTTGCTGAGGGTCCACCCCTCGAACCGTACCAGAAAAACCCCTGTTTTACATCAAATAAGTTGCACATCAAGGCGCGATACACAGAAAGAACCGGTTACTCTCGAGAGCGCTAAAGTTTTTTCTGCGCGATGTCGTACTGCTCATTGAAGATAGATTACTGCCCCAGTGGAAGCTACATATGGGAACTACGGCTGAAAAATCAGAGGAGAAGAAAAGCGTTGATGCGAGTGCAGACTCTGATGCCTCAGATAAGACGACCGTCTATTGGTCACTGCTGATGGTCGGGGTTTTTATCTCGTGCTCACTCCTTGGAATCATCGCCCAGCGCGCCTATCAGGGCTCATCGCTGGCTGAACAGACAAGACTAATGAAGAAGTGCAGGGCTAACCCAGCATTTAATCCCGCGGTGTGCGCTTCGTTGCTAAATGATGAAGAGGCAGTCCGGGCCGCCACAGACACCTTTCGTGGAAAGCACAATCGGAAGGCTGTTTTTCAGCTCTCTGGAAACGATGACGATCTAACGCCGCCGCCCGGCTTTCGACGCTAGCAGGGTGCTGAAAAAGGGTTCGGTTGCGAGCATTTTGAGAGTTTTGACGAAACAAGGCGGAAACGCCGAAAAAAAAGGAAGCGTATCCTCTGAGATACGTGGAGCATTGTTTCGGCGACGCCAACGAAGTTGCAGTCAAACTATCGAAATGCGCAACAGCAAGCCTTGTGTCACCACCCGGCTCTGGCAGTCCTTAACACGCCAAGGAATATGGCCGAACCCGCATATTTCATTAAACCGCGTCGCGAGAGCGGCGAGAATGGTGATTTTTCGGGCCCGAAGGGCGAATTCAAAAAAGCACCATTATCGCCGCTCGCAGTAGCAGGCTTCATGAAATGGGTCTTCGTGGAATCGAGTGGGTAGAATTGGCGTTTCCGGACGTGAACATTGCTCGTGCACGTAATAACCTCGTTTTTAGCTGGAAACTCAGCGGGTT
>JBIJBZ010000216.1:0-4812 GCA_044344945.1 Bdellovibrionota bacterium | reverse complement strand
AGGCCAATTTCGATCGGGGGGTGCTTACCGTAAGCCTCCCAAAGTCTGCAGAGGCGAGGGCGCAAGCTCGTCGAATCCCAGTCAAGACTGGTGCGGCTGAGCCTCAACTTGAGCAATCGATGCGCGGTCGAGAGCAACCCTCAGCGCAAGCGGGGCAGGCAGCGCACTAATTAGCATTTCTTCATTGAAGTGTTGCGCAAGCACCATCCGGTCGTAGGGCAGGATGGTGCTTTTTTTGTGTGGCCGATGATTGTAGGGCGCGGTGGGTGTGCTCACGCGAATGACCAATAAAAAAACCCAGACACCTTTCGGTGCCTGGGCCGTGGATTAACCAAGCAGCACAGACTTGCAAGAGCCTGATGCCATTATATGACACCAGGGGGCTCACAAACCGGCACTATCTAATTGGATTTCCAATGAGTACGCCGGTAACTATGGGATCGCTCCGTAGTCTTTTCTGTGCATCCAAGAGGTCGGCGTTATTTCGCTGCCTCAAGGTTACTCTCAGATAATCCGTAAGAGTGAAGGTACCAAATGCTAGCAACTAAAGGCATGACACCCATTAGTTGCCAGTACATTCAGATTGCACAATTGAACGCTCGTTGTTTAGGAGAGCTTGCCAGCCGCGGCGTAGACGCGCTCAGGCGGAACGCGCAGGTTCCACACCAAGCCGAAGAGCGAGAGGGTCTTCAAGATGTAGTGGCTAATATCGATCTCCCACCAGTAAAAACCTTGGCGCTCCGAGCCAGGGTAGTAGTGGTGATTGTTGTGCCATCCTTCGCCCAAAGTGATCAGAGCAAGGAGCCAATGGTTACGACTCGAATCCGTCGACGGGAATCGACGCTTTCCGATCAGGTGCGTCAGTGAATTGATGCAGAAGGTGCCGTGATACAAAAGCACGGTGCTAATAAAGAAGCCCCACGTCAGCATCTGCATTCCGTTCGTCCCGAGTGCTGGGTACGCGTGCTCAAGGTATACTCCAAGGAAGAACGTGCCGACGGCGAGCAAGATCGCAGGGAGAACGTTGATCTGCTCCAGGAACCGGAGTTCAGGAAACTTTGTGAGGTCCTTCACAAGCTCTAGACGCGGCTCAAGGAACTGCGTGCAGAGAACCCATCCAACGTGCGAAAAGTAGAGCCCGTGGACGATCGGGGAATGGATATCCTCTTCGGTATCGGAATGTTTGTGGTGGTGGCGGTGGTGAGAGGCCCACCAGATAGGACCCTTCTGTGCTGCTGTGCACCCTAGGAAGGCCAAAAAGAACTGGAATGCTCGGCTCGTCTCGTACGAGCGGTGCGAGAAGTAACGGTGGTACGCTCCGGTGATGGCGAACATGCGAATGACGTACAGGGCCAAGCACACCGCTACAGCTATCCAGCTAACACCCGTCCAGAGGGCCATAAGGCATGCAAGGTGAACTGCCCAGAATACACCCTGCTTGAAGATGTTCATGAAGGAGGTGTCGTTGTCTGTCACATCGCCGTGGTACATAGTGGCCTTTCTATAAATATAGCGACCAAATGGTGCCATGATCGACGATCTTGAACAAGTCGAGCTCGACTTTGGGATCTGTAACTTATTGATGATAGGCTCGCGTTGGGGCAGAGCTGGGATAGATAAGCCTGATTGTCAGGCCGTAGGCACCGATGCTCGCAGTGTTCACCACAAGGAGCCTTAGAGCGCGGGACGAAGGGTCAAATTGGACCCCTCACCTAATTAAGGCGGGGAGCGGACGGTCTGAGCTATGATACCTTAAGCGACTTCGGCTGCTGAGAGTCGTTTTGCTCTCATCCACAAGCTCTCAATGTCATAGAACTCACGGACAGGTTCGTAGAAAACGTGTACCACAACATCGCCGCAATCGATCAACACCCACTGACCATCTTCATAGCCTTCGACGGAGGATGGGCGAGCGCCACTTCGCAGCAGCTCCTCGATAACTCGATTCGTAATGCCTTGAACCTGGCGGTCTGAACGACCGGAAACGACAACAAAGAAGTCCGCTATATCTGACAAAGTCCGAACGTCGAGCACAGAAACGCCCTGGCCTTTTACTTCCTCACAGGCATTCACCACTCGTTTAACAGTTGCAAGCGAGCCGGCATCATCCTTAAGAACCAATGCGAGGTTATCTTTCATAGTTAGCGGGATCCTCCTTGTTTACGGTTTATGGGAACAACGGCAACAGTAACGAAAACTGGGTAATCAACCACGGCGCGTCGAATAACCGATAGGCGAATTCGTAATCGACCTGCCGGGCCCTGGATTGTACGTGAATTTGAGCGAAAAAGAACACTAGAGAGGAACCAACGACAGATTTCGCTGGTAGGTCGCGAGAGAGCTACAGTGGAGGGTCTTGGTAAGATACACTTCTCCTTAAAAACCAACTTATAGGGTCATTATAGCATTAGATGCGGGAGTTCTGGAAGGGGATTGTTAGTCCGGTAATCCTCCGATAACAGGGGTAATTTAGCCCCTTTTCTTGAGATCCCTGTGGGAGCATGGAGTAACTTGAGGTGCCGATGCCCGGTACAACGAGAGCCCCTCCGACGGCGAGAGCTGCCCTCGGACTAGACCGAACTCGATAATCTCGCGTCGAACCGCATCATCGGTTGATGTCAACACCCCCGCGCCACGGCGTTTCCGAGCAGGCTCATTGAATTGTTGTAGGCTTGTATAGGTGCGTGATTTTGCGAGTAGACGTAGCTAGTCGAGGAGATCGCGCTCGCGCCTAATCCTAGTACTCGTGCGCCAGCTTGTGTGCTGGAGCCCATGAAGTTTCGACGCATCGTGCCGTTGCCGTGTGGGATTGTGAGTGAGTCACCAGCAAGGGCGAAGTGATCCATACCGAGGTGCTCGTATCCGGCCTCAAGAAGTATGGAATGCGCAAAACAAGAGAGCGCGATCCGCTCGTGGGCGTTAGGTAATTTAACCGTATCGTTGAAGGCCTTCTGATTCTCGGCACGCCAATCAACGTGTGCATAACCGTGCACGGCTAGCCGGTTTGGCCAGAGTTCGATTACCTGCCGCAAAGTTTGTTCCCACGTCGTGAGGGTCTGCTCTGGAAGTCCGTAGATGAGGTCAAAATTAATCTCGTCTACTCCGAGTGAGCGACTCTCGTGCATAAGCCGGGATGTAACTTCGAGCACTTGGGAGCGGTGAATCGCTCTCTGGATCGATGGGTGAAAGTCCTGAACACCAAACCTAATTCCACTTTCTCGTCGTCTCAGAGACCGCGCGCAGCAGAGCGAGAGAAAACGCGATCTGGGGGTTGTTGAAAAACCGAATGATTGCAGCTGTATTAAGAAGTTGCTTGTGTCGATTTGGTGGGCTCCAATGCGGACATCCTCGGATTTGACCCCCGTTTTTCTAGTAGCCAATAGCGCAGGGCAGGAGACGTGCGCACAGGCGATACCCCTTTGGACTGGGGGGCTCACTGTAGGTTCGCACAGATATATGGCTTTGAGGAAAAACTAGCATCGGGAACAATGACCGCGCCTCGCATATTTATACTATTGCAGCGGGAAATTTGCCGATAAAAAGGTAAGAGCTCCCGCGCACTCGGCGAGTCGCAACGAACCGCGAGTCGCACTTTTAGGAGCCACTGTTGGGGCATCACACGCAAGATGGATTCACGAACTGCTCGGCGTATCAAAAGAAAGCTGAAGAAGCTTCAACAAAGTTACGGCCTTCTCATTGCTGGCACATTACTCACTATTCTCGGTGTTGCGTTGCATACTCGGCTCTATTTAAGCGACTTCGGCCAGAGAGCTGAGATTTCTCAGACTGACCTCTGGTTTCGTCTTCGTGGACCTACTTCGCCACCAGCTGAGGTCATTTTAGTACGTCTTGACAAACCCAACGCTGAAATCGCTCAGGGTCCTCAATCTAAGGGGGAAGGGCGAAAAACCATCGCCGCAGCTTTGCGGGTAATGGCAGCGTCGGGTGCCCGTCTCGTTGTACTCGATTTTATTTTTAGGGAACAGAGCGGTGATCCTGAAGCTGATCGTGAGCTTGCCGACGCGCTTGGCGCTCTGCCGACAGTAATCGGTAGCTTTCGATATGTCGAAAGTCTCGGACATGAGGCGCCGCGAGTTATAACAGAGGTAAAGCCGCGTGAGATGTTTTCCCAACGCGCCATCGGCGTAGCAAGTATGGATTTGATTGAAACTGATAAGGTGCGGCACTTTGCGGTAGGCTTACCTGAAGGACAATTTCAACCGCCCTTCGCGCGCGCGCTGGCCACGTATGTTCACAAGACCGACATTCCTAAATATCGAGATCTCATAAACTATTACGGACCCCCAGGCTCCTTCCCGCAGGTGTCAGCGCGTGAGGTGATAGATGGACCGGCTGCCACCCGTCGAAATCTGCTGGCCGGTAAAATAGTGCTATTTGGAGATGCACCCTTAGGTGGTGGTGCGGAAGCGCTCAAAGATTCATTCCCTGTTCCGACAGATCTAGGATTATCAGCCGGCGTTGAAATACACGCTACAACAGCCGCAAATATACTGCGTGGCGATTGGATACGGCGATTTCCCCCATCCGTTGAGCTAGCCACGATCAATGTGCTTGTAACCGTATGGGCCTTTATCGCAGCTGCGCTTTCTCCGCGGCAGTCCTTGCTATCTCTTTTTGGTATCGCTGTGATTTGGAGCATAAGTGCCTATCTCGGGTTTACCTGGGGTAGATTCGTGCCAGGTGTGGCACTCGTGACCTTTGTGATGCCAACGATTACCGTGTTAGCTGTGATCGGCAAACATCGAGGGCTCTCGCACCAGTATCACTTCTTCAAGGATTCCCTCGGACAGA
>JBIJBZ010000082.1:0-14131 GCA_044344945.1 Bdellovibrionota bacterium | reverse complement strand
TACGTGGTACGGCGGCGGATCATCGTTTACAGTCCTACGGCGCTACATGGTTTACACATTTGATAGGCTTTCTCCCAGCCGGGAGGGGCGAGTGTATGCCATGGAGGAAAGAGACAGTGGAAGACCAAAGGGGACAATTTATCCTTAAGGTGAAGCAAGGAGGGTGCTCGGTGGCTGAGGCGTGCCGAGCACATGGGATTAGCCGACCCACAGGATACAAGTGGATTGAGCGTTACGAGGCTCAAGGCTTCAAGGGGCTTAACGACCGGTCGCGGAGACCCAAGGGGGTGCATCCTGATTCGACCCCCAACGCTACACTGTGTGAAATTATAAAGGTTCGTAACGAGCACCCGCATTGGGGAGGTAAAACGATTCGAGCGTACCTCAAGCGTGAGGGGTTCGTTAAAAAGCTCCCCCATGCTCGAACGATTGATCGCCTCTTGAAACGAGCAGGTTTTGTAACTCCTCGCACCCGGCAACACCGCGTTATTCTTCCAGAGCGAGAAGTTGTCTCTCCCAGCTTGCCTAATCAGGTTTGGACAACAGACTTCAAAGGCTGGTGGACTATGGGGAACAGGAAAAAGTGTTACCCCTTGACGGTTCGAGATGTCGTGAGTCGACTCCTTATCGCTTTTGACGCGCTAGACGCTGAAAGCCTTGAGAACACAAAGGCGGCGTTTATAAAGGCTTTTAAAGCCTACGGACTCCCCCTCTACATACTCTCTGATAACGGAAAGCCATTCGCTAACACTCAGAACCCTTGGGGACTCACTCGACTGTCGGTCTGGTGGTTGAAGCTCGGAATAACTCCTCTACGAATAGCACCAGGGAAGCCGTACCAAAACGGATCTCATGAACGTATGCACCTCGATATGGCTCGACAACTGGAGCCTAAGCCCGAGAAAAACCTCTCAGCCGAACAGCGACGCTTCGAGAGGTGGCGATACGACTACAACTCCATCCGTCCCCACCAAGCGCTGAGTATGCGCACTCCAGAGGAACTCTATACCCCTTCAACCCGACAGTACGTACCGGATCCAATCTACATGTATCCCGACACCTGGGAGACCCGTTACGTATCCGCTGGGGGGCAGTTCATTTGGGGGAAACGTTCAGTTCAATTCTCTCGAGCGTTCAGCGGAGAGTCTATAGCTATCGAACCAGTCAACCGATCAACGGTTCGTATCTGGTTTACGGACTTCTTTCTGGGAACCTGTGATAAGGACTTCCAATCACCAATCACCCCTCCGAAATACCTTAGGAGGCTACAAATCCCAGGACCTGTGTTATGACTTTATGTGTAAACCATGTAGTGGCAGAGATGTGTAAACCCCTGGCGCGCTACGCAACGTTCACCTTGACGTGCACGAGCATGTTCACGTCCGGATACACCAACCGTGCCCACTCGATTCCACGAAGAGCCATATATTTTTCAGGCTGCCGTAGTCGGCCGAAAAAACATTCTCGATGGTCTTGCTACGCAGTTCCATGCTCAAAGCGGGCTAGCGAGTCGTGACACGGCCGAGCGCCACATAGAAGCTACGCTCGCCCTCCTCAGCCATACCAAATCCAACATACATCGGCACCAACGGAGTATCTACTCCAACAAAAGTAGAGCCCGCAAAGATGTCACTCTGGTCTGAGATAGCAGATGAGTCACTTAGGAATGTGCCATACTCGACGGAACCTCCGACGAAAAATCCAAGGCCTAACAGCTTACTTCCGACTTCACTAAACCGTCGATAGTAGTTGAGGCGCCCAATCCGGTAACTCGATGCCAAGATTGAGTTTTGAGTATAGCCGGAAAAATTTAGGAAGCCTCCAAATGCAAAATCTCTATACGCGGGGAGTGTTCCGATTGTCTGGCCGAAATCACCTGAAACGAGGAGTGTATTACGTCCACTGGTCAAGGGCTTGGCACCGCCAAGAGTGAAATACTGGAATGAGTCGCTAGAACCTAGCGACTTCGAGGAATCAACGTAGGAACTCCGCAGGTTCACTCCAGTTGTCGGGAAGTCAGGATTATCTGCTGAGTCATAATTTAGCATGACAGCCGCTTCGCCCACCTGAAAATTTTTATCGGGCAAGCTCGGATCTCCGATATGTCGGTTGATTTGCGCATCTGCGGCCCGGTACTCTGCGAGAATTTCACCGTTAGGACCCAGCTGACGGCCAAACCCAAGACCACCAAGGACTTGCTGCCGCTGGTACTGCGCGATGATCTCGTTGTTCTGCATCGGATAGATGGTCTGGCGCGCAATATCAAATCGGGGTGCTATGAAATATGAGCTACCAGATGCAAGAGGCTGATAGAATGTCCCCGATATCTTCGGGGAGAATCCGATTAAAACCTCTCCTTGAGCCCATCCACCCTGCGGCGTGAGCTCATTCACGCGGTAGGCTCCACCCATCGTATAATTCGTCTCTCCCTCAAAATCATCCTGCAGCGTTGCACCGAATCGGAAATAATCATCAAGCCAAGGCTTTCGCTTCGCATCGACTACCACACCGGTCTTTCCGTCCTGGTCTACCACATGGTACTGCACGGATTGGTACTCGCCGGACTGGTATATCTCCTCGACAAGCCTATCGAGGGCAGCGCGATCAAGCGGTTTTCCATCCTGACCAGCAAACGCGTTTGTAATATGAGTCTCTGATCCACGCTTGTCGGTAGTAACTGAGACAAATTGAATGACCGGCTCTTCGATCGTCGATTCTCGGCGCGCTTTGAATGCTGCGTACTCTGTCTCTGAAACACTGAGGTGCTTAAGCTTTGGAACGACTTTACGCGCTGCCTCCTCGCCAAGCTTAATCAGCTCAGCTGCCTTCGCAAAATCAACAGCCGAATACCCTGTGAGGTTAGGCTCTATAAGAATGTCTTTTTTCGTGAGAGTTCGCTTCTGAATCGCCGAGTTCTGGGCCAACAGCAACGAGATGATCTGTCCGCTCACACTTAATGGATTTTGTAGCTCATCTTTTTTCTTCAAGTCTGCATTGAGCTCAACAACGATCAATCGGTCGGCACCCATACCACGCACAACATCCATGGGAAGGTTGTTCACGATTCCACCGTCGACCAGCAATCGGCCGTCTATCTCAACCGGCGCAAACACACCCGGCACCGACATACTGGCGCGCACAGCCGTTGCGAGCTCACCCTTCGAAACCACAACAGCCTCGCCAGTTTCAATGTCAGCGGCTACCACACGTAGTGGGATCTTGAATTTGTTGAAGTCTGCGGGGGAAGGTGGGGAATTGTCATACAAACGCTGAAGAACCGGCAGGAGACGTTGCCCCTGCACCGCACCAAAGGGGGTTACAAGCTTTCCACCTGACAGGGAGATCTTTGTATCACCATAGATTTCACGATTAACTCCCGCCTTGTCGCGAAACTTTACCTCGTCGCGGGAAACACCATCGGAGAACATGGCATCCCAATCAGACTCGATCAGAACCTTCTCCATGTTGGGAACCGTCTGCCCAGTTGCAAACGCAGCACCGACGATCGATCCCATACTAGTTCCTGCGACGTACGATATCGGGATACGCTCCTCCTCTAAAACCTTAAGAACACCTACATGCGCCATACCAAGCGCACCGCCCCCGGCTAATACCAAGCCGATCTTATCCCCACGAGATGTCCCTCGGGGGACTTGCCGCTCCTGTCCGAAGGCCTGTTGGATGAGAAAAGCAAGCGCTACCAGAAGGGAGACAAACAGAACGAGCTTACGATGGCGCGGCTTCATGAAACCTCAAGCTTGGACAGGCGATTATAAAAAGGGACGAAAGCAGCCCCATCAGTTCGGGCTAACCTAGCTAGAAGCACTAGCTTTTTCAACAGTTGATTTCGGTAAGGCTGGTTTTTACTGCCCAGGACCGAGAACGAGCGGAATTAAAGCCTTAGTCTGTGGACGACACCGTTCTAATTCGCCATCACTAGGTCGTGCTTATCACGGAGCGACGTAAGGAGTACCGCCATAGCTTCATCCACTTCCTCGTGCCGCAGGGTTCGATCGGCACTCTGGAACGTAACGCGGTATGTCACTCGCCTAAACTCTTCGTCGGACTTACGGAAATCGTCAACGATGACCGCATCGCTCAAGCTTGCAAGTTGTGCCTCGTTAATCAACCGAAGCACACGACCAGCCTGCTCCTTGAGGTCGATCTGCAGAGTAATGTCTCGCGATATCGGCGGGAAATCGCTCACAGCGACTGCGCCTGGCTTGGTCATAAACTTCACCAGGAGCCGCGCATCCATCTCTGCATAGAATGCCTCACTACGTAGGTCGCACGCTTCACGAATTGCCGGGTGAATTACTCCGAAGACACCGACAACATTTCGCCCCATCTTAATCGAGGCTTGCATCCCAGGATGTAAGAACGAGACCTCACTCTTTCCTACCGAAAAGACAGCTCCAAGGGCACTGATGCTATTTGCAACCGCTCCCTTAAACAATCGCGCGTGCTCCTCAAGAGACTCCTGTTTTCTCCACTCGCCCTCGTTCCAGCGCCCCGCAGATGCAAACGAGAGCACATCGTGTTCGTAATCATAGTCCAACGGTTCTCGCTGACGAGGCTCCTCTGAAACCCCTTGCGCTGGAACGGTAAACACGCGACTAAGATCGAACGCCTTCGGCGCCGTCACACCTCGTTTAAGATTCGCTGCTAATATCTCCGCCATATGAATTACGTTGGTCACCTTCATATGCGAGTTACTTGCTTCAAGCGAGTTCTTTAGAGCAACGTGCTTTCCAGTTGCCCCCTTATCGAGGCCTTCAAGAAGAGCCACTTCATTTGCTGAATAGAAGCCCCTTGTAATCACCTCAACAAATCCGGCGCCTCGAAGCGCTGGGCGAACGGCAGCAGCCAGCTCCTCAATCGGATTTCGCTCTGCAAGCTCATAACTGAGTGGTGGCAACTCCTGACGAGCGCGATTGAGGCTCACGGAGCGACCGAGGTCTTCCAGGATATCGTCTCGATTGCTTACATCCCACAAACGCCATGAAGGGACGAGAAGCGTTACCTCCCGGTCCTTACCAACGGGGATTGTTTCTACGCCATACCCAAGGTTCTTGAAGCGGGTGACAACCTCGAGCTCCTCCAGACGTGGGAGATCAAGGTTGTTCTTGAGCCAGCTCAGTAGCACCTTTACCTTGCGTTTCTCGGGGGCTGACACCTCACTCGAGGTGTAACCAATAACGTGGGCTCCCTCAGTGTCCTTTGCCGTCCCAGCCGAACCACCTGCAAGATATACAAGTCGTTTGAGAGCCTGGACGATCCCCTCTGGATCCACACCACGCTCAAAAGCATACGAAGCATCTGTCGAGAGCCCCATAGCTCGCGCCGTCTTACGAACATTGACCGGGTCAAACACCGCCGCCTCAATACAGACCTTCGTAGTGCCATCAGAAACCATGCTGTTGGCACAACCGATAACACCAGCGACAGCGATAATCTTCTTCCGATCTCGAATGAGGATCGATCCCTCCGGCACCCGATACGTTTTTCCATCGAGAGCTTCAATCTCCTCCACCTTGGTCGCGCAATCGATAACTATCTCGCCTTCGATCTTGCTTGCATCGAAGGCGTGCATCGGTTGACCGAACTCACTCTGAACATAATTGAGGAGATCAACTATCGCGTGATGCTTGCCCGCTTCCTCAACAAATGCGGCGACATCATTTCGTAGGCCCATCGGAGCCGGAAGGCTCATCTCTAAAAGCGAATAGCGAGAGCACAGATCAGTCTGGCGCCGGACGAGAACAGAGGCCTTGCGGTCGCTGAGCTGCCCTGCCACGGGAGGGACCTTGACCTGTTCAAGGGTACGAGCAGATATCTCACGAGCAACGCCGAGCGCATACAGGTGATCGCCCCGATTTGCGAGGGTCTCAATCGTATAAACGATTCCCTTGTCGGCACTGACATCAACACCTTTCACCTCAAGACCAAGATCATCCAGGAGAAGACGTAGCGGGCACGAGCCGGCATTTTCAAGCGAATACTCGGGAAGCTCTATCAGCTTCTCCACCATCCGAACATGGAGCTTCATACAATCTCCTTTAGAACTCGCAGATCATTCTCATACACAGCGCGCAAGTGCGGCAGATTGTACATCTGCCCTGCGAGTCGAGACGTTCCGAGACCAAACGCAAAGCCGGAAACCTTTTCTGGATCGTATCCGAACTCTGCTAACACGTTGCGATGAATCATACCTGCGCCGCCGACCGTAACCCACCCTGCGCCACCGCAGCTTGCGCATCCCGCTGTCTTGCAGATCGAGCAATCTATCTTCGGGCCAATACTTGGCTCGGTGTAGGGATAAAATTTTGGAACGAATTGTACTCGACGACGCTTCCCGTAAAGCTCTTTAACGATATGCGTAATGAGCGCCATCAAATTAGAGAGGGTCAACCCCTCATCAACCCAGACCAGTTCGTACTGATGGAACATGGCTTGGTGAGAAGCGTCCTCGGTCTCGTTGCGATACACCTTACCAAACGATGCGATCTTGAGTGGAAGCTTTTTTCCTTCAAAGAGCGAACGCGCCTGAAGAAGTCGGGCTTGCACCGAGGTCGTGTGCGTTCGGAGCACATGCCCCGTTTCCGCGTAGAAGGTGTCCTGCATGTCGCGCGCCGGATGGTGCTTTGGAATGTTCAAGGCATCAAAGCAGTAGTATTCCGATTCAAGCTCCGGGCCGTGTACACTCTGAAAACCAAAAGGACGAAGAATCTCAGAGATACGCTCCTCAACGATAGTAACCGGATGAATGGAGCCGAGTCCTGGCGTAGATTCTGGAAGGGAGAGATCGAGGTATTCCTCCTCAAGCTTTTTCTTAAGCGCATTCTGCTTAAACGCCATCTCCTTCGCTTCAAGTCCGGACTCAACTTTTGCTCGAAGGTCATTGAGCAGCGCTGCCAGTGCAGGCTTCTCCTCTGCCGGAAGATCGCGAAGGTGCTTAAAAAGCTCCTTAATGGATCCTTCCTTTGCCAACCAATCGCGCTTTAACAGCTCGATATCTGCCGGTGTTTGAGCAACTTTAAGTTGCTCATCAAAGCGCTCCGAGAGTGCTTGTATGTTTGCTGCCGAAAGCTGTGAGGTCATGAAGTCTATCCTTACGTAGCGGCACAGCTACACCACTCTGCGCCGACTCAACCACAACGTTACCGGGGAGGCACAACGGCCTCCTCTCCCTGCTGGAATGCTCTTGGAGAGGAGGCAGCGCGCACCTCGCGACCCTCCGAGGACACTTGAGAAACTTCTCCTGCACCTCACAAGATTTGGCATCCTCGTAACGAGATGCAAACCAGGAACGTTTTTCTGCTGCCCTGCCGTTTGCCATGTGCAACCATATGAATGTAGGCCAAAGTTTCTGCCGGGTAAAGCTACCTAAACCACCGGCGTGCGCAAACACCACGTAGTGCTTTTCCGAGTATTTTTAGCTAAAACAACCCCACACGAACAGGCTATTGTAAGGCTCGCATGAAGACCCCCTCTCCCCGCCTCGCTGTTTTTTTGATCGTCCTGCTGGATGTAATGGGGTTCGGCCTCATCATCCCCTCTCAACCCTTCCTGGCACAACACTTTGGAGCCACAACAGCCACCGTGACCCTTCTTGGGACAACCTACTCTTTAATGCAGTTTATCCTTGCTCCCGTTTGGGGCAGCCTTTCAGACCGGTTCGGACGTCGACCCATCCTGTTGGCAACCATTGCAATGACAGCCTTCGGTCATGCAGCGTTTGCTGCCTCAACATCGCTCGCAATGCTATTTATTGCGCGGGCACTGGCTGGTACCGGAGCAGCTAATATTTCGGCAGCTCAGGCGGTTCTCGCCGACACAAATGCCCCTTCAGAGCGAAGTCGTGCGATGGCGCTCGTTGGGGTAGCTTTCGGGGTGGGATTCGCGATCGGGCCCGCCCTTGGCGGCATTCTGTTTCATATCGATACCCGTGCGCCCGCGGCTTTTGCCGCCCTTTTAGCCGCCATGAACTTCGTCTTCGTACTGCTGGGACTTCCTGAAACAAGGTCAGAGGCCGGGGTAGGCCACCGCGCAGCGATAGGCTTTCGGGATCTGTTCTCAGTCGGAGCCGACCTCCGACGCTTGGTATTCACGACGCTACTGTTTATCACTGCTTTTGCTTTGATGGAGCAGAGCGTCGGGCTTTTTATTGAGGAATTATGGACCAGAGCAAACGAGACGAATAGGATGCAACATGCGACATCTCTAACAAGTACTTTTTTGGTAGTTGTTGGAGTCGCCGCGATCGTTACGCAGGGCTATCTTGTGCGGAAATGGCTTAAGACGGTTAACGAGGTGACGATGTTCCGGCTCGGCCTTGTCACCGTTTGTGGAAGTTTGCTTCTCATCCCCTTTTTGGGGTGGATTGGAAGCTTTCCACTCTTTCTTTGCTCGGGGGCTCTGCTTGCACTCGGCAGCGGCATGTTCAGTCCCTCGATGGCAGGGCTCGTCTCGTTGACCTCTTCCACGGAACGTCAGGGGTTCGGACTTGCAGTGAATCAATCAGCCGCTGCTCTCGGGAGAATCATCGGGCCGACGACCGCGGGGCTCCTGTTTTCATTCGATGCATCACTTCCTTTTTTTACCGGGGCGATGCTCACAATTATCGCTTTGGGCGTATCCGCAGCTATTCAGGTTCCCGCGCGGTCGTAGCTAACCCGCATATTTCATGAAGCCTGCTACTGCGAGCAACGCAGTTTCATGAAAAATGCGAGCTTCGAATGTATGTTATGCCTTCATCCCGAAGAGTACGCGAATGACCGCGTGAGACTTCGAGGTAAACTGCTTTTGCGACATCTTCGGATCGGTTGACAAGATCAGGTCTCCGACAATCGCCATAACATTCTCGCAGTGATGCTTGAGCTGCTTCATGCCTGCAGTTGTTGCGGCGTAGGGAACCTGCGACTTCGCCGGGGTCTTTTGCTGAGTCTTCTGCGCCGCCTTCTTCGGTGCAGTAGCCTTCGCAGCTCGCTTAGACTGTTTCGGTGATGCCTTTTGCGTGCGTGTCTTTCTCTTCGTTGCCATATCTTCCTTGAAAGGGAACGAACCGAACCAGACGGAACGTTTACCCAAGTTACGGCCCGCATCCTAGTGCGGAGATTGCACTCCTGTCACCAGATAGAAGAAAAAAAGGTTCTTGGCCGGATTTGGTGGGTGGTAGGTAGCGCTATCTCCACGTTTGCGAGCTTACTCACCCGGAAATGTGCGACGTGTTATTTAAAATGACGAATTGGCACCTGTCACTACTTTACAGCACCACTCGCGCTGTCGAAGAGTAGAAGAAAAGTAGTGGAGGTAGCCTGAGACCTCCGTGGAAATCTCTATTACGCGGCGGGACGTTCATCTCGTTGCGTTGACTCTGATAGCTCCGATTCCTCGTGCAAAGAGAGCACAGGACGTTCGAGTAGGGAGAGAAAAAGCCTCAATTTAACCTCTTCGAGTCCGGTCGATTGACTACTATTATCGCGCTCTCTCTTGAGCCGGAAGTACTCCGCTCTAATCATCTCTCGATATTCGTCCGCAGAATTGACCCTTTCCCATCCATTAAGCTTCATAAATACCTCGCTCAAGAAGCGTTGAGGGATACCCCTCTTTACTTTAAGTAGCCTAAAGCAATCTTCGTCATCACCCTATGAGGATGATCACTATGACGCACGAAGGTGCGCGCCCATTCAATCACAGGCTCAACAGGTTTTGGACAACACACTGGCGGGAACTTCCTCCCCATACAGGGGCTGCCGTGCCCGTGCGCCTGCGAGTTACGTGGCGTACTAGCAGGGTGGTGAAAAAAGACTTCCTGTTGCGCATTTCGATAGTTTGACTGCAACTGCGTTGGAGCCGCACAAAAAATCCTCAACGTATCTCAGAGGATACGCTTCCGGTTTTTTCGTTGGCTCCACCTTGTTTCGTCAAAACTCTCAAACTGCTCACTTTAGAAACTGTTCTCACCACCCTGCTAGGCCAGACGCCTTGGCGTGTTGAGGACTGCCATAGCCGGATGGTGACACAAGGCTTGCTGTTGCGAATTTCGATAGTTTGACTGCAACTGCGTTGGAGCCGCCGAAAGAATCCTCAACGTATCTCTGAGGATACGCTTCCGGTTTTTTCGTTGGCTCCGCCTTGCTTCGTCAGAACTCTCAAAATGCTCACTACGGAACCCTCTCAAAATACTCACTTTGGAAACTGTTCTCACCACCCTGCTAGGTCACTTCGGTCCAGCCCAAAAGCCTGAAGAGTAAAAAAAAGGGGCCCGAGTGGGCCCCTTTTCCATCACAACCTAGCGTACTTCTTACGCCTGATCGTCAACAGCGAGAAGGGTTGGACCCTCATCGTCGCCACCATCATCATGGTGAGCATCTCTCCCCTCATCGTGACGACTATCACTGAAACTATCCTCAGCCTGAAGCGCTGCAAGCTCCTCAGCCGTTGGCTCACGAGGAATCGAGAGCGTTACAGCCCTCTTCACGAAGAACTTCTCTCCAGTGCCCTTAGCCTCTGTCTCACCGAGCTTTTCAACTACCTGATCAGCAACAGACTCCGGAACATCCACGAACGCGTACGCTCCGCGGAGGCTTACACGGTGAACGTCGGCAGCCTCAATTCCACACGAATTGACAACCTGCTCCTTCAGTGCGTCTGCAGAGATCCCCTTGTTGGACCCAACACCAACGTAGAGGCGCGCCTCTTTGTCTACAACCATCGGCTTTCTCGGCTCACGCTGACGCTGGCGACGACCCTCGCCTCGCTCACCGCGCTCTCCTCGCTCTCCGCCCTGGCCACGACGGCCGCCGCGACGGTCGGAGTTACCTTCGTCAAAAGCTTGTCCCTGAAACCCCTCGTCGCCCTCGTCATAGGACTCGCCTCGATGCCGACGACCACCTCGATCATCCCGGTTGCCCCGGTTATCGCGGTCATCACGGTTTCCACGAGTATCGCGATTGCCGCGATTATCTCTATCTCGCCCACCACGATCCCGACGGTCTCGACCACGACGGTCTCCGCGATCCTGGCGGTCGAAGTCAGGCTGACCTACCTCATCAAACTCCTCATCAAACTCAGAACGCTCCTCACGAGCTGGCGCCGACGCCGCCTTGAGCGCCGGTATTACTGTCAGGGTGTTATTGAGTAAGAGGGCTACGATATCTTGAGCCTTATCATCAGCAAGCACCTTCTCAACAAGCTCGTTTAAGCTCGTATCTCCGGCAGCTGCCTTCTCAATCGCCTGATCACGAAGTTGATTAAACTTACCAACAAAGAGCTGCTCTGCTGATGGCGGTTCAGACTGAACGAACTCGACTTTTCCGAGCTTCTTTAGGAAGTGGAAGTTTGTGATGTCCATCGCGGCCACGAGACTGACTACCTTCTTAGTCTTGGTCTCGCCCTCAGCTGCGAAGCGAGTAAAGTATACCTCTGGATCCGCTGGAACCGAGTAATTAACAACCACCTCGAAATCCTCAAGAGGAACGCCACGCGCTGCAACATCAGTGAGAACAAGCGCGGTGATCTCCTTTTTCTGGAGCTGCTGTATCGCCTTGCTCAACTTTAGCTGTGGAACGTATCCGATCAACTTAACTGAGGCGATGCCACGCTTCTTCAGAATTACATCGGCAAAATCAGCATCTGAAGGGGAGTTACAGAAAATAATGCAACTTTTTCCAGACTCAAACTCAACGAGATCACACAATGCCTGCGGCTTTGCTAAAAGGGAGGTACCAACTTCGTAGTAGATGTGCTCCATACTGCACCAAATATCCTTACAATTATTAATTACGGTCGATTGTTAGGTCTTCGACTAATCGATACCTGACTCAACTTGTCGAAGTACTGCTCAAGCGCCTCACAGCCCTAGCCGGCTTATCCTCTCCACGTACTCCACGAGCCAATTTAAGAGCTCTGAGATTTTTAACGATATGGATTTGGGTAACCCGTCGGTATTGGCACTATTCTGCAGCTCACAAGAGATGGCGATCGAACGGTTGTCGACAATCCGATGTCCGCTTCGTCGATACGCCTGCAGCGCGACTATGAACCGCTTTTGTTAAATCCGGGTTTACTTACTTAATCCCCGATGCGGTCCTTCTCAAACCTAGAGGGGTATTCTATACCATATGGAGCAATCCACGGAAGTTTTATACGAAGGTTTTTGCGTAGACCACGGCGAGAACTCCACGCAAGGTGATTTATTGCTTTATTTTCAGCTTGTTAGGTAGGCATAGGGTCTACTTGGCGCCTCCATATAAACCGCTGTAGGCCTGTTCTCATGCTCAGCAACCGGATAAATCCTAGAAAACGTATGGCTCGAAGCTCTCTCATTGCCCTCTTGTTTTGCACCTTCGTCGGCTCATCGGGGTGTCACTTTCCACTCGGCTCCCTGCTCGGTAATGACGCACAAACGACCGCGCCAGAGCAAGCATCCACGTGGCATCGCATCGACACCTCACAATCCCAAACCATTCAAGCACACACGGGGGAGGTCTTAGCACTCCGCGAAATCGCTCAATCTCCAACGCAACTTCTGACGGCTGGCTCGGACGGGAACCTCGTCGCATGGGCACTGCCAGACGGCTCTGCATCTATTGTTAAATCGCTTGGCGGTCCGATTCAGCTCGCCGCCCTGGGAGAGAGCCGCGCAATGGTAGCCTGGACAAGCGGCTTTACCGTACACGTAGCGTGTCTCGATGGATGCTCGAAGCAATGGGATCTGTCGGACATAAAGGCTCGTACAACCAGCGTGGCGTTCCACGAGGATGACTCCGCTCTTTTGATTGGAGGTGCTGATGGTCGCGTGTATCGGTGGCGATTCGCCACAACAGAAACCGCGGAAAAAATTAGGGACAAAGAAAAGATACTTGAGCGTTACATCGCGCATCAAACCATCGTCTCCAACGTGGCCTCACTTCCAGGCGCACGAGCATTTTTTTCGACTGATTGGGATGGCTCTCTCTACGGCTGGCTATCCTATACCTCAGATGATCAGCAAGGCGAATATGATAAAAACCTCTTTGGCGGGCGTTTTTTCGGTACTGGAGGCACCTTCATTCGGGCAAATCGTTTGCCGGATCGGGGCATCACGGCGCTGGCAGTCTCCCAAGACGGCGAGCAACTCGCCCTTGGTACGGACGATGGGTTCGTCGAGGTGTGGCAAGTTCGGGGGTTTGAGATGATCGCGCGTGCGCAGCTCCATACTGGAAGGATCACCAGCGTTTCCATCGATTCCGCTCAAGCGCGGGTAGTGTCCGTAGGGCGAGACGGAAAACTCGTGGCATGCCACATCGATCCCGACCCGCTCTTCAAGATCAAGCCAGGGGCTCTCGCTGACACTCTAACGCCAATTTTGGACGAAGAGATGAACGCGCTCAAAAGCGTGTACGTCCTCTCTTCGGGCGATGCAATCGTTACGACTACATCAGGCCAACTAGGAGAGTTTAAATTAACCGCGCTCTCCAAGCCCAGTATTACTGCGACCCCAAGTCCTACGCTCAAAAAACAAGGAGCTGTCGATTCAGACTATTGAGAGTTGCCTGGCTTAACGTTATGACTGCTGCACACAGTATGAGTTCATCTTCTCCCTCAAAACGGTTTTATCTTTTCCTGACTGCAATCATCTCCATCGGAACCGTGTGCGTTGATCAGGCTAGCAAGCTTCTCGTACTGCGGTCGTTTCAACCCGGAGAGGTTCGTCCGGTAATCGATGGCCTCTTCAATCTCACCCTCACCTTCAATCGAGGTGCCGCATTTGGTCTGTGGTCATGGCTTAGCCCCGGAATTCGAGAACTCGTGCTAGGACTCACGGTTTTAATTGCGATGGCGGTGGTGGTGTACTTTTTGAGTCGCCCCTACTACCAAAACGTCCTCTCTCAGAGCGCGCTTGCCCTAATCATGGGGGGTGCAATCGGAAACATTATGGACAGGGTTCGAATTGGCGCGGTAGTCGACTTCCTTGATGTCTACTACGGCACCTATCACTGGCCGGCCTTCAACGTCGCTGATAGCGCCATCTGCATCGGTGTTGGCTTCCTGATCATCTTTTCGAAGCCAATTCCGGCGCCCAATCGCCCTTAACTCACTGATTCAGCTAGCTTCTTGCGTGTATCTGTTCCAATACTTCGCCACT
>JBIJBZ010000010.1:0-35267 GCA_044344945.1 Bdellovibrionota bacterium | reverse complement strand
ATTCATTATTGCCGAGCTGGGGAACTCACCGTACAATTTGCACATCTCGTCCGATTCCCAGAGTAGAACGCAGTCACGGGAGACCGAGAGCCCCGGGAGATCCAATGAAACTAAATCCGTACCACGTCTGTATCCTTTCAACACTCGTATGTAGCCTCTCCGCCTGCGCACCGCAGCCGGATCCCCTTCCAGGCGGCACCGAAGGTGCAGCACTCCATGCTGTCACCGGCAAATCGATCGGAACCATAGACGAGAAGACCGAAGATCAAAAAACCGTGAAGGAACAGAAGGCCTTCATCGCCCGTCAGCAAGAAGAGATGCGGCGTCAAGAACAGGAGCTGCAGGATCTAAAACGCCAGCAGTATCACGACGACTACTACCGATCCCAGTTCGGAAACAAACAGTAAGGGTTCAAACACTGACTCACGAGGTACTATGAGATCTTCAGACTCCCAACACTTTAAGCCGCTGGTTAGTGCTTGCATCGTGCTGACGCTTGCCATGTCAGGGTGCACTCACCCCAGGAAAACCACGGCGATCGGATCCGGTGTCGGCGGAGCTCTTGGCGCGGGAGTCGGTGCAATCATAGGCAATCAATCCGGAAATCCAGGAAGTGGTGTCGCAATCGGAGCAGTCACCGGTGCCGCAACTGGAGCTCTAATCGCAAACGCCCTCCAAGCTCAGGATGAAAAAACCGCAGCTCAGAATGAAACTTTGAAGCGGCAAGAAAAGCAAATACAGACCCAGCGAAACGAACTCGCGGAACTGCGCACGATGAATAGCGACTCCGGCTACGAGGCGACTCCTCGCTACCGATACCGCCCAACCTCGGTCGACACGAACTCGCCAGCAGTAGAGCGTCAGATAGCTCTACTCCAGCAGCGTGGCCCAAATCCCCGTCACCCGGGCGCTCCTGCGTATCAATCACCTCGCTACACCTCGACGGCGCGCTCGACCTCTCCATCTAATTCATCCGCAAGCAGCCGCACGGTGACGACTCGCGACGATGTCAGAAACGAAATGCGTCGCGAGAAGTTGCCAGAGAAGCAGAAGGCTGCTCCAGCTCAACCTCAAGCGATCTCCTCAGAGAAGGCTCCAGCAAGTGAACCGAAAGCCATAGCTTCGGTTCCGCTTTCGAAAGAGCGCTTGCCGGATCCGGAGCCAGCAGCAAACGCAGCTCCCGAAAAAGAGGCAGTCTCAGATGCCAAAGCAGAGCCTGAGCCCGCAGCGAAGCACTCCGGCCCATCCGCGAACTCTGCCGAATGCAAAGAGGCTCTTAACGAGAAGGAGCTCGCACTTGCGGCTGCCGAAAATTCCGACAAGTTGTTCCACCTACGCCGCGCTCTCAGACTCTGTCCCAACAACGCGACTCTTCACTATGAGCTAGGCAATACTTACGCCGCCATGGAGCGGACCTCAAACGCCGAAGAGGAGTACAAGCAGGCTGTGACGATTGACCCATCAATGGCTGCCGCGAAGAATGCCTTGGCGGAACTATTGAAGGCGGAGACTAAGTTTTAAGGCCCATGGTGCACACTCAGAACTTCCGTAGATGTATCCTGGTAGCCCTTCTGATCGCATCAGGATGTGCTAATGGCTCTCTCGGCGCCACTGAGTACGGAGGCCTAGGTGGTGCTGCTGCGGGGGCTGGTCTCGGGGCTATTATCGGAAATCAAACCGGGAATCCCGGCGCAGGAGTTGCCATCGGAGCTGCCGCGGGAGCTCTCGGAGGAGCCCTCATAGGTAGCCAGATTGACCGGCAAGACAGGGTAATCAGTCAACGCCAACGCCGCATTGAGGAGCAGGATAGATTAATCGCGGAGAACGCCCGGCTCCTTGAAGAGTTACGCAACCGAGGGATCGACGTACGAGATTCCGATCGTGGTGTGGTGGTAAATTTACCCGATGTCCTCTTTCAAACTGCGCAATCAAACCTAACACCCGATGCCGTTAGCACAGTGCATGAGATAGCGAAGGTATTTTCGAGCGCGCCTCACAGACATATCGCCGTGGAGGGCCACACGGACTCACTCGGAACTATCGATTACAACTACCGGCTCTCTGATGCACGGGCGCGCAGAGTTGCTCAGGAACTTGAAGCTAACGGAATACCAGCACGCCGGATTACAACCCGAGCCATGGGGGAAACAACTCCGATCGCATCGAATCGCACTGAAGAGGGGCGCCGGAGAAACCGCCGGGTCGAAGTTATTATAGAAAACTAATCGCCCTCCTTCCTCTCGTTTTTTGCCCTGATACCCGAGGCTTTTAAGCCCCACAAAACCCCGCCCAGTTGCGGCTGTTTGCTGCAATGATGCACCTATCTCAAATCTCGCGCATACCGCAAATGAACCAAAACGGTACAAGGAATACATCTCCAGCTAGTTGGAGAGCATCTCATGACCGAGGCACACTATGTCCAAGCGATCATATCCGTTGCGAAACGTGTACCAACTCCTAGAACCCGGTCCGGTGCTGTTGGTTACAACGGCATACCGCAAACGGACCGACGTGATGGCTTTATCGTGGCAGACCATGGTAGATTTTGATCCACCCCTGCTTGCGCTCGTAGTGAGCGATAAGAATGAGAGTTTTGAGATGCTACAGAAAAGCAGAGAGTGCGTACTCAATATCCCCACCGCGCCCCTTCTTAAAAAAGTAGTTCAGTGCGGCACGAACAGCATGCGAGACATTCCAGATAAGTTCACCCGATTCGGTCTCACGCCAAAACCAGCATCCAGCGTTAAAGCACCACATATCGAGGAGTGCTACGCGAATATCGAATGCAAAGTCATCGATAGTCACCTTGCTAAGAGGTACAACATGTTCATTCTTAAAGTTTCCAAGGCATGGGTAGACCCGGCGATTAAACAGCCTACGACCATCCATCACTGTGGACGGGGACGGTTTCGAATTGCGGGAAGAACTATCGTTACGGATGCCTCGGTTAAATAGAAAAAGAGGGCCGCTGCCAGTTTAGAATTCTTAGCGGCTCCCATTCGACGTTAAGTCCTCGCCCGCAATGAACCCATCTACTATAAAGAAGACAGAGGATGATCAAGTGGCGTATCATCGGGACTCCAAGGAGGCGCTAGGAGCAAATATCGCGAATAATCAGCGCTCTTGAAAGAGCGACTCACCGCGCCCAGGATAATTACGTTTATCGGAAGATCGACACGCGGCCTAACCAAACCTCTTCTCCTTTTACACCCAGGGGAAAGAATGGGTACTCTCCGCGTGCCATGTTGAGACAGCGATTACAACCACCAAGCCCGAACACCTGAGCTATCGTGTCTCAGCGCTTAGCTTAGAAGCTATGAGAGCAACATGTCGCCCCTGCGCACGAGCGACTTCCCGCTCGTTTGCCGTTATATGCCTCTCACCCCGTGCGCCTGCTACCGTTGACGCTCCGTATGGAGAGCCTCCACTCACTTCCTCCACATTCAAGAGCGCCCTAGCGCTATAGGGAACTCCCGCCACAAGCATGCCCATATGAAAGAAGAATGTGGAGAGCGAAAATAAGGTCGTCTCCTGACCTCCATGTTGACTAGCGGTGGAAGTAAATGAGCTGCCGACCTTGCCAATCAGGGCCCCAGATGTCCACAGCGAGCCCGTACTATCGAGAAAAGCTCGCATCTCAGCAGTGGCCGCTCCGTATCGTGTTGGAGAGCCCAAAATAATCGCGTCTGCTTCAGCAAGCTTTTGTACGGTAGCGATCGGGATGTGTGCGAAAGTTTTCTTTGAGTCTGTTGCCCCCATTTTGCTGACAACTTCGGCAGGGAGCGTTTCCGGAACCTGAAACATTTCTCCAGTAGCACCCACCTCGCGAGATCCTTCAGCGATAGCTTCCGCGAGCTGCCAGATATGGCCATACATACTGTGAAAAATAATTTGAATTTTAGAGCTCATGCGCGCTATCCGTCAAACGTATCATGGAGTTAGAGAATACTTTATACATCTTGGATAGTCGCCCAATTCGCGACTATGAGAACCATCACAGACGAGCCAACCCGGGGTTAGTACCCTTCAACCGTTAATATTGTGGCGATCTGGATCTCAACACGGCTCGTCGCAAATGCAGTGCGTTAGTATGACTCATCACTCCTCCGAGCAAACTCCTCAACACGAACCACCTCGGTCGGCAGATGAGATACTCCTTGAAAGCTCCCTAGAGTCCTTTCCGGCCAGTGACCCTCCGGCGTGGGTATACGGCAAGGATCTGCCTCCCCAGGAAACGTTGTCGCTTCGCAGCGAACCACACAAGCGAGCCAAGAAAACCAGTTGGTTTAAGCGGGCAGTGCTGTGGTGGCTTCAAAGGGATACCCCTCCAGAACCCCCCGCTGGCATTCATCCTCAGTGACATAGCCTATCCTTGGTCGATAGAGATGCCGCTTTGCCTAGTGCAGAGCCACCAATCCATGCTTGCGAGCCTCATCAAGGAGGATCTTCACGACATCATCGATCTGTCGTTGGGAGTAGTCCACATTCTCGGTACGAGTTAGGACGCTCAGGAGCAACTGGTCAGATTTTGCATCGTACAGATTTGATTCAATGTAGGCGAACTCGCGCTCTACCACCCGGTATGAGTCGTAGTAATACGAGCCCCAGTAAGGCGGATAGGGGCCCCACGCAGGCCCGATCGGCGCGCCCCAGGATGGAGATGTTTCCGTGTTCTTTGTGAGGCGAACTAATCTCGTTATGAAGACACCATTGAATCCGGCTTCGCGCACCAATTCAACCGCTTTTTCCTTTTCAATTTCACCATCGGTTCCAAGAATCTTGTAGCTGGGAGTGGTCGTGATACCGGCCTGGGTGAAGACTTTGCTAAAGGTGTCTTCATAAGCTCGGCGGAGGCTCTCTTCCTTAGCAACTCCGACAACGATGATTTTGGTAAGCGGGTGCGAATCCGGGGGAGCCCAGGAGAGCACCATTGTACTAGTGGAGCAACTGCTTGCGACTGGGACGCAAAGCGCAAAGAGCCATACGGCACGCCAATACACAGATACGAACAAGCTGTGCCGAACGGTCGTATTTATTCTCATTCAAGTCCTACGAGATATGGGTTTATGACCGCTAAAAACGCGTTTGCTATGGCGCGATGCCCTGCATTACTTGGATGGAAGCCGTCGACATCACTAACCAACGAATCGTTGAGGGGGACCGAGTATAAATCTACGAGCAGTGCGCGTGCTGCGGATACCTGGCGAGCAATAGCTCGATTGTAACCTTGAACACGGGCGAGCGTAACGTCCCTGTCGGGGCGCTCACGAAAGCGCTCAAGTTGGGTGAGATCGGGAAGATTGGACACTGCAAGGATCGCATTTGGTGATATGGAGCGTAGATCGGAGAGGAGCTCTCCAAGTTTGCGCTCGAACCCGTCGATGGAATCTCCTGCAATCAGGTCATTCGCCCCAGTTGATAAAGTGATGACATCGGGTTGGCCAGAGCGCTTTAGAATCTCCACCTCTACCGATTGGATGGCACTGATCTGTGCGCCCGGAATTCCCAAATTCTCAAGAGCCACTCCCTTGTTCGTCTCCTGCTGAATACCGTCTTCGATTAGGTAGACATAGCCATTTGTAATTGGAACGGCACCGACTCCCGTGACATCGCTTGCTCCTAATGCCGCGTAGTCGATTGAACTTGAGTCCCCTCCGCCACACCCTGTAACGGCACTTGTCAGTATGGTCAAGAGCAAGGCGAAAATAGGGCGGAGAGGGGATGTCATGTGCCTCATGTGTTGTAGTAGTTAAAGCTTTTTGCAGTAAACGATAAGAGACTAGGCGCCACTGTGCTATGACTGACAGTATTGCTCGCAGCGAGTTGAACAGGTCCGCGATACTTATGACACAACTTGACTAACGGTGTATGGCCGCGGCCGCAAGCAGCATACTCAGGATGGGCAGCTGATGGATTCCCTGAATTGATACAACTGGATTTCTGCAACAGCTTGTGTACATCCTCTATCTCCGATTGCCCCGTAGAATGGATCTGCGCGCCGGGTAACGAGGCCACTAAACAGCTCACAATCCATCACTGCGGCCGAGGTCGGCTCCGAGATGCGGGAAGAACTATCGTGACGGATACCTCGGTTAAATCGAGAAAGAGGGTCCGGCACGGTCGCAATTCTGAGCGACCTCAATCAAAGCCTATACTAGATAGGCGCCACGAAGTAGCTCCTTGCAAAAAGAGAATTAAGCTTACTATGCTTACTCTAGACCCGCTTTCGGATCGTATCGCCTCTAGTTATATGGCACGCCGCACCAGCATAGCCTTTTCGGGAATCTCATGGAGCAGATCTCCTGATGCAGTCACGTTGTATTCAAGTAAAAGTGATCTGCTTGAGAAGCTTGCATGGCTCTACGTCGCGTCTATTCTGAGCGTGGCAGCGTGGCCCGTCGGGGCGCTCTTTGGACTCCTATTAGTTTTGTATACATGCGTGCCGTATAAAGTAGCTGAATTTTCTCAGACTGGTGTTACATTCTACCCTACGGTAGGAACCAATCCACAACCTGTTGCAGAAGGTTTCCTTGTTGTATCTGAAAGACCGAAGCCTTTCTCAATCGGAGATTATTTTGGCGTTGTGGGAGTTCCGCAATTGAAGACTACAATTGAGATTCAAGATAATCAGGGGCATGTAGTATGGCAACGACGAATATCAACTGGCGCAGATAAGGGAGACTTTGCAGCTCTTCTAGAAGCGGTCACCACCATCCAGAACAAAACGGACTAACCCAATCACAGACCTACCGTCACAAAACCCGCAGCAATGCGCTCGCAGTGGAACCTCAGAAAATTCAAATAATTCCAACGATCATCAAATTTCTATCGGTCCTAGCATGGAGCAGAAAAGATTGAGGGTCACGCATAAAGAAACCTTTGCGTGACCCTCAGTGGTTTAATAACCTTCCTGCAAGTTGTCGTCAGCGATCCTGCAGAATCTTCATCGCAATGTCAGCACCGGGTTCATGGCTCATGGTGTACATGAGGCCAAGAAGCAGTGCCGCGACAGCGATGTAAGCGACGAGGCTCATGGTAATGTTACCGGCGTTCATTGTCGGCAGAGTCTCTGTTTCCGAGGAGCGCTTGTAGCGTACCCACTCTAAGAACAGCTCTAGTCCGCCAACTACAGTAACAAAGACCACAAGCCCAAGCCCCAGCTTGAGTCCACCAACAATCCCTGACGACCACACTTTATAAGGGATTCGTCAGCGCTCGATGGTACCCCCACAACAACTTGTTGGCCACATACCGATCAATTGCAGGATAGCCGCGTGTGCCTGCGTCGGTTTCATAGAGGATATCGAGTCCGTGATCCGAGCGAAAAATCCCATCGAAGCCTGCCCTAATCAGTGCCTTCATGATAACTAAGATATCCCAATCTGCACTTGGATCGGCGTGATCGGCCTCGTGAAAGGATCGGTACCCTGTGGTCTTTGTAACTCGTAAATGACACCACGCAATATGCGGTGCAAACAATTCAATCATCGCGAGCAGATCATTTTCGGGTAGCGCACCGTAGCTTCCAGTACAGAAGCAAAGCCCGTTTGCACGACTCGGAACGAGAGAGAGCATCATTTGGATATCTTCTGCGCTGCACAACATCGCCGGAACTCCAAGGATTGACCATGGAGGGTCGTTCGGATGGACGGCCAACCGGATGTTAAGCTCCTCACACACAGGAACCAGAGCTTGCAGCACGTATCGAATATTCCTCCATACGGCATCCTTGTCGCTGTAGATCTCTTTAAGGTGGGCACACTCGGCTGCGGAGTAGCACTTGCCCCACCCCGGAAGATAGAGCCCCTTTGAAATATCAAGCGACTCCCACGCCGCATTATCGAACGCGACTCCGCGTGCCCCGTTCGGATGGACCCAGGCCAGATCCGTGCGGCTCCAATCGAGCGCCATAAGGTGATAGGTGACTATCAGCTCAGGCTCCTCTGGCCACACGGCTCGCAGGTTTTTAAAGGTCTGTATGGTCTGCGCGATGTGCGCCTCGCGCTCAGCCCCCCCCGTCTTCATGTCTGCCGACCAGAATACCGACTCAAAAGGACCAATCCGCAGTTTGTGTGAATCAAGCTGCGCACGCAGAGCTCGAATAGCGTCCATGTGCCACGTCTCTCCCGGCGCGAACTGATCAAGGTGAGTTACGACGCGCGGGGTTGGCGTCATCTGTCGTAGCCATGCAAGCGGCACACGATCGTGTGGCCCATACCAACGAAATGCTGTCTCCATGCCGAGAGCGTACCAGGCAACTGGATCTCTCGTCATCAGTCAAATGCGCTTGCGAGTGTCTGAGCTACACCTCATCCGCTGGAGCTTCCGGCTCGTGCTTCCAGTAAAGTAAAAATGGCTCTTCGTGGAATCGAGTGGGTAAAATTGGTGGGTACATCCCTGATGTATCACTAAAAACAGGGTTATGCCCCATCAGCAGTCATTGGCACCCACTTGACTCCCCGATGAGCCTAAAAAGAGCCTACCGAGACAGGTGGTTATGACAGATTGAGTGACCGATGCTATTTCTCTCGCCAGTCAGAGCCGCGCCATCGCTGATGAACGTTTTGGCAACTAGTTCAGCGGCACTCGTGGGCTAAACCGATTAAGGCATATGCGAGCGAGTGGGTCCGCAGATGATGTTGGCACATCCTTCAGCTTGACCGTCATTCTGCTGGCCTTAGCGAGTATCTTGTCCGTGCCACGGTCACCGAAGCAATGAATCACCCTACCTGGCTGGCGGATCCTACGTTGAACTTTAAATGCGCTGCATCGATTTGCTGGAGCAATTCCGCCCGCCTCTTTGGCTGTGCAGCCGTTGTAGCCCTTTGATGGATAGCGATCTCTGTTCTGTCGATCACGCAACACAACGCTAAACGCAGCGGCCCATTCCCCCTCAAGGATAACTGCGGCCTTGCCCCCGCACTCAGCGAGACTTGGTCGATACTTAACCTCTTGTGGCACGTCTTTGGCGCAAATGCACGGCTTGAATCTACTCTCGTTGCACTGTGCGGCTGGGAGTTCAATAGCTTCAGCACGTGCCCAAGCCGTCAGGCAGGCGACAACAGTGGTAATCAATTTAATCGCTGTACTCACGATAACTGTCTCCAATCTCTCTCTCAGCAGATCGCCGAGAGTTTCACGGCCAGGCTACTGACAATCGGGAATACGGTCAACCCCAGGGGGTGTAGTAGCGTCTAGAGGCGAACGAGCCGCGGGCTTGCTACGCTTAGACACCCACCACGTATGGGGGATTCGCCAGAGTACGGGGCTGGCCTCAGGTGTCGCAACCACGCACGTGACACCCGGGCGACTGGCCGATCCCAAACCAATCAGATCTCTATACAGAGTTTGGACAAAGCAACTAGGTCCCGCGCAGCCAGCTAACTAATCATTGTCCGGCCGCTAACCTGCAATTGCTTCCTTGTGATACACCTTTACAGGGGGCTGGAGCCCCTGCACCACCTCGGGAGTGATGACGATCTCCTTGATGCCCGAATTACTCGGAACATCGTACATTACTTCAAGCATGCAGGACTCGATGATTGAGCGCAGTCCTCGCGCTCCGGTTTTCTTCTCAAGAGCCCTCTCCGCAATCGCATCAAGCGCTTCGGCGGTGAACTTCAGCTCAACGCCCTCCATCGATAGGAGCGCCTGGTATTGTCGAACAAGAGCGTTCTTAGGTTTCGAGAGTATCTCGACCAACGCAGCTCTGTCGAGCGGCTCAAGGCAGGAGACAACCGGCAAACGGCCGATAAATTCCGGGATCATTCCGAACTTCAAAAGGTCCTCTGTTTCGAGTTGCGCCAACGGATTATCCGTCTTTTCGACTATCGGAACAATATTTGAACCGAATCCGAGGCTCTTCTTTCCGACGCGTTGGCCAATAATACGCTCGACGCCATCGAACGCACCGCCAACTATGAAGAGGATGTTCGACGTATCAACTTGGATAAAGTCCTGCTGCGGGTGCTTTCGTCCCCCCTTTGGAGGAACGTTTGCTTTGGTGCCCTCGATTATTTTAAGGAGTGCTTGCTGGACTCCCTCTCCCGAAACATCTCGGGTTACTGAAGGGGTGTCGCTCTTGCGGGCAATTTTATCGATCTCGTCGATGTACACGATACCGCGCTGAGTCTTCTCGATATCGTAGTCTGCTGCCTGCAGCAGATTAACGATGATGTTCTCTACATCCTCGCCTACGTAACCGGCCTCCGTGAGGCTTGTTGCATCAGCGATGGTGAAAGGAACGTCAAGAACTCGGGCTAGGGTTTGCGCCAACAACGTCTTTCCTGAACCTGTTGGGCCGATCAGAAGGATATTCGACTTCTGAAGTTCAACAGTGCTCTTGGTTGTCTTGTTGTTTTGAATTCGCTTGTAGTGATTATGAACTGCGACCGACAACACCTTCTTAGCGTGGTCTTGGCCGATAATGTAGTCATCGAGCGCCGCCTTAATATCCTTCGGTGTAGGCACCGCCATCCGGGGCGCTTGCGCGCTTGAATCATCAAGCTCTTCAGTGAGGATGTCGTTACAGAGGTCAACACACTCATCACAGATGTAGACGGAGGGGCCCGCCACTAGCTTTCGCACCTCATCCTGCGTTTTACCGCAGAACGAACAGATCAGATTTCCGCCGCTTTTTCCGTTATCCTTTGCCATGGCCGTATCCCTTCAAAAACTATAAGGAAAACCCTTGTCTTACTTAGGATGCGCAAACCCATGCAGACGATTGCGACTTCCTTCTTAGGGTCTCTTGGAATCCGTGCGTAGGCCTCCTTTAAGGGGGAGTCGGCAGCTTGAGTAGGGAGCTTTAGAAAATGGGCTTCGGTTGTAACCGGAATTCTTCAGCTGGAGCGCCTGCGACCAATCCATCCGCGAACATCACTTCAACCCCCTTGTTTTACTACATTTCCACCCCTTTGCCGGCAGGCTTTCCAACGAGCCACCAAAGACTCAAAAGGCATCCCAGGGCTCGCGTAACGGGTTAGAAGGGTGATTACCGCCACTCGCCGCGTCGTGCTAGGGTGCGATAGCATCTGATTGCTTGCAGGTTGTTGCTCCAACCGTTCTTGAGCGGACATGGGTCTGGCTTGCATCTTTGGCTACCTGGAGAAGATATGGAGAAATTTAAAGTAAACGACCGCGTCCGACGCCTTCCTTTTACGGTAACGTTACCGAAAGATCTTAATAGCGCATTGGAGAATGGTGATGCGGAAGTAGAAACAACAACATACTCTACGCGCGGTTGCATCGGCACCGTGAAAGCACTCCGAGAGGAGACCACCCTTGCGCCCCAAGAGTCTCGGGCGAAGGCTATGATGGTACATGTGATGTGGGATAACGGCACACTCTCATATCACGGCCCAGAGGCCCTCGAAGTCGTTAAGTAATGAACGAATCCCCCGCCTCTGCTGCAGGCTCATTCGCCATGTAGCAGAGGTTTTTTCTTGCCGTGCATTCCAGGGATCAATCAGCGCCCTGACATCAAGAGCCGAAATCGCTCTCAATTCTTTGCCGAAGTAAATCGAGGCTCTCGGCCTTCGATCAAACGCTGCACATTCTCTCGGTGCCGATAGGTCAGTATCGAGGCCATGATAATCTGCGCGATCAGAATATAATCAGGAGCATTCACGATCAGAGAGAATGCAGGGACAGCAAGCGTTGCTCCTAATGAGGCCAGCGAAACGATCTTTCGCGCAAAAAACAAGATACCAAAGGTGGCAATTGCGACTAATGCCGCCGGTGGCGTTAATGCGATCAGCACGCCCAGTGCCGTCGCGACCCCCTTTCCTCCCTTTAGGTAGCCAGGTATTGAAAAACAGTGTCCGCACACAACAGCGACACCGCACGAGGCTTGAAACCACCCTGCGTCAGAGAGAAGATACGCGATCCATACCGCCAGAGCGCCTTTGAGAACATCAAGTCCGAGGGTAATTATCCCCGCTTTTTTGCCTACACTGCGCGCCACGTTTGTGGCGCCGACGTTACCGCTTCCAACCCCGGTGATATCAACACCGTAGAGGCGCGCAACAAGGTACCCCGTTGGAAACGACCCAAGCAGGTAAAACGGGGAGAGCGCAAGCACAGCTGCTACTGAATTCACCCGCGAAGCCTCCGAATAGCATCAGCTCTATCCGCCGCGCCAAATATGTAGGAGCCTGCGACAAGCGCGGTGGCCCCGGCAGAGCGGCATTGTGCACCGGTGTCATGATTAATCCCTCCATCGACCTCGATGATGGGGCGGGATACCTTTGCAAGATCGCACCGATGAACAAGTTGTCTAATCTTCCCGAGAGAGCTCTGAATGAAGGGCTGCCCACCCCAACCGGGATTAACACTCATCACGAGCACGAGATCGCACACGTCAAGCACATCAAAGACCGCCTCCACTGGAGTTCCAGGATTTAGGGCCACTCCATTTTTCATCCCTAAGGAACGAATCTCAGAGAGCGCGCGGTGTAGATGAGGGCATGTTTCCTGATGCACGATAACTCTATCAGCTCCTGCATCCCGAAATTCCTGAAAGTGACGCTCCGGGTTTATCACCATGAGGTGAACATCCAGAAAGAGAGAGCTCTTGCACTTCAGAGAACGCACCACATTCGCGCCGAACGTGATCGGGGGCACAAACGATCCGTCCATGACATCGACATGGATCCAGTCGGCCCCAGCCTTCTCGATACTGGCGACCTCCTGCTCCAAGATTCCTATATTGGCCGCCAGAATAGACGGCGCTACGACCACGTTAGAAAATCTCTCAAGCATACCCGGGAGCCTACCTTATTTAAGGCCTCGCGGCACCTCCATTTTGGCCACTTTACCAGGATCGAGTGAGGCTTAGTGGGAGCTGGAATGAAAGATGCAACACCGTTAAGCAGAGCCACAGGAAGGCTCAATATCTGCCGAGATGGTACGTTGTTGATCGGCTATTAACATCGTCATAGGAAACGCAATGGAAGCGATCCAAGGCACGTCACAAACACCGTCGAATCAGGGGGTTCAGCCCTCACAACCACAATCTACTCCAACACCCGGGAACTCTGCATTTGAGACCACTCTCAAAGGGCTGCTAACTCCCGACTCGGCAAATAAGGTCAGCGAGGAGGAATTATTTGCCGCACTCGTCCAGGAGCGACTCGGAAAAACCAAGGGCGAAGATGCTCTCAAGGAGTTCCAAGATATTTTTACAGCGTGTAAGGAGAAGCTCAAAAAGCCTGACGGCTTCATCCCAGTTGAAGATGCCGCCAAACAGGCACTTGTTGAATTTGCGGCTGCCAAAAAGATCTCTACTGAGGAAGCTGATGCAATTTACTCTCAAAGCTTTGCCGCTGCCCAGCTCGATGATAACAAGGATGTGCTTTTCGATAACCGAGGTGGCGGTGATGATCCCACGTTGGCCGTGGCAAGTATGGAACAGGCTCTGCTCCTTAGTCGCGCCGTTGTCGATCAGATCGATAGCGGAGCTATGATTGCCCCGAAACGAAGCGTGACAGAGCCAACCGCTTCCAAGGCTGCATTCATAGGAGGCTCCTCGGAGGGCACTACGGGCGCTGATGCCGGATTCCTCTTCAAGCCGATCTCCGATAGCGATGGAAAACTTGCAGTGCTTCTCCCCTCGCGCTTGGCTGGTTTGGTCAAAGGAGTAACTCTGATAGGGCCAAACGGCGACATCATTGAAACCGGCCGCTACACTGGCAACGGCAACGGAGGCAGAGACCATTATCGATTCACCAAGCCCGGCAGTCAGTATCCCGATGGACTCACGGTTCAAGCAACCCTCATTACCGGAGAGATTGTGAAGTACATCATCAAGGAGACCTCGGAGCGCACGGAGGGAGGCAACTCTGGCTCCGGAGGTGATCAGAGCAGCTCAGGGTCGGGCTCTAGCACCACTGGGGGAACCACCAATAGCTCCCCTGGGGATACCACGTCGGGAGGCTCTTCCGAGAGCAGTACAGCGTTGTAAAGCCACGACATGCGCGAAGTCGGTGCTCTTGAGGTAGCAATAGGCAACAGGGCCATGCGAGCCCATCAGTCTAAAACGCCGTCACCTATTATCAGGTAAAGCTCTCAACAACTCCGTCCGACTCCAGCTAATGAGATTATAGGAGATCCCTATGGGCGTAATTCTAGGAGTGATCGGAGTATTAGGCAGCGTACTGATCGGATTCATCGGTCCCGGTGGTCCCGTAGCCGTACTCTTCCAGCCATATGAGTTCCTGGTGATTGCCGGTGGTATCGGATTTACGATCTTGATCTCTCAGCCTGGTCCAGTCCTTAAGGCGATCGTGCCCGGGGTCATCGCAGCAGTCAAAGGTAGCGGTGTTAACAAAGCTCTATACCGCGACCTCCTCGGACTTATGGGCGTTGTGTTCGATACGATGCGACGAGAGGGTGTTCTCGGCATCGAAGGTGACATCTCCAATCCTCATCAGAGCGCGCGCTTTAACAGATACCCGAAAGCAGCACACAACCACCATATTATGGACACCTTCTGCAGTGCCCTGCGTCTCTTCGTGGACGGAGTAGTAAATGCGTTCGAGCTTGATCGACTGCTCGATTCCGAGATCGAAACACACCATGAAGAGGCACTGCTTGCACCGACCGCTGTAAAAACCATGGCGGATTCCTTCCCGGCGATGGGAATCGTGGCCGCAGTACTCGGAATTATCATTACCATGCAATACCTCGATGGACCTCCGACTGAGATCGGTCACCACGTTGCTGCCGCTCTTGTAGGAACGATGCTTGGAATCTTTCTCTCATACGGTCTCATCGGTCCGATCGGTACAAAGATGGAACACAATGCTCGGGACATCACCGGGCTTCTGAAATGTGTCAAGGCCGGCCTCGTTTCATTTGCCGGGGGCGCTCCACCAGCTGTAGCCCTTGAGTTCGCCCGTAAGACAATTCCAAGTGCGTTTAGGCCAACAGCAGAAGAGCTTGAAGAAATCATCAAGGAGAGCAAGAAGAAATAGCAGTACGAATGAGCGACGATGGCAGACAACAAGCAAGAGACAAAACCCGCGATAATCGTCAAAAAAGGCGGCCATGGTGGACACCATGGAGGCGCTTGGAAGATCGCGTACGCCGATTTTACAACGGCGATGATGTGCTTCTTCTTGTGTATGTGGCTCATTAACACCGCCTCGGTGACTACACGCCAGGCGATCGCCTCGTACTTCCGGAAGCCTTCAATCTTCCAAGAAGGTAGCGGTCAGCCGATCTTACTTGGTGGGCAAGGAATACTGAGCGATGCCTACATGCCGCCTCGAGAGAAAGATGAGCGCAAACTCCGCAATCCCGACGAAGATCAAAGGACCTACGGCGAGACTGAGATCGATCTGGATAAACTGTATATTCAGGAAGCGCGGGTCGCGCCTGTTAAGAACAAGGGGCCGACAGAACAGACCGGCCTTAACTCCGACAAAAAAGTCGCCGAAGAATCACGCAAAGAGATACGATTACGAATTATCGCCGAAGACACCCGAGAGCAGGTCGAGAAGCTGATTAACGCTGCAGCAGAGATCATTCGGTCGGCCGGCAGAGTCGAAGTAAAAGCTGAACCTGACGGTTTAAAGCTGGAGATCATGGACACCGATAAATACTCAATGTTTGAGATCGGTAGCGCCCGGATCCGAAAGGATGCAGAAGCTGCATTTCAGAAGATAACCGATGTACTCAAACGGTATCCAAACACTGTTGACATCTATGGCCATACGGATGCGCAGCCCTTTCCAGCTCGGGCTGATGGCTATTCGAATTGGGAGCTCTCCGCAGATCGTGCGAACGCCGCGCGGCGACTGCTTATCCAACAGGGATTTCAGCCGGAGAAGATTAAGAGCGTTGTCGGAAAAGCTTCAAGTGAGCCGCGCACACCCCTTAATCCCTTCGACCCGTCAAATCGACGAATTACCCTAAATCTCCGCTTCGATAGCACACGCGAGCTATTCAGAGAGAATAAGGCGGAGGAGAGCTACAACGACCCACTTAAGCAACTTCTCGCCACCACTGCAAGCAAGAGCACTCCTGCACCGAAGCCCTCTCCACAAGCAACCGCTGTTGTAGACCCTGCGCCGAAGGTGCAGACTCCTGAGGCCACGCGGCCGCCCATCCTTCCCACCCCGATGGCAAACACCTCCAGCTCAAAGTCCGTTCAGATTCCCGACAATCCCCCCTCCCCGACGAACCCCGATTTTATGCCGCAGAACAAGGTATTTGGGGATAATCCTGTGATCGGCCCAAAGGATATCCTACTCTCACGCTAGCTGCATGTGGCCAGGCCTAGCCTGCCGACATCGCGAAGGCTATACTCTGGGCGCTTCAAAGCTAAATAGGAACCGAACAGGCAGGGCACAGATATGAGAAGACCAGCAGCACTCGCATCCTACGCTATGGCGCTTGCTGTTGCATGTGGAGCCTTCGGCGCTCATGCTCTACGAGACCATGTAAGCCCCACCGACCTCGCAATCTGGGAGAAGGGTGTCCTCTATCACTTTATCCATGCCTTCGCTGCGCTGTTTGTCGCGCTCGTTGCATCGCCCAGAATCGCTCGTCGACGAGCCACCCAGATCTGCGTCCTCCTACTGATATCGGTCGGCCTGTTTTCAGGGTCGCTCTACTTACTGGTGCTCTTGAACCAACGCTGGCTCGGGATGGTTACTCCTCTCGGAGGAGTCGGTTTTATAGTTGCCTGGGTTGCGCTCGCGGCACAGTTGTGGAGAGAACCTAAGGATCTTTAAATCTAGAGCAGGGACCGAGCCCCCAGTAGCAAAACCGTCTCTCAATATTTTCCCCCGGATGTACAGCACGTTAGGCGCGCAACCACCCCTACCGCTGTGGAATCCATGGCACTCTGCATCGCATCTTATGTGAAGGCGTTCTCTCGAACTCTGAACGTTATACGGCAGCCCTCGCACCCCGTATTCCAGGTCGATGCAGATATCGGCGGATAGATTACACGGTCTGACAGCAGGGTAAAAATGATTCCGTATTGAGCGACATGACACGCAGTTTGATTACTCGGTGGATCATATGAAGAAGCTCTCTCTTTTTGCCCTGGCCTCACTGCTCATTTCGTGTGGAGGAGGTGGCGGAGGAAGCTCGGAAACAAACTATAGTGGTAACGTAAGCCTCGATATCGAGCGCGACGATCTTGATTCTGGTGATCTCACCGGGGTAGGGATTGAGGTGGACAATCTCAATCCAGATGGAGCGATCCTAAAGATACGATCGTCTAAGTCGCTGCGGTACGTTAAGAACTCCGCAATCCGTTTTCCAGACAGGGACGAAGAGGCTCGGATATCTCCCTCTGACGACGCCGCTGCAAGTGACGCACGGTATCTCGTGTTCTTTCTCTACCCTGATAATGCAATTGACGGGAAATTTTTCTCCCTCCGATTTAAGATGAAGGCAACCAAGGGTGACAAGGACGCATTCATTCAGGTAGACTTGGACAACAACGACCCAAGCGTCTCCGATAGCACTGAATTCAAGTCAAGCGATCCGCGATTCTCTCCACTGATTGAGCGAGGACTCTACATCGCTCCAGATGCTTCGGAGCCCACCCCTACTCCGGTTCCATCCGGCACGGTTTCCGCAACTCCGACACCGAAGACATAGCGGCCCGAGCAGCTGAGCTTGAGATTAAAGCATCTTGGCGAGCACCATACTGACTGGCGTGCCATTGGATACTTGATGTGCTACGGTTCTAAGGGCTTGCTAAGTAACCCATGTATGTCGAACGCCAACGAGCGACAGATATGAAGAACATCTCCTTCATAAACAGTCATATCATTTTCGCCACAAATCATGGGAAAGCATCTGCTGCCGTCGAACCCTTCAAACGCATATTGCAAGCTCGGGTTCGGGAACTACCGATTGAATCCGATTTGATGGGAACTTTTACCGGCGAGGTCGATCGTCATGGAACCATGATTGACGCGCTCCGAGGCAAAGTTGCACTCGCGCGCAATCGGACCAGTGAGAGGTTTATTCTTGTAAGTGAAGGAAGCTTTGGGCCAAGCAACTTCGGCTTTTTTGCCCAAGGAATCGAAATGCTTCTGCTCTATGATACGATTACGGGTGTTGAGATCCTTGAGCAATCCATATCACCGGACACAAACTATGCGACAGCATCTCTGAGGACTAGACAGGAGCTCTCTCGCTTTCTTGACCGGATCTCATTCGGCTCTCATGCTGCGGTGCTCTACCCAGAGGGCTTGCCCCTCGCCGCGAATGTTCGGAAAGGAATCACGGACCGCGCTGAAGCTGAGGGAGTATTTGATGATGCCATCACGAAATCTCCCGTCCGTTCCGTGATGGCGATGAGCGATATGCGTGCGCATCTTAACCCCACTCGAATGCGGTCAATTGCTTCATGCTGCGAGCTCCTTGCCCAACGGCTCGCGACTGCATGCCCTGCATGCGCGTGTGGAGGATTCGGGTTAGTACAAATAATTCCCGGACTCCCCTGTGCCCGATGCGGCTCCGCCACCCAACTTGCACGGGCAGAAAAGCACTCGTGCCCCTTTTGCGGCGCTACTCAGGAAAGGCACCGCGCGGATGGGCGAACCTCTGCAGACCCCAGCGCATGTGAATGGTGCAACCCGTGAACGTGTCCCTCAGGACTGTAAATCCTACAGAGCCCTTCTCTAGATTGTAAGGAACTGAGTTGCCCAGTAGACTTCCCGCGGCACATGGCGCTTTCCGACAGTGCGGTGCCATCTAAAGAGCGGGTAGCCAAACATGTCGGATACAATAACATTAACATTGAGCTGCGAATTATCGCCCAAAAAACCTCCTAACTCAGCTAAAATAAAGTCGATTCGTCGGGAATCTGCGACTGCCTCAATCAGCATGTCGCCTTGCTCATGCCAATTCACCTCAACCAGCGGCAAGATCCTCTCTGACCGGCGAACTGCAACACTATCCAGCGCTCCCCACTCCCTTAGCCGTTGTTTTATCTCTTCCATTGTTACGGGATCAGCTTCAATGATTAACTTACACATCGCAGCAAGTTTCATTAGGCCTCCTCATATCATAACGTTGAAGTACCACTCCGAAATTCGAAAATACAAAGGAATCCCCACAATAATGTTGAAGGGGAATGTGATCGCCAGCGCCAAGGTCAGATAATATGCGGGATTCGCCTCTGGCAGCGTCGCTCGGACTGCCGGAGGGGCAGCGATATACGATGCGCTTGCTGCCATTGTGGCAAGGATCGCTGTACCACCCAAACTCAAACCGCTGAAGTGCCCGAGGACGATAGCGAGACACGCGTTAATAATCGGCGCGCAAATCCCGAAGGCCACCATAAAGAGTCCAGCTTTCCGTACCTCCGATAGGCGAGACGCCGCTGACATTCCCATCTCCAGGAGAAATATGCAGAGCAGCCCGCGAAAAATGCCGCCACGAGGGTCAAAGAATGGGGAGACCGATTCCCAATTCTTGCTCCCCATGACACTTCCAACTGCCAGACCACCAAGCAGGAGCAACATCGTGCGGCCGGTCAGTACTTCGTGCAAAAGACTGGCAGTGGACCGACCACTTGAGCGCCCCCCGAGCAGCACTCCCAGAGCCAGCGCAACTGATATGCCGGGGCTCTCCAACAAGGCCACCAGCGTCGGAAGGTAACCCTCCAGACGAGGGAGATCTGGACGAGTCGACAGAACCTCAAGAACGAAGGTCTGCGCCGCAATGAAGGTCACCGCCGAAACTGACCCGTAGTGGGCCGCGATTCCCGCACTATCAACCACTGAGAGGCGGCCTAGTCGCCTCAGGATCCCGTAGGCTATGAGAGGTGTCAGGACTCCAAGAAGCAAGGTAGCTAGAGCTGGCCCCATAAGCGCCCCCAGCGGAGCCTGCACCAATTCATGCCCGCCTTTGAGACCGATTGCGAACAGTAAAAACAGCGAGATACCCGCATATACATCTTTGGGTACTGCCAATTCACTGCGAACGAACCGAGCAAACGCCCCCAAACAGAAGGACAGAGTGGCTGGATTTAGAAGATTTGTGGCGATTGCCGCCTCACCATAAGACATATAAGACCTGCAATATAACACCTGCGTTACAATTCAGGTATAGGATGTCGCATTTTAGGGTTATTGTAAAGAAAGGACTGGCAAAGGAGTCCACAAAGGGTGCATAGTCTGCTAGGAATATCAGCATAATCGGCACGTTGTAGACTTTAGAGCGCATGGCCCATCGCCCAACACGAACTCGGGAAACTCGAAGAAAATCCCAACCAGATGCTCCAGGACCCTCGTGGACCTTCCTCAGCAACCACAGTCATGTGATCATCTGCTTAGCACGCGACCCGGAGATGAGGCTTCGTGATATTGCAATTGCGGTAGGTATCACTGAACGAGCAGTAATTAGAATCCTCGCGGACCTGGAACAAGCAGGATACATTCAGCGCGAGAAATTCGGACGCCGAAATCGTTACGCAATCATATCCGACAAGAACCTCCGCCATCCTCTCGAAGCCCATCATTCAATTCGTGGAATTTTGGCATTGGCGCGGCAGTAGCGTGTGCGGGCAATAAGCTCGAATACAAGCCCTTTGAACGAGAGCCATAAGGCGTGCCCCTTTCTACTCGCAACGGCAGCCCGCGACAGTGTGTTATGCACCAACAGGATAAGCTCCGGGGAACGATAATCTACCTGGGAACAAAATCTGAGATAAGATATGAAAATGGTGGGCGCTGCAGGGATCGAACCTACGACATTCAGCTTGTAAGGCTGACGCTCTACCAACTGAGCTAAGCGCCCGCAAGATTTCCAGCTACCATTCAGCATCGCGGGGGCGCCGAATGTCGTTGTGGTGTTAATGCTCGCTGGCTCGCATTAACGCTTTATCAGGTGGCTACTACGGTCCTTCGCTTTGCTCTGGCCCGTTAAGCCACCTCATTCAGCTTGTAAGGCTGACGCTCTACCAACTGAGCTAAGCGCCCGCAAGATTTCCAGCTACCATTCAGCATCGCGGGGGCGCCGAATGTCGTTGTGGTGTTAAAGACCAGCGGCTCTTACGATCCAAGGGCTGTCCTCAACCGCGAAGGAAGTTACCCAGCTTGGCGAAAAAAGTCAACTCGTGGCCTCGGCAGCCCGCGTATGAGCAAAAAGCTCCTTGCGAACCACCGGGTTACTGATGTGCCATGTACAGCCGTCGATAAAGTAGTGATTGATATTGATTATCTAAGCGATAATGACCCAAACCGACTGGGCCCCGGGGCCCATAGATGCAGCCAGGTAAGGGAGCACCCCGAACATAAGCAGGCTGAGCGTGAGCATAGTTACCGCAAAATTTAGCCCGAGCCGAGCTGGACTGTATCCACCGGGAGAAAAGCCCGCTCGATTTAACTCGACCCTTATTGGAAAGGGCAGATACTGCAGCGCCTGTGAAATCTGAACCCAAACGAGAGCTTTTGGATAGACGTAGAGCACAACGTACCATACATGCAATGCGATGTAAGGCACTGAAATCCGCGCCGAGATGCCCTTGTTGGCCCGTCCTGCTACCTGCCGTATACAGAGGCTCCCCCCAGAAAAGAAACGAGGCGGAGCCAAGTCATAACTTCCGAGAGAACATCAACGGCGTATCGATAATCAGCCGGTACGGCCCATAAAAGCTTCAGCGTCCAAAGAAGTTGCCACGCAGTGAGTAATCTAAGGAAAGACCAAAGCGCTCGCCGCTCACTCGATGAAAACCGAACGCCTTCAAGGTAGGAGAAAGAGGCTATCATCCCCCACACTTGGCCCATGTAATGGAGCGCCAGATAAAAAGCAGCCAGAGCAGTAAGAGCCTATCCTACCTGAGGCCATGCCGGATTGTAGGAACACAGTAAAAGCGCCGTTGCGCCCCATACCAGAAAATTGCCGGCACAATGACTGATGCCCATGGATATGAGAGTGCAAATGAACGCGGTAAGTAGAGCAGGCGATATGAGGCGAGGAAATGCGTGCCGTTAAGCGCTATGGTCAGAACCATAAACTCATGGACGATAAGCTCAGATCGTCCATACGAAGAAAAAAGACATAAAATGATTAAAACAAAAATAGATAAGCCCCCGGCTAGCATAACGTCCAGCCGAGGGCTTACGATGGCTTGCTCCGATGATGATTGAATTACAACCCTAGGCCCAACAAAACTTGCTGTTTGGGTACCTCATCGGTAGTGGCCTTTTTGTTAATCCCATTTCAGAATCTCTGGCGGCAACTCTCAAAGCCATAACTGCAGGGCGTCGCTGTTAGTGCGCAACGATACCCGCTGCCGGGGCCTTTTCATCACGCCCCTCCGCTGCCTCTCCAGCCTCCTTCTTCTTGTCCTCCGAGTACAGGAGTTCATCACGAACCCCCTTATTCTGAATCATCAAAGCGAAGTCCTGTGGGGTACGGCAACGAAGAGCCTCAAAGAGCACCTCATCGACATGCGACACTGGAATAAGCTCCAGTTCGTTACGGACTGTTGCCGGAATCTCCTCGATATCGTTCTCGTTCTCCTTCGGCAAGAGCACGCGTTTGATACCGCCACGATGAGCAGCCAAAGCTTTCTCCTTCAAGCCGCCGATCGGGAATACATTTCCACGCAGCGTAATTTCACCGGTCATCGCAACCTGCTTATCGATTGGAATTCCCGTGAGGGCCGATACCATCGATGTCGCCATTGTAATACCAGCCGATGGGCCATCCTTTGGAATCGCTCCTTCCGGCACGTGCACGTGAATGTCGATCTTGTCGTAGAAATAACGCGGCAACCCAAACATAGCGGCTCGAGAACGGACATAGCTCAGCGCTGCTCGCGCCGACTCCTGCATCACATCACCGAGCTTACCGGTAATCTGCAATCGTCCACGACCAGGAAGAATCGTCGTCTCAATAACGAGCAACTCTCCACCCTTGTCGGTCCACGCCAATCCGGTTGCCAGACCTACCTGATCAAGATCCTCGGACTTTCCGTACCGAAACTTCGGCTGGCCCAAGAATTTCGGCAGATTATCGACTGTAATTTCAACAACAGCCTCTGGTCCGCGCTCCACGATCTCTACAGCTGCCTTACGGCACAACGTAGCGATGTTTCTCTCCAGATTACGAACACCGGCTTCACGGGTATACCGATTAATTACCTCGGAATACACGGAATCACCAACGATTAGATTCGACAGCTTGAGTCCGTTCTCCTCTAATTGCTTTTCGACCAAATACTTCTTGCAGATTGCTATCTTCTCCAGCTCCGTGTATCCCGATAGCCGGATGATCTCCATTCGATCCATCAGAGGCTGCGGAATCGTGTGCAGAGAGTTTGCGGTTGTAATGAACATGACCTTTGAAAGATCGTAATCACAGTCAAGATAGTGGTCATTAAACGAATCATTCTGCTCAGGGTCCAAAACTTCAAGGAGCGCTGACGATGGATCTCCGCGAAAATCCGTCGACATCTTATCCACCTCATCGAGGAGGAATACCGGGTTGCTTGTCCCCGCCTTCTTCAGAGATTGAATGATCTTTCCTGGCAATGCACCAATGTAGGTTCGCCGGTGACCACGGATCTCAGCCTCATCTCGCACGCCACCAAGAGCAACTCGAACGAACTTACGTCCGGTCGACTTCGCAATCGACTTTCCAAGCGAGGTCTTACCAACGCCTGGAGGTCCAACAAGACAGAGGATCGGGCCGCGGATCTTGCCCACAAGCTTTTGCACGGCGAGATATTCGAGGATACGCTCCTTAACCTTCTCTAAGCCGTAGTGATCTTCATCGAGGACCTCTCGAGCCTTGTCGATATCGATCTCCTCCTTAGACACCTCATTCCACGGCAGAGCGAGCATCCAGTCGACGTAGTTACGCACAACCGTAGCCTCTGCAGACATCGGTGACATCATCTTCAGCTTACGGATCTCCTTCTCGGTCTTGTCACGAGCTTCTTCAGGCATGTCCTTCGCTTTGAACTTATCTTCGATCTCCTGAATTTCGTTTCGGAAGTCGTCCTTCTCTCCGAGCTCCTTCTGAATCGCGCGCATCTGCTCGTTAAGATAGTACTCCTTCTGAGTCTTCTCCATCTGCTTCTTGACGCGGCTGCGAATTCTCTTCTCAACCTGCAAAATCTCGATCTCAGACTTCATATGCCCAAGAATCTTTTCAAGGCGCTCCTGAGGCTCAATAGTCTCTAGGATTTCCTGTTTGTCCTCGAGCTTGATATTGAGCTGAACAACGATGGCATCCGCCAAACGAGAAGGATCCTCGATTGCGTTTACCTGCATGATCATCTCAGGGTTAACCTTCTTGCCGAGCTTCACGTAGTTCTCGAAGGTGACATTGACTGAACGCATGAGGGCCTTCAACTCAGTCGAAACCTCCGCGTTTGGAACGATCTCCTCAACGTCCACAAGCATGAAGTCGTCTTCACGCACAAACTTCTTGATCTTTGCACGGCACTTACCCTCAACGAGCACCTTGATTGGCCCATCTGCGAGGCGAATAAGCTGCACAACTTCACCTAAGGTTCCGATTGTGTAGATATCCTTCGGCCCAGGATTACTCGTCCGAGCATCCTTCTGTGCTGCTAGAAAAATATACTTCCCCTCACGCTGCGACTCCTCAATCGCACGAACGCTCTTCTCGCGACCTACAAAGAGCGGCACCACCTGCTGGGGGAAGACGACAAGCTCTCGAAGTGGCAGAAGTGGGATTGGATTCGTAATAGGTGGCTTCATTGTATCTCTCAGAAACGTAAGGGTACCAAATTAAACCTACCTCACTTTACGTCAGCATTTACCGGCGGATATCACAGAGGTTCGCAACATCGTTTCGGCGCCTTTGCAAGCGAGCATAACCATTTGTTTTTACTGCTTTGATTTTAGCAGCGATGGAAGTTACTACACCCCATCTCTCTCTAAGATGCTAATCGAGTGATAAAAAAATCACAATAAGTTCTCGACACTGCAAAAGAGGTTACGCGGATATATCCAACTCTCCATGCTATTAAAACAGCGGTATATATGGGCGACCGGCGCATTTCACAGAAATGCCAACTCCAGGGAGAGCTCACGACTAGTAAACGAACGAGACCCCATCGCTCCACAAGAATCGATTGAGCGAGTCAGGGGTATACTACGCGGACTCTGCGTGCTGATACACGATCAGGGGCTTTTCGCCTTTGGCGACGGTGTCCTCGGACACGATAACTTCCTTAATGTCCGGCTCGGAAGGCACGTCATACATCACCTCAAGCATTATCCCCTCTAGGATCGCTCGAAGGCCGCGCGCGCCCGCTTTTCTCTCAATTGCTTGCTTGGCAACGGCAAGCAGGGCCCCTTCGGTGAAGCGCAGCTGCACATTCTCCATCTCGAAAAGCTTTTTGTACTGCTTGGTAAGAGCATTCTTCGGATCAACCAGGATCTTGATGAGCGCCCCCTCATCGAGATCATCAAGGACCGCGATCATGGGAAGTCTACCGATAAACTCAGGAATCAATCCAAACTTCAGGAGATCCTCGGGCTGTACCATGCTCAAGAGGGACCGCTTATCATCCTTCTTTATCTCCTTTGCTCCCTTAGCATGGGCTCCAAATCCGAGCTTCTTTTCTCCCACTCTGCGCCGAATAATGTCCTCTAAGCCTACAAATGCACCACCACAAATAAACAAGATATTGCTGGTATCAACCTGCAGGAATTCCTGTTGAGGATGCTTGCGTCCCCCTTTTGGCGGAACGCTTGCTACAGTTCCCTCAAGCATCTTCAGAAGTGCCTGCTGAACGCCTTCACCGGATACATCTCGAGTGATCGATGGGTTCTCTGCTTTTCGCGAGATCTTATCGATCTCATCTATGTACACGATACCGCGCTGCGCCTTTTCCACGTCATAGTCCGCGTTCTGGAGCAGGTTCAGGATAATATTTTCGACATCCTCACCGACATATCCGGCCTCAGTAAGAGTTGTGGCGTCCGTTATGGTAAACGGCACCTGAAGAATTCGAGCAAGGGTCTGTGCAAGCAGGGTCTTTCCAGTACCCGTTGGCCCGATCAACAGGATGTTTGACTTAGCGATCTCAACCTCTCCCGAGACCGTCTTCGCCTCAAGTCTCTTATAGTGGTTGTGAACAGCCACAGAAAGCGCCTTCTTCGCCATATCTTGACCAACCACATACTGATCGAGGAAAGACTTTATCTCCTTCGGCTTTGGGACTTTCGAGGTTGTAGGCGCAACGGCATCGGAATCAACCTCTTCCGCGATAATGTCATTACACAGCTCAATGCATTCATCACAGATGTATACTGAGGGTCCCGCAATTAGCTTGCGTACCTCTTCTTGAGAGCGATTGCAAAATGAACAAACAAGCGTGTGTCGATTCTTATCACTCGATTTGCTCACGTTGCTTCCTCCCTTTTGCAGTCTACATCCCTAACGCCACGAGCCGAAACTCGAAAGCTATCACTACTTCTTCTCTTCGCCAGCACGCCGCTCGAACACGGCGTCAATGAGGCCGTACTCACGAGCCTGCTCTGAGGTCATGAAGAAATCGCGGTCGCTGTCCTCTTCGATCTGTTTGAGCGGACGCCCCGCGTGGTGCGCCAAAATCTGATTGAGCTCCTGCTTTATGCGCAGCATCTCTCGCGCGTGAATCTCAACGTCTGACGCCTGCCCACTAAAACCGCCAAGAGGCTGATGAATCATTATGCGCGAGTGTGGCAACGCTGAGCGCTTGCCATGCGCACCTCCAGCAAGAAGCACTGCTCCCATGCTTGCAGCCTGACCCACACACACTGTGGCAACATCCGGCTTGATGTACTGCATGGTATCGTAGATCGCCATGCCAGCCGTCACTACGCCACCTGGGCTATTGATATACAGGAAGATATCTTTCTCCGGATCCTCACTTTCGAGAAACAGAAGCTGCGCGATGATCAGGTTAGCGACTACATCGTTGACCTCTGTACCAAGGAAGATGATTCGCTCCTTAAGAAGACGAGAGTAAATATCGTACGAGCGCTCTCCGCGACCCGTTTGCTCAATAACAAAAGGAATATAAGCCATCGTAAAGTTCCACTAAAACTACGCGCCCCACACGGGTGAGATCGTTCCTAACCCTAGTACCTTAAGGACCAATACACAACAGAGGAGTCGGCTACTCAAGTCCAAAATAGCATCAAAGAAGAGGACACCCCCGTATGAGTGTTCTAATGACCACCAGACTCCTCAGGTACCTGCCCAACCTATCAAAAACAAACTCTGCTAAGCAACAAAACTCTGGCTTGAAGGGGGGTCGAGAATTCCGTCCTTGGAACCATTCAGAGGGCGATTCCGCAACCAACACCTGTAGCATGAGACAGCTGGGTGCCTTAGGAGGAGGCTGGGAGAAAACGCTGTCGAAGTAATCTACATGGGCGACCATGAGATTTGATCTGCCAGCCTGACCTTGTTGCACGTAAAAAGGCTTCACGATGCACCCTCCGGCGGCGCACCGTGAAGCCTTGAGACCCTTCACCGCGAACGTGTCTATGCCTTAGCTTTCGCCTCCGGCTTGACAAACTCGACCGCTGTCTTACTCATGAGGTAATCAAGGATCTTGGTCCTCCGTACCTCCAACAGAAAGGACATGATTCGGGACTTATCGAGAAGAGCCTTCTTTGCGGCCTCTGGTGTCATCCCGTTTTGTGTCGCTATCTTTTGAATCATCGCATCACGGTCGGACTCCTCGACCTTAACATCCTCCTGTGAGCCAATTCGATCTATTATAATGGCGCTTCGAATCCTGCTCGTCGCAATCTCCTCAAACTGCGGTCGGAAAATACTTACATCGATAGACTCCGGGCTTGCGCCCTTACCTGCAAATCCGTATCGAGCTACCAAGCCGCGAATCTCATCATCGACGAGGGAACCAGGAACTTTGAACTGGTTCTCCTTGACGAGGAGGTTCAGAAGCTCTCCCTGACTCTCGGCTTTTGCCTCTTCTTCTGCCTCGGAAACCAACTGCTCGCGCACCTTAGTCTTGAGAGCCTCAAGCGTTTCAACTTCCATGCCCAGGGACTTTGCAAATGCATCATCCATGACCGGAGTCGTCTTTGTGTAGAGGCCATGGAGCGTTGCGCGGTAGGTGAGCTTTTTACCGCGGAGGCCCTCGTTAGGGTGCTCCTCTGTCGCCGTGGTCGTGACATCCTTGGACTCGCCTACGTTCATCCCCACAAACTGCTCCTCTGCCTCTTTCGATAAACGCCCGAGACCGAGCTGATCAACGAACGGCTCTGGGCGTGAAAACTCCCCATCTTCAACCTGCACCGCTACCGACAAGGCCGCCACATCATCAAGAGCTGCTTGGGTTCGGCCTTCCACTGGCTTCAACTCCGCACGAGAGTCAGCCAGGCGATCGATTGCCTCGTCTACGTCCTTGTCAACGATCGTTCTCTTTGCAACCTGGATACTACGATTGAGATAATTGCCGACTGTCGGTTGAGGATAGAGCTCTACTACCGCCGTAAACTCAAGCTCTTTTGCAATCTCCATGTCCTTGAGGTCGATCTGTGGCTGGCCTACCGTGTCGAGTTTGTGCTCCTCAAATGCGGTGCGAAGCCCCTCATTGATCAGCTTATTGGTGATATCGAACTTGATACGGTCGCCCAGCAACCGCTCAACCATCTTTCGAGGAACCTTGCCGGGTCGAAACCCGTCGATACGCGCCGAGCGCCCAACCTGCTTGACCGAATCCTCGTATTCTTTTGCTACCCGACTCTTGCCTACGATCACCGTAACTTTCTTGGTGATCTCATCGATATCCTGAACTGACGATTGAAAATCCATACCTCTAACTCCAGTGTCGCTTCTGCTAAGACCTGCTGATTCGCGTTAATACAAGTTTTTCTAATTTTTTGCCCCGATACCTCGAACTGTAAGAAGGGTCTCAGAGCGGGTTTGAGAACACGTCTCAAAAGGCTACTATTATCATACTCGAAAGCGAAAAGACACCCACGGCACCCACTTTCAGCCCGGCAACAACCAGCAAAAAGACATCACAATGCTTCATATTTTCAGCAGCTTACGGGGGACACTGCAGCCTCCTGCGCGCAGGGCCCTCCACCTCTCCCGCGCGCCGAGCTCCATGAACAATGGATGCGGCCCAGTCCCTCCTGCACACTGGTAACCAGGCACAACCTTGCGCACATCGTCTTGCCTGCGGATCTTCAATTATATATCCTCCCGCAGCAGCGCACGAACCGCGCGATATGCTCGCGAAAATAGAGCATCGCGTACGCAGCGACCCTGAGCGGGGGTGGTGGAATTGGCAGACACGCCAGACTTAGGATCTGGTGCCGTAAGGTTTGGGGGTTCAAGTCCCCCCTCCCGCATTCTTGATGTAATAATTGCCGCCGATAACTTACGTCCATCACGCAAACTGTATCTATTCCGAGGAACGGATGTTCTATACGAATTCGCGTGGGAGATATCCGAGCCTCCATCACGAGCCGTAGCGCTCTGAGATGAAATCCTCTAGACCCCCAAGTCCTATGCCGACATACCGCACGATGCCCTGATTATCGACAAATACGGCATAGGGAAGGTGCTTCCCTCTCAAACTAAGGAACGCCTCATCTTGCGACTCATTGCCGGAAAAAACATGAATCAGTGAGCCCAACTTTTGAGCCTGAATTCGCTCTTTTAACTGATCGAAGTCCTCATTCCTGTCTAAACTGACCGCATAAAACTCGAGCCCCCCTCGCCTTCCGTAATGTTGAGCCAGTGCCTCGTAATCTGCGATCGCTCCTTGTGAATGCGGACACCAGGTGGCCCAGAAGAGGATCGCCATATTAACCCCATTGCGCCCTCGAAGCGCGAGATCCTCGCCACTCATGAGCATGAGTCGACCATCCGGGACCGGCTTACCAAGAAGATCCCTGGCCGCCTCAGAGAGCGGGCTACACCCGGCACTCAAGCCCAGAAATCCAATCCACATAACGAATAAAAACCGTCGTGCATGAAATGCAAGCATGACTGAATCCGCTCCATACCGCCTGGGGAACTTCGGGCGTGATTCTGAAGCCACGTCTTCCCCGATTCTCTCTTTATAGTAGTGCGGCTTGCCGGACCATGGTAGGTCAAAATCTTCCTTCACCTTCCCCTACCGTAACAACTCTGGAACTTCGCGCTCATATGCCGCCCGAACCGTAGGATCTTTCTCGTTCGCGTAATAACCTTGCAGCGTCTGCTTAGCAGAGGTCAAAATGACTCCCCTGACATAGGATAATGTCGCCAAACGGATATTCGTATCCTCGTGACCAAGAAGGACCAGAAGCAACTCGGGATTCAGTGAGGAGCCGTAGAGATCCAGAACCGCATTAATTATCCGTGCATCTCCACTTTGCAGTAGGGCCAGACAGATAGCATTTCGATCGGGAGCCGCACCTACGCTCTGAAGTCCCTCAATGAACGCATCCCGTGGAGCCTGCTCTCGCAACCCGACGAGTGCAACCAAATTCGCATAGCGGAGGCGGGTCTCTGGTCTACGGCTTTCGATGAAGCTCAGTAATCCACGCAACGGGTTATCAGAGATTGGCTTATCGTCGAGTGCGCCCATGGCAAGGCTACGAACTCCCTCATCACTTGATGCTATGATAGTCCCAAGAAGAGCTTGAACCGACGCTGGTTCATACCACTCAGAGAATTGGGTAACCGTATTATCGGTGAATACCCCTTGAGCTCCCCCTGCGAGCGCCAAAGCCGGAACAGAGACGCTCACAGTTGCTGAACTGAGAATGTCCAAGAATACCGACCTCGGCCAGGCTTCTACCTTTCGCTCTAGCCCAAATCGCGCAAATGCCGCTTGCTCCTCGGAACGTTGCGCGACCATAAGTTGTAGAAGAGGCCAAAAGTCGCTATTCGGCACGGCACCCGGCGATTGTAATACATCGGAAAAATAAAGGCGCCGCGTCGAACTAATCGCGAGAATCAGTCCTCGAGTAGATATATCTTCACATCGAGCAGAGGGAGCCCGCTGAAATGCCGGACACGCAGCTTTTAGCAGAGCATCTCTGAATCGCGAAGAGTCCGGCATATCGAGGGTGAGAGCGGCGGAAAGCAGAGCTCCCGACTCACCATTGCTCTGCTCGACGGCAGCAACTATAGTCCGGTCCGTATCCGGCGACCGCGCGGGATTTAGCAATCTGACTATTTCCGGCATAAGCGGCTCTAGCCGAGGGTCCGGCGTATCGAGCAGCTGCTGTAACGCCCTCGCTGTGCGGGGCATTCCGTTAATACGCCCATACTCGATCATTGCGCCCCAAATCAGAGCCTTCTCGCCTGGATTGGATGTCGCGTTCGCCTCGGCTTCAAGCATCGAGAAAACTTCGGGCGTATCAAGCTCTCGTATTCCAGCCAGCCTCGTCTTTAGATCCTTTGACTGGATTACAAGCTGCTTCACCGGAGCCTGCGGCTCCTCAACAACCTGCTTGAAAAAATCATTTTCATAGCCATAGAGACCGCCAAGTACAAGTATGACGAGACTCAAGACGATGCTCACAGCGGGAATCTGAAGCAAGGCGAGTGTGCGTCGCTTTGAATTTCTGGATGACCGTGGCCTCGAGCCGACAGATACTAAGTCATCATGGACGCGAGCCCTATCCTCATCACTTACTCCCTCGTCCTTCATCAACTCTTCTTGATTTTTGAGTTGAATTGCGATCGCCGATAATAACTCGGATGCATTTTGAAATTTTTGCTCAGGACCGCTGCTGACGACATTTGGCAATACCGCCTGGAGCCATACGGGAGTATCCTTTTCCAGGCCTGTGAGGTATTCCCCCATTCGCTCAAGAATGAGCGGTCCTTCGGGAAACCCAACACCAAAGAGTTCAAGTCCAATCACCGCGATTGCATACACATCACAGCTCTGTGATGGCAACTCCCCATTCGATACCTCTGGAGAGAGATATCGCTGAAAGTCCGATCCAACAGGAAGTGACTTGTGTCGGCGGACGCCCCCGATGAATCCGACAAAGTGCACTTCCTCCTCTGCATCCAGCATGAAGGCGTCGGGGGTCAGGTTTCCGCACAAGCCTCCAGCGGAGTGAATTTTCTCAACAGCTAGAAGAGCTTTAATTAATCGTGTCGCTTTCTGATGCGCATCCCCGTGATCGAAACCAAGGCGCTTGGAAACTGACGATGCAAGAATAACAAACCCGACCCCAGCAGAGTCGGTTCCAAAATCGAGGACAGACCCAACGCGGGTAGCTATCAACCCGCGAACATGTTTAAAAAAGCTCTTTTTCTGGGCCTCGGAGAGTACTGAACGAGTCGTCCATACAACTCTGGCCTTCTTGGTCTCCTTATCATATCCCTGGTATCCAATCGCGTCTGCAGTTTGCCCAATCGTGTGATCAAAGCTAAAGCGACTCTCTAGCGTTCCGTTGAGATCAAGTGGTCGCTTTTCGAAGAACACGTTCGCCTCTTACGTCTTATATCCTAGTCTCCCACACTCCCACCTGCATAACAGGGAATGATGGGTCTACTTCATCGAGAGTGGTCACGAAAAGATTCAAACCGCTGAGGCGAACGAAAGAGATTACCTTCTCCTTCACCTCGCGACTGCACAAGAGCGCGACAGAGATAGTTCCCATCTGCAGCGTTGGCTTCAAAAGTGTGTGCAAACCTTGATACAGGGCGTCGTAAAGCTCAGGCGCCATAGCCAAAGAGGTTGTCCATCGATCACTGCGAGCATCTTCGAAATTCTGCTCAACGTCGGGAGAGAGGGTAATAATGGGGAGAGCTGGTACGCACCCAACAAAGCGACGTACAATTTGGCGACGCCGAATCGCCCGTACATAGTGAACAGCCTCTGCTACATCAACCGGGCTATTAGAATCGAGGGTAATACCAGACGCTGCGCAATACGACGCAAGCGACTCAAGAATAGAGCGGAAGTCGCGAATGCTAATCCCTTGTCGAATGAGCTCCTGCAGGATCTCTGTTAGTTTGGGGATCGAAATAAACTCCCGACCAAAGCCGTCAGCCATTAAACCTGGATGTTTCTTCTCTATTTGTCGGAGTAATGAATGAACAAATGTCACCGAGACAAATTCTTCTGGATGGGAGAGGCAGAATCGTGCAATCCGCAACGCGACGAATTCAAGGAACGAGTAGTAGCGAATACTTGCAGCATCAAGCATTTTAAAAGTCTGCGTCGTTGCCTGAGCCCAAAATACGCGGTGTCCGGACATCGGATGGTCCTCCTCTCGCAGCACATGTAAGCCCAGCACTTTCGCTTGGGAGCTCGATATCTCCACTAATATGGCATCCGGCGGAACCGTACCGGACAACATATCAACTCCGAAGTAGCTGACGCGATACGATGCTGCCGGAGCAAGAGACTCCGAGATAACCATCATCGGAGGAAGCGTTACTCCGGTATCATCGGCAAACTCGTCACGGAATGAGCGCCACATAGCAGCATTCTCCGCCAGGTTCGCTCGATATTCGCGATATAACACTCGGCTGTCGAGCGCCAACATGAGCTTACCGTCTGCGGCCTCACCATCCTTAGAACCAAGGCCACTCTCTGGATCGGGACTAACAGACGTATCGATTCCTGACTCCTTCTGTCCATGCCGTTTGGCCCAGAGTCCAACGGCTGTCATTGCGATCGATGCCAATAGAAATGGCACGAAGGGAAGTCCGGGCATAATCGCCATACCAGCCAAGATGAAAGCGGTAACAAACAGGGTGACCGGCTGGGAGAATAGCTGCCCTCGGAGATCGGCGCTGAGGCTCGATCGTTCCGAGGAGGAGACCCGAGTTACGATAATTCCTGCACAGATAGAGGTGAGGAGGCTCGGGATCTGCGTCACAAGACCATCTCCAACCGTAAGAACAGTATACGTCTGAACAGCATCCTTCACGCTCAGGCCCGACAGGAGCCCCATATACATGCCCCCAACGATGTTCACGAGGATAATAAAGAGCCCCGCTACCGCATCGCCTTGAACAAATTTCATCGCACCATCCATGGAGCCGTAGAGCTGAGATTCTCTCCGGAGCTCATCACGTTTGCGGCGTGCCTCGTCGGCAGAGATGACGCCGGCGCGAGCATCGTTATCGATCATCATCTGCTTACCAGGTAAAGCATCGAGGACGAAGCGCGCGGCAACCTCAGATACACGGCTCGCGCCACTTGATATAACGATGAAATTGACCAGCGTGACTATCGAAAAGATAATAAGACCAACAACAACCTCGCCACGAATGAGAAACGTACCAAAAGCTTCAATCACGCGACCAGCTTCGCCCTGGCTAAGGATTAAACGGGAGGAAGCTACATTTAAGCCCAGTCGGAACAGCGTGCTGAGCAATAAGATGGTGGGAAATGTGTACAGGGCCGCCGAGTTAGCCACGTATAGGCCAACCAACAGCAACAGAATGGCGAATGAGATATTGCTCACGAGCAGAAAGTCGAGAAGTGGTGTTGGCAACGGCACTATGAGCATCGCTGCTATCGCGATCACCAGCGCCATGAGTACCAGGTCTGAATAACGGAATCTTTGCACCATAGCTTTCTATACCGTCCGTGCCATGTTCGACTAATAGTTGGCCAAAATCTGCGCACCCACTCCCAAAAATAGAATGATCAGGTAACCTAAAAACACCAGCATAACCGGTCCTGTAGCTTTGAGCTCTAAGCGCTTTATTCGCGCGTCAATCTTAGCCTCGCGTTGACTTGCAACAGTGTCCGCGAGATCTTGCAACTGTTTCGAGATCTCTCCTCCAAACTTCGCGACCTGAGACAAGGCGAGAAATACGTGCTTCAATTCAGCGTGGCCGGATGCCCGGCCAATCTCCGTCAGAGCTTCCTCGAGGCTCACTCCGGACTTGATGTAAAATTGAGCGTACTTGAGAAGTTGGGTAACCGGGTTGTGACTCTTTCGTTCGTCAGCCATCTGAACAATCCGGGCAAGACACGGACCGATATCGAGGGAGCTTGAAACTCCAATAGCTATCTGCTCGATTACAAGGGGTAAGTAGTAGGAAATATCCTCATGTTGAGTTCGGATCCACGTATCCACCATCTTTAGGGGGAGATACAGTCCGGCTAGTATTCCGAGGAGCCCTCCGAGCAAAACCATCGTGAATGAACCGCCTAAAAAGCCCAAGCCAAGACCGGCAACACCAAGCACCAGGGGCGCGAGTACCTGCTTCTGGCGGAAATCACGACGCTCCTCCTCTGACAGCTTCCCTGCCATGAAGAGCCTTTCCTCGAGGTTTGGCTCCTTTGTGCTCCGAGATCGAACGCG
>JBIJBZ010000215.1:0-4853 GCA_044344945.1 Bdellovibrionota bacterium | reverse complement strand
CGAGGCCGACACCTTGCCTATGGTGAACTCCGGGCCCTCGGTCATATCAAAGTTAACGTAGAGACCATCATCGCGCTTCTCAACTGACGCCTCTCCTACAACCCCCTCAAGCCGTCCGTGATCCAAGAGGTACTGCCGTAGAATCTGCTTGTCGGCATCCATCATCTCCTGATTAACGCGACCGGTGCCGAACAACCACGAACTCCACCACTTGTAGGTCCTAATCTGCATCTTCGAAGCCATGTCGTCTTCATCAAGATCCTTGACCCCCTTGAGAATAACCTCACGTACCTCGTAGCGCTTGCCCTCATTAACCGTAAAGGTTACATCTACCTCGTTATCGCCAACGGGCGTCGTTGAGTACTCAAGGGTAGCATCATAAAAGCCTTTTCCCTGGTAGAAACTCACCGCCTTCCGCACCAAAGCCTGAAGTTTACTCCTATCGACAAAACGTTTGCCCTCGATCTTGAGAATCTCTGCCAGGTCGCTTTCATCGACCTCATCGTTGCCCTTTATGAATATTTTGCGGGCGACCGGCTTCTCCGCCACGACGTAACGAAGCATCGACCTGCCGTTGGCCTCACGCACGACAGAGACACTTACCTGATCAAAGAACCCTGAATTATAGAGCGTTTTGACATCATTGTTGACCGTTTCAGTAGAGACCCGGCCTTCCGAACCCGTTAGTTGCGCCTTGACTGCGTTCGTGTCGATCCGATGATTTCCTACTACCTCAACACCTGAGACATACACGACATCAGTCGGCTGTGCGGTTGCACCATGGGTGAGACTCATGGCAGTGATTACAGAGGCGATCATCAGGAGCCTCCTCATGCTAAACCAGCTCCTTCGTCCCCTCTTCGCCATGCGCACCTCAGCCTCTATACCCTTACACGACACGAACTAATTCCCCGCCCGGCAACATCTCAACAACAAAGTCCATACTTCGAGCGAGCTCCTGGTTGTGCGTAACCACAATCATGGTGTTACGAAGTTCGCGATTCATCTCCAACATTATAGCCTGCACATCAGTCGCCGTTTGCACATCAAGGTTCCCGGTGGGTTCATCCGCCAAGACAACCCGCGGATTTGCAATGAGCGCTCTGGCGATTGCTACTCGTTGCTGCTCCCCCCCCGACAATTGAGAAGGCAGATGTTGCTCCCGCGAGCGAAGCCCCATGCGAGCCAAGAGTGACGCTGACGCATCATATGCTTCGCTGTCCGAAACCCCGGCTATCGTCAGCGGCATCGCTACGTTCTCAAGCGCAGAGAACTCCGGCAAGAGGTGATGGAACTGGAAGATAAAACCAACATGCCGAGCGCGAAAGGCGGCTCGCTCGTCGGATAGCATCGAACTAACATCTTTGTCGTCGTATCGTATCGAACCGACCGTTGGGGTATCGAGGCCGCCTAAAAGGTGCATCAGGGTCGATTTACCGATACCAGACCTTCCAATGATGGCAACTGAGCCCTGCTCGGGAAAGGAAAAGGAGAGATCCTTAATAACAAAGAGCTCCCGATCGGCATCGCGGTAGCTCTTCGTCAAATTGTGGATCTGTACCTGCATTTTGCTCTCTTATCCTATGCCCGTCCTAGTCATACCGCAGAACATCACTCGGCTCCAGTTGAGCGGCTCTTCGCGCCGGATACATCGTAGCGAAGAAACATATCGCAAATGCCGCCACTCCAACCATCACAAAGTTCAACGGGTCGATATGTATTGGCAACGTGGACATCTGGAATATGCGCTCATCGATTGGGAATCCAAATTGCTGTAGGGCAACACATCCGACAAGGCCAAGCACGAGACCTACAGCGGTGCCGATCCCTCCGATGACGGCCCCCTGAATCCTAAAGATACGACTAACACTCGCCGTCGAGGCGCCGAGGGTCTTCATGATCGCGATGTCCTTCCTCTTCTCGAGCACGATCATGATCAAAGTAGTGACGATTGAGAAGCTTGCCATTACGATAATAAGAAGCAGCACTATGAAATAGACCCGTTTCTCAAGCTGAATGGCTTCCCACAGAGGCTGATTGGTAAGGGTCCAGTCTCGCACTGCAAAGCCTGCGTCAGCTCCCCCAAGACGTGCAAGGATCTGCTGCGCTAAGGCAGGCGCTTGATTGATGTCACTCACCCGAACCTCGAGGCCGGATACTGTGTCTCCCATCCCGAAGAACTTCTGGGCCTCTGCCAAGGCGACATAGGCGACACCATTTTCATACTCCACTAGTCCGGATCTGTAGGTACCAACCACCACGAATCTGCGAAAGCTCGGAACCAAACCAAAGGGCGTCGAGGTAACTTGGGGAGAGAGAATCGATACGGGCGTTCCGGCAAATACGCCAAGGGATCGTGCTAATGACCGTCCGACCACAATACCGGGGATATTCGCCTCACTCTCCTCACCGGAAGCCATCAGAACCGTTACCGATGGCGGCGAAAAGAGCGAATCGAGGCTCTGTTGAGGCCCGAGGTAGCTCTGAACCTGCTGGGCTGATGCGCTGCCTTGCTGAATGCCACGGATTAGAAGGCCAGACGACCGCGTCTCTGAGCGGATGAGGACCTGATTGTAGGTAAACGGAGAAACAGAAACGACCCCTGGGACCTTCCTTACCTCGCCCACTATATCCTGCCAACCCGAGACACGCCCACCTGAGTCGTTACTTATAACGATATGGGAGTCGGTGCCGACTATCTTCTCCCTAAGTTCATGCTCAAAGCCTGTCATCACAGCCATGACAATGTTTAAAACCATCACTCCGATGGCGACCCCGATGACTGAAATAATGGTGATGATGGAGATGAAGGCCTCGGAACGTTTGCTCCAGAGGTATCGAAGCGCGATCTTTTTTGAAAATCCCCAGGAGGCCATCGCCCGCACGATAGCCAGCTGCGGGCAATACGTCAATCAATTCAGGAACGATTTTGAGGTTTTAGCCGCGCGCCGTCTCTGATACTGCGCGGCCTGCGCGGCCCCTGCGCGGCCCAAGCACGCACCTTCTCGCTTCCTGCGGGGCAAGCACGATTGCGCTTCCACCTCGGGTGTAACCACCCGAATAGCTACACGCGGTCCTACGCGCGGTCTCTGTTACCGCGCAGCAGTAAAACACTGCCCCCAACGAAGATTTCTCCAAAAATTCCGCGGAACAACACAACTTTAGCACCTAGCATGGCATCTAATTCTATGGTTTCCTCTGGAGGCGACCTCCGCGCTCGACGTGACGCGATGGTTTTCTTGGGCGCTATGCTATTTCTCCATTCGTTTCGACTCCTTCTATCACTAATAGCTTTGGTTATCTGGACCAACCAGAGCCGTGTGTTTGCTCAAGCGCCGTCACCACCCGACACCCACATCATGTCACCCGATAAACCGGGCGAGCCAACCCTTTCACACATTCAGGGACACTCCACCGTGGCCTCCTCTCAGAACTTGGCTCCTCCAGCCTGGTCGCCGATGCCCCTCAAGCCCGGCAAGAAGTACATTCGCTCAATTAAGATCAAGATCGGCGAAATATTTGAGGACAAAGAGGGCGAGATTTACAGCCTTGCAAACAGTATCAAAGCGAACACCAATGAAAGCGTAATTAGGACGGAGTTGCTATTTGCGGAGGGAGACCCCTATGACCCCTACCTCATTCGACAAACGGCCCGTAACCTTCGCCTCCAGCGCTACCTTCGAGATATCAAAGTAATTCCAACCTTTGACGGCGATGCGGTCGACATTACCGTCTTCGCTCGCGATTCGTGGACGCTCATTCCCTACTTCGCGTATTCTTCCGGCACTGGCCAGAGGAACAGGGGCATCGGAATATCAGAGGGCAATGTGGGTGGAACCGCTGGTCGCCTGGACACTCGATACCAGGAGCAGGCGTCGCGCAAAACCTCCATGTTCTCCTATTCGACCCCCCAATTCCTTGGCACAAGGAAGAACTTCCAGGCGGGATTTGCCGACAGGTCTGACGGACAAGTGTACACCGCAAGTATCGGCCTTCCCTTTCGAAGCCTAATGCAGCAAGACGCCTGGGCTTTTGACTTTGGCAATCAGAATACTGTCGGGCGACTCTTTAATGCTGGCACGGAATCATACATCTTTCGCCAACACCTCGATGACTTCGACGCGTTGTACACCTTTGCGGGCCCCTCCAAGCATCCAGCAACTAAGGATGACCCCTACACCGGTATCTACAAGGGGCAGACGGTCCTTTCTCAGCGCTATTCCGTGGGATACAGCTATCAGAAGGCGACCTTCTATCAGGCAGACCTGCAAGACTATGAGGATCTAGATCTAGACCCAACGCAAGTAAGCAATAACATCTCCGGCCTCCCCTCCAATCGTCGCTTTAGCGGACCAACGATACAGTATCAGAATATCAACCCCGAATTTATCTCGATGAACTACATCGACCGTTTCGATCGAGTAGAGGATTATAACCTCGGAGCCGAATCCCTGCTCCGCGCCCAGTTCTCGCCCCGCAGTTTGGGTTCCATGGAGAACAGCTTCCTCTTTAATGCGAATCGGAGCAAAGGCTGGCGCTTCAGCGAAAAATCCTTCTTGCGCGGTGAAATCGGCGGCGCAAGCCGTATAGACCAGACATCGGTACACAACACACTGCTCCGGACTGAGACCAAGTATTACAACGTCATGGGAGACTGGTTTGCTGGAGATCGGTTCCTCGGGCGACACACCTTTGCGAGTCAGTTCTTCTTCGACTACGGCGAAAAACTCGATAAAGATCGCCAACTCACGATCGGCGCGGACAATGCACTTCGCGGGTATGAGGTGAACGCCTTTGAGGGAGACAAACGAATCGCTCTCAACTTAGAGGAGCGTACCCACCTCACGGACGAC
>JBIJBZ010000214.1:0-4870 GCA_044344945.1 Bdellovibrionota bacterium | reverse complement strand
GGTAGATTCGTGCCAGGTGTGGCACTCGTGACCTTTGTGATGCCAACGATTACCGTGTTAGCTGTGATCGGCAAACATCGAGGGCTCTCGCACCAGTATCACTTCTTCAAGGATTCCCTCGGACAGAAAAAAGATTAGGTCACAGTTATCTCGACCGGAGCAGACCTGGCTGCGGGATAACGACAGAGCTATGAACGGGCTTGCCTCCCACGCCCAAACGAGGGTCCCCTCGTTCAGTAATGCCTGGCCGGTTGGGTGGGTTACTTTCAGTAATGGGTGCCAGGTTGGGTGGGTTAATTGCGCCGTTTGAGTCGTTGGCGCCGCCAAAAACCGCAATAACCCTTCCGGCTTCCGCTCCCAGGAATTGAAAAGACGTGAAAGCGACCCCCACGACGAGCGCGAGGAGAAAGGTTACCTCCAAAAGGTTAGACCCGCGTTGATTCTTCATGAAAACTTCTTCGTTATCCAGAGTAATCGACCGAAACGCAATTGAACTTGATAGGCAATCTCGTATTTCTCTCCTCGTCTTTCTCTCCTCGTCTCAGAGACCGCGCGCAGCAGAGCGAGAGAAACTGGGATTCGGGACCTAGCAAAAAGCCAAATGATTGCAGCTGTATATACAAGTTGCTTGTGCCGATTTGGTGGCTCCAGTTGGGGCATCCTCGGATTTGAAATCCGTTTTTCTCGTAGCGAAGAGGGCGGAGCAGGAGACGTGGCGCCCAGGCTATACCCCTTTGACCTGCTGGGCGTTACCTGTGCTTTCATATCAGATACAGGGCTTTCGTAGGTGCTCGCGGTGTCTGTAACCGCGCTAGACCAATTGCCATGCTATACAGGGGTTTTGCCTAGTTCCTTTACGACGTCCATGAGGGAGGATTCCCTTTGGAATGCCACCTTTAGTATCTTCTCAGAGAAGGTCAGTTGAGTTGGGGCGCTGCTGTGGCGGACCCGGTATAAGTCTGCCTCGTAGAGGGCTCCTTTTTGTATCTCAATTGTTTTCTCTGCTTGTACACTATCGAAGAGTGCTACTCCCTTCCGAACGGTAAATCCAAGCTCGCGAAATTGTGTCTCGCTGACGGTGAGCTGTTCAATGGCCCGCTTGAGCTCGCGGCTGTTCTGATCCATCAGAGCTCTAAAAGCGTTCTGAAATTTAACTTCAATTACATGAAGACCCTCACTCAAGCTCGACTTGGATTTTCGTCCCACACTGAGCAAGAGATCGACGTCTCCCTTTAAACCGGCGCCTAACTCATTAGGGATTTTAAGGACCACCGCCACGATTCGATCGTTTGGCGACAGGATGCGACTTAGCGTCGCTGCAACTAATATTGGCGCGGCGTCCGGAAGCCACTTTTGCTTGTCTGGTCGGAAGCTTTCTCTTAAAAGATAGCCAATGTTTTTGATCTCGTACGGAAGAGCGGCGAGTGTTGCCAGTGCGTTAGAGTGCATCCGCTCAATCTCTGTAACCGGCCAGAGTAGAGAGTGCAGTGCGCACGTTCCCTTTATAAAACGCGAGAACGGTGCGTGAGCATCTAATTCCCTCGTGGTCTCTTGAAGTCGCGAGTTGAACTGCCGCCGAGCTATGGGAAAGGTGTGTGCCGCTTGCAAAAGAGCCCGATGATCTTCAAGCAGAGCAAGTCCTAGCACGCGATACGCCCTTTCGAAGTCCCTCAGGCGTGATTCCTTGGCCCAGCCCAAGGGGCTATCAGCACGAAGGAGTGAATCGATGCACTGCTGCGCACGGGATCGGTAGCAACCGATGCCAGCCTCCTTCTCATTGACCGCAAGTTGTAGGTACGCCGTAGCGCTGATGATTAGTCGGTGAATCTGAAAAGCTTTTTGAGTTTGATCTGAAATCCATCCACTTGGCATGTATCCCGATTCGAGGAGCATCTCGCCGAGAGATAATTCTGCGAATGCCTGAGCGGGTGATCGGCGAAGCTCCAAGGCCTGGCACGCGTTGCGCCAGCACCCCCTGAGTGCTGTCAGTGGATTTGTGTCTAGGCCTGACTTGATGCTAGGAAGCAGAAGATCAAGCGGGCTCGTACGCGCAGAGGAGACGGCGGGCATGACTTGAGAATACGGTCCAGCCTAACGACAGTCAACTGAAGTAACCTTTGCCCGCCCACTTAGTGAATCATACGTTTCGTAGCGGTACAATTATACGCATGTTCCAGCACCTCAGTGTCCTGGGCTTTCGTCTGTACCCTGAGAGCAGTCCGATTCGCTGTCAGGCGACCCAGGCAGCTCACCCATCCGGTAGCCCTGGTAGAACTGCAATGTGCGTTCGCTCAAGGACCGTAACCTATGCCCACGCTCACTACTACGAGAGGTAGGAGGCGTTTGCCTCTTTGGTCTGACAGACTTTGTTACGCTGCGGCACGGTTAGCCCGAATCTTGCTCGGACGTGTGGTGTTTGGGGTAGCAAGGGCATGGATGCACTTGCAAATTCCCAAGCGTAGCGAAGCAATTTGGAGCCTGCAGTTTGTGTGAGCACTTGAGGGTCCCACTCAAACTGTAGGCGAAGAAAAAAACGGCCATCGAGGCCCTGTTTTCAACCATTTTTCACGGCCAGCGCAGCAAGCTTCATGAAAAATCCGGGTTAGTTGAGGATTGTAATATAACTCCTCACCTGAAAGTATTTGGGAATGACACAACAAGAGCAATCGGTGGAATATGAGCGGGTACATGTCCAGCGTATCCAGGGTCGGTTTCTTCTGCATGCTACGGTAATTGCTGCCTGGCTCTCTGTCAGCAGTGTATGGCTTTGGACGATGTGGAGCATCCACAACCCTTTTCCATTCGCGGATGATTTTAATAGCTGCTTATCATTCTTAGTAGATTGGCTTGAAACGCGGGATGTGCGCCTTGTTTTGGCGACCTACAATGAAGCTCCTAACCTGCTTCTGAGGGTAGCAGTCCTCACATCCTATTACGCGTTCGGAGAGGTTTCTTTTTCATTCCTGATACTGGTTGCCTCATGTGCGCCGCTTCTATTTGCTCTGACACTTGCCCGGTGGGTGTCGACTCGCCTTGTGATACCTTTACCGAGCGGTATGTGCTTGACGCTGCCCACACTGATGCTTATGGCACAACCTGCGACGTGGGGTAGCTACGGCTGGAGTTCGAGTGCGTATGTTCACGCGTTCTTACCACTGATGGCACTTCTTAGCTTTATGGCACTCGATCGGGGGAATCTTGTGTGGGGGCTAGTTATCGCATTGCTCTCAGCTTTTTTCGGCGGAGCCGGAGTGTTTCTCACGGTTTTGGCATTCGTTTATGCAACCTGCCGTTTGCGTCGAAAGGGCCTTGTAGTTGCCATTGTATGCGTAGTTGCTCTAGGACTTATCGGACGAATGGTATCCATAGTAGAGAATCCTGTGTTACGGCAGAACCTAGAGACGTTTGTTGCGGGACGCGATAGAGCCCAAGGTATAGTCCTCTATGCATTGGCTTTCGTGGGTAATGCATTCAACTTTTCTGGTGCGCACGTTGCGGCTGCGCTGGGAGCAGCGGTGCTTCAAGTCGCCCTCATGCTCAGGCCGTTTCGGAGTATGCCGTTGGCAGCCGTGATTATTTTAGCCATCGCCGCTGGAGTTTCATCGGCTATCTTGCGGTTCCCTGCAGGTGGCTTACCGCACGCGCTCTTATCGCGTTACCAGGTCTATTCCACTGCGGCGTGGTCAGCTGTCTACGGGTTAATGATTGTCAGATGGGAGCGTCAGCGAGGGCTTCTTTGCGCGATGGCCCTTCTCGGTATAGCCCTTTTTGCCGGAAAAACGTACTCATCCATTCCAAAAGTAGCTGAACAGCACAATGTAAAAATGGCGCGGGAGCTCGTGGTCGCGCGCTTTGATCCAGCTATAGTGTTAGCGGAATTCCCGCCACGCAGCGCCACAGACCATGTCTTCCAAAGAGCGCAAGCACACAAGGTTTTCAATCCTGACCCAACATCATTCTTTATCAGCCGTTTGGAGAAAGACGTTCCGATTCCTGAGAAGAGTGCAGATCTAAAGTTGGATGTCTCCCTGTTTAAACAAGACGATCGCTTCGCGTTCGTCAGAGGAAGCGTTGCAATCCAGGCAGCGCAGACAATGCCCGCCCAGGCGGTATGCATAATTGCTCTCTCTAAGAAATCTACCGCATCTAATATTCGCCTCTGTCTCCCTGCGGTCAGGGGCCGGGATCTGCGTTCGGATGCAGGTATAGATATCACAAAGGATGAAGCCGCTAAGTCAACTCAATTTGCCCTACTTCTTCCCCTCCAAGCTATCCCATGGGCTGAGTACGATCTGAGCATTATGGTGCGAGGCAGGAGGGACTGGCACCTTAAGGCTTTATCCAGAGACTTCAGCAAGTGACCTGCCGTCGTACTCGGCATAGCAGGCGGACGTTGGGTTGCAACCGGTTTTGATTCTTATTTCCAAAAAGTAAGCGTGTGTCTGGTACGAGAGAAAAGGACATTCCAGGTCGGATATGCGGGTATTATGAAGGACTTTACAATGGATCAAGTGTGTTAAAACGTGCGAGTGGTATTTGTACGATTGGAGGAGTTTCAGGCAAGTGATGGGACAGGATAGGGTGCATCGGTCTGCGGTTGGTAGTGGGAGATTGTCGATGCGCTGACGGGCGATAAAAGTATCGTGTAGTGACATATACTTCCTCCTTTTCGCCGCCATGCTGAGCTGGTACCGTGTAAGAACGGCTATACCTTTTGTAGTTCTCGTGTAATGCACCCAACAGGGCCCCTCGCCATACTTGTCGCCGCAACCCTCTTCGGCACCTCGGGTGTCTTTGTAAAAAGCTTGGCTCTGCTACCGTCGACCGCAATCACCGCGCTCCGCTTGGTTGTCCCGTTCTTGCTCCTCTT
>JBIJBZ010000213.1:0-4873 GCA_044344945.1 Bdellovibrionota bacterium | reverse complement strand
AAAGGGCCCCGTCTTCACAAACCTCCTGCTCGCTGACGAGATAAACCGCGCGCCAGCAAAGGTACAATCGGCGCTCCTCCAAGCGATGCAGGAGCGAGAAGTAACAATTGGCGAACAGACCTTCAAACTACCCGACCCTTTTCTCGTCCTGGCAACGCAGAATCCCATTGAACAGGAGGGAACGTACGCTCTACCAGAAGCTCAGGTCGATCGATTCCTAATGAAGGTTCGCCTCGCCTATCCCTCCTTCGACGAGGAGGTAGAGATTATCGACCTTGCCTCGCGCGAGCGCGTGACGCAGCCCACGCTGCAGAAGATCTTCCCGATCTCAGCACTCGCGGGTCTCCGTCACAAAGCCCAACAGGTGTACACCGACCCTAAGATCGATCGCTACATCGTCTCGCTAATTCACGCCACTCGAGCCGGAGACTCGTATGGGCTTAAGGGGCTCATCGAGTGGGGAGCTTCTCCCCGAGCAAGTATTGCCCTTAAGGTGTGCGCGCGGGCGCTCGCGTTCATAAAAGGAAAATCGTTCGTTACGCCTGATGACGTTAAGGATATCGCCCCCGATGTTCTGAGACATCGGGTGCTCGTTACGTTTGAAGCCGAGGCCCGAGGAGTCGATAGCGATGAGATCATTCGTTCGCTCCTCGCATCGGTAACGGTGCCATAACCTTCCACTCAGAGAACGTGGAGCAACATGACCTCTCCCTCGTCGGCCCTCCCTGCAGAACTGAAACGGATCCAATTACGCTCTCGGCGACTGGTCACTGGCGATCTCCTCGGACAGTATCGCTCGGCTTTTCGCGGCTCTGGGCTTATTTACTCTGACCTACGAGAGTACCAGCCCGGAGATGACGTCAAGCACATCCACTGGAAAGCGACTGCGCGAACCGGCACAGCATTTGTTAAGTCGTACGAAGAGGATCGACAGCTCCGAGTCGTGCTGGCAGTTGATGTAAGTGCATCCATGCGCGCCTCGATCGGGTATGAGGCCCAGGCAAAGGCGCTGGAATTCTGCTCCCTCATTGGCGCACTGACTCAACGAGGTAACGACCTGCTTGGATTACTTCTGTTTGCTGATGAGCCCATCTCGTACCTTCCGCCGAAAGCTGGAGCAAAGCGCTTTAGTCGCATCATGTCGGCGATTCTCTCGGAGCCCTCGCGAGCTGCAGGAACTTCACTCAATAAAGCGCTCAACCACCTCTCACTCTCAGTGCGAAAATCGAGCATTATCTTCGTTGTCTCTGACTTTGTTGGGGGAGATTGTAAGCAGGAGCTTGCCAAACTCAGCGCTCGACACGACGTGATTCTGGTGCATCTACAGCAACCCGTAGCATCGATTCCTAACGGTGGACTGCTCACCTTTAGAGACGCCGAGTCTGGGGAGCTAGTCACCGTTGATACCTCAAGCTCTACTGTTCAGAGGGCGTGGGCTAAACGCCTCGATGAAGATCGAAGTACGCTGCGACGACTCGCCGATGAGACAGGTGCGGCCCATATTGTGGTTCACGAGCACGCCGCAACGCCCCTTATTCACCTCATGAAGGAGCGAGTAAAGAGGGTCACGAGGTGATGATGGAGACGCCGATTCCGACCCCCTTCGATATAATTCCACCTCCCCCTGGTGCGTGGGTCCCCTCGCTCGTGACCTGGGGCCTGGTGCTGCTACTGGCCATCCTGGGTGGATGGTGGGGCGCACGACTGCGACGGCAGCCACCTGCGCCACCCATCCAACGTATGCTTCAGTCACTGCTTGCTGACCTAGCGGCAACCCTGACGACGTCTCCGCCTCAAGTTGAACGCGCCTCGCGGATTGCGCGCCGGATCGTATCTCAATACTCCTCTGTTGATCTGACGGGACTCTCGTCCTCGGAGCTCCGGGAGGAGGCCTCCACCCAGCCAACCACCACCGATGCTCAAGCAGCATCACATGCCGAGCTTCTCACCTTGATCGCGGATCTTGAGGACGCGGCATACGCGCCACGCAGCGGAGACTTCCCGACGACGGTGGCAACACTTGGCGAGCGACTGAGACTGGCTCTTGAAACTCATCTGCGGAGGTTTCCGATCGCATGATCTTTGCATTTCCCTACGCAGCGATTCTTCCCGTGCTCTACATCATTACGCGTCTCTTGCGGCGCCGCTCCCCGGAGCGCAGCATCTCATTCCCCAGTGGGCACTTTCTCCGCTCGCTACCCGTATCAACCCGACTTCGACTGCGAAAGCCAACTCTCTTCATCCTGGAGGCAATCGTGCTGTGCGCCCTCTCTATCGCGGCAGCGCGCCCACAACGGGTAACCTTGATTGAGCAGTCCAACCTTGCTCGCAACATCATGCTCGTTATCGATGCATCGAACAGTATGTCCGCAGAGGACTTCCCATCGAGATTTGGCACTACATCTCGAATGCAGGGGGTAAAGACAGTAGTTGGTGAATATGTTCGCTCACGCAGCGGCGACAGGGTTGGACTAATTGTATTCGGAAACACCTCTTACCTCCAGAGTCCCCTCACCTCCGACATGGCGCTCGTTGAGGGATTGGTAGAGATAATGCAGCCGCGTATGGCCGGAGATGGCACAGCGATCGGCGATGGTTTAGGGCTCGCGCTAAAACGCCTCCGCGATGTTGAAGCATCCTCAAAGGCCATAATCTTGATCACGGACGGTGTGAACACCGCCGGCCAGGTAAGTCCTCTAAAGGCAGCTCAGATCGCAAGGGGGCTTGGAGTTCAGGTACACACCATCGGTATCGGCTCGGGACAGGCTCCGCTCGGAGGTCAGGGGATATCTGGCCTCTTGGCTGGCCAAGCTGCTCAGATGGCTGATTTCGACGAGGCTACCCTCAAAGAGGTCGCTCGCACCACCGGCGGCGTGTATTTCAACGCAACCTCACTTGAAGGATTTAAGGAGGTCTACCGTCAAATTGACAAGCTCTCGGAGACCGAGCAGAGGCAGCCACAAAAACCGCTCGTTGATGAATTATTTGCACCATTTGCTATGGCTGGGCTCCTCGCCCTTCTTTTGAGCATTACGCTGAACTCAACGTATTTTAGAAAGGCCCCCTAATGCTCGGTAGCACTGACTACGGAATACGTGACCCATTAGCTCTCGGTTTCCTCGTCGTAGTCGCCATCGCGTTGCTTGCCGCGTGGCTGGGGCGGATCCGATCCCAAAGACTCATCGCTCGATTAGGACTTCCGCCTCGCGGGCCATCCCGCTATCCGATTATTCTGTTCGGCATCGCGCTTCTTCTTACTATCGCTACCCTTCGCCCGTACTGGGGCTCAGAGGAGATACGGATTAATTCGCCTGGCGGCGAAGTCGTTTTCTTGGTCGATGTAAGTCGGAGCATGTTTGCTCGTGACGTTCCACCATCTCGCATGGACCTTGCAAAGCGCAAGATGCGCGACATCATCGAACAGTTTGCGCGCAACGGGGAGAGTCCTCGCTTTGGTATCACCGTATTTGCCGGAGACGCCTACACCATCTGCCCCGTTACCAGCGATCAGGCTGTCGTGAAGCAGTTCATTGACATCATCTCACCGGACCTCGTATCGAGCCTTGGCTCAAACCTGACTGCTGGACTCACCGTGGCTCTCTCCCGCCTTCCGAAGACCCCAAGTCGGAGCGCACGAATTATCCTCCTCTCTGATGGCGAGGATACCTCGATGGTGGGCAGTCGGATCGTCTCTGAGATTCGAGGCAGAGGAATTCGGATTGACGCACTCGGGATTGGAACTACATCGGGTGCTGAAGTTGAACTTCCTAACGGACAGGTTGTTGCCGATCAATCTCGAAGGCCCGTAGTCAGCAAACTTTTGGAGGAACCGCTTCGTGAAGTTGCACACGCTACAGGTGGCACCTATCTACGTGCCACCGTGGATGACTCAGATATCACGCAACTCATTACTGCTCTCGCTCAGCTCAACAGAGCCCAGCAATCTCACGAATCCCGGATCCGGCAGTTCCGCGAGATCGGATCGTGGTTGGTGCTTGTAGCTCTCGTTGTACTTGTCTGCGCTGCAATCGTACGTGGAGGCAATGCCCTTATTCTCGGATTTCTTATCGCGCTCTCCGTGCCACGTGCCCACGCAGACGACACTCGGTTATCAGTTCTTTCAGGCGGCTCATCCCCATTTCATCTATACGAGCAGGGAAATTACGAGGCCGCCGCAGGGGCATTTACTGAGGCGCTCGCAGCCCAACCGGCGGATCGTGCGCTTAAGCAGGGGCTGGCAAGCTCCCTCTATAAGATTGGTCGCTATAAAGAGAGCGAGGTTTTATTTGCAGAGCTCTCACAGAGCGCTCAGGACGGTCGGTCATATTTTGAGAGCACCTATAATCATGGCAATACGCTCCTCGCTCTGAAGCGATATCAGGACGCGATCGACACCTACCAGAAGGCTCTCGATGTGAAGCCCGGTGACCCTCTTGCAACCCACAACCTTGGAATAGCACGCTCGTTGCTTGCCGAGGAGAAGAACCAACCAACCCCACCCCCTACACCAACGCCACCAGCCAATCCTTCGCCCTCTGCTGCCCCATCCCCGAACCCCGACGAATCCCCATCTCCGTCGCCATCCTCGTCACCCGACACCCCTCAGTCGGGAACTCCATCGCCAGCAGCATCTCCCTCCCCCGGAGAAAGCCCCTCTCCAGACTCGACGCCATCCCCCAACGCAGAGAATCAAACGCCAGCGGGTAACCCTTCCCCAAACGAAACATCACAACCTTCACCTAACGGAGAAGGCACACAAACACCGAGTGCATCTCCATCGGCGGCCTCAACCCCATCTCCCGGCGCCACATCATCCTCCAACCAGTCAGAGACTCCGGATGAGAGACTCAAGGAGGCAGTCGAAACACCCCCT
>JBIJBZ010000211.1:0-4971 GCA_044344945.1 Bdellovibrionota bacterium | reverse complement strand
ACCTTCAAACGGGTATTCGGCTCTGCCTGGTCGGACAAGATGGACTACATACTCCGCTACTCTCTCAACGCTCTGCTGGCCATACCAGGTACAAGCATCGTGTCCTTGCGAAGATTTTTATCCGACGATGAATTCCGATCCCGCGTGGTAGCCCGCAGCTCGGACGAGTCGCTGCGACGCTTCTGGGAGGTTGAGTTCCCGGCTCGCCGGGGAGAATTCGAAGCAGGTTCCATCTCGCAGCTCCTCAACAGACTCGACGAACTGCTCGCGACAGACATGATTCGTAACATCTTGGGCCAACCGACCAATACCTTCGACTTTCGCGAATTTATTGACTCGCGCAAGATCGTTCTCTTCAAGGTCTCCAAAGGAGTGCTTGGAGCTGAGAACGCGTCCCTGCTGGGCTCGCTTATCATCTGGAAGCTCTACGAAGCTGCCATGTCTCGAGCCGATCAAGCAGTTGAGCAGCGTCAGGATTTCTACTTCTACGTCGATGAGTTTCAAAACTTTGCGACTCCATCCTTTGGTGAGATCTTGAGTGAATCGCGAAAGTATAGACTCTGCCTGACGTTTGCGAATCAGTTTCTCGGGCAGCTCCCAGGGGGAGTCTCCGATACGATATTCGGAAATATTGCTAACCTGATCTCCTTCCGTGTTGGATCAGAGGACGCAGGCGCCATCTCGAATGAGTGCAAACCTCAGATTGGGAAAGAGGATCTTCTCAACCTCGGCGTACGGGAGTTCTATGTAAAGATGAGTGTTGATGGCGAAGTCCAAGAGGCATTCTCGGGTGAAACCCTCGATGTAGTAACTCCGCCAGCCCAGCAATGCTTTGCTAAGGAGTGCATCGAGCACTCGCGCTCCAAGTACGCACTCCCACTGGCTCAAGCCGAGGAGCAACTCGCGCTCTCAGAGATCCTCTCGCCTCGGGCAATTGGGATGCGGTAAGCACCTCAATCGCCGTTCGCGCAAACACCGTTCTGTAGACATGTACCTCCTCAACCAACGTATCACCTGTCGAGTGATTCGATCCTCGTTGCCACGGAATCTTACTGTAACCTACAAAGATTAAAGGTCCTGCTCTCGTCAGTACGGCTCTACGCCGATCATTTCGTAAGGGCTAGGATTCTGCGATAGTTCATGGCTACTGTGGGTGTAAGGTTCACTGCTCATGTTCACCGCTGCTCTATTCGGCTCAGGAAAAATCGGAGAGGCGATCACTGCTCTACTCGCCTCCTCAGGTCGCTACTCTGTCAAGGTGTGCGACTGCAATATCAATGCAGCCAAGCAACTTGCTCAGCGTTGGCCGAATTGCTCCGCGCATCAACTCAATCTCGACGATCGACAGGACGTTAAAAACATCCTCACGGGCGCCGCTGTGGTGATTAGCGCACTCCCATTCTCCTGTAATCGGGTCGTTGCTGAATTAGCTGCTGAGTGTGGGGTACATTATGCTGACCTTACAGAGGACGTGAAGACCTCTCAATTCGTGCTGTCACTGGCGAGCAATTCGAGATCGTGGTTTATGCCACAATGTGGTCTCGCCCCGGGATTTGTGAGTATTGCAGCCGCACACCTCACAACGCTCTTTGATTCCGTTGACACCCTCAAGCTTCGCGTTGGAGCCCTTCCTATGTATCCGACCAACAAGCTCAAGTACAGCATTACATGGTCAACCGTCGGACTGATAAACGAGTACTGCAACCCGTGCGAAGTTATCAAAGACGGGGCAATTACCCTTGTGCCCCCGATGCAAGGACAGGAGATCTTCTCTCTGGATGGCGACGAATACGAGGCGTTCAACACCTCGGGTGGCTTGGGAAGCCTCTGCCACTCACTCCACGGCAAAGTGCGTCAGCTTGGATATAAAACGATTCGCTATGTTGGACACCGAGACTTAATGTCGTTTCTGCTTCACGAATTGCGATTTACGGACAATCGGGAACAGCTGAGAGAGATCCTTGAGCGCAGTCTTCCGACAACCACTCAGGACAAATGCATTATTTTGGTTGAGGCGACCGGCACCAGCCACGGCAAGAACGTGCAAAAAACGTACGCCAGCTCGGTGTACAACCAATCAATCTCGGGGGTTCACTTTGGAGCGATCCAAGTAACTACTGCTGCAGGCATCTGTGGCGCTGTCGATCTCATGCTCACTGGAGCACTCGGCACAAAGACTGGGTTCCAGCGGGTCGAGGACATTCCCCTCAAGCAGTTTTTGGCAAACGAGTTCGGAAAGTACTACCTCGATGAAAAAGCGCTGCGGGATCTATAACTGAACCCGCTCGTTCGCCGTGTAGCGACAACGTTTGTCCTTACGCCAACACCTTCGCCATCCTCTCAAGTCCAAGATCAAGATCTGCTTTCGATATGGTGAGCGGCGGAGCAACTCGGATGGTCTGGAATCGTGTATCTTTGCAGAGCACACCTTCGTACTTGAGCTTCTTGCAGAAATCTTTGGCTTTGCCAGCAGCCGGGTCGATATCGATCCCGAACCACAATCCTCGGCCGCGAATTTCGGTCACAACACCGAGCTTCATGCTCTTCAGCAGTTGCAAGCCATACGCGCCTAACTCCGCCGAATGGTCGTGAGGTCGCTCCTCTCGAATGAGAGCCACCACCTCGCGCATGATGGCACACGCCAAAGGATTTCCACCAAAGGTGCTTCCGTGAGTTCCTGGGGTGAAAACCTTCATGACCTCTTCATCTGCCGCGATAGCTGAGACCGGCACGATACCTCCGCCGAGGGACTTGGCTAAAATGTAGATGTCTGGCTTCACACCCTCGTGGTCACAGGCGAAGATCGTCCCGGCTCGACACAAACCACTCTGAATCTCATCAGCTACCATCAGCACATGTCGTCGGGTGCAGATCTCTCGAACCGCTGCGACGTATCCATCGGGGGGAATAATAATACCAGCCTCGCCCTGAATCGGCTCAAAAATGACCCCTGCGGTATTTTCAGAGATCGCATCCTCAAGCGCAGTTGCATCCCCGAAATCGACAACTCGAAAGCCGGCAGCAAACGGACCGAAGCCAGCTCGACTATCGTCGGCAGTACTAAACCCTACAATAGTTGTAGTGCGCCCATGAAAGTTCTCGCGACAGACGATGATCTCGGCGCGATCCTGGGGGATCCCTTTGACCTCATATCCCCATTTCCGAACCGCCTTAACCGCGGTCTCTACCGCCTCGGCCCCAGAGTTCATGAGGAGCACTTTATCCTTTCCACATAACGCAGCGAGATCCTTGCAGGCAAGCGCAAAGCTCTCTGAAAAGAATGCACGGCTGGTCAACGTAAGGATGTCGAGCTGTTGATGCGCGACTTTGAGGAGTCGAGGGTTTTTGTGACCAAAGTTGAGGGCGCCATAGGCGGCCAGGAAGTCGAGGTACCGTTTGCCGTCAACATCCTCAACCCAAACACCATCACCACTGCGCAACATAACCTCAAGCGGCGCGTAGTTATGGGCGGCGTATCGCTCGGTCAGTTCGATTAACTCTTTTGAATTCATAGGATCACAAACCTTTTGGTCGCTCGGGACTCAACAAACCGCGCACAACAGTGCTTGTACACCCTTCAGTATAGCAAAAAACCAGCCCTGCTAACCATCGGATTCGCGCACAGCGCTGACAACTGGCAGAGGCATAAATAGCTAAAACTTCGCGAAACCAGGGAACCGCGGAAACGGAATTACATCACGGATGTTCTGCATCCCTGTCACGTACATCAGAAGCCGCTCGAACCCGAGACCGAATCCAGAGTGCGGCACCGAGCCGAACTTTCGCAGTTCGAGGTACCACCAATAGGCTGCTTCATCGAGCCCCTGGCCACGGATCTTTGAGAGCAGCACATCGTAGCGCTCCTCGCGCTGAGAGCCCCCTATAATCTCGCCGAGTCGGGGAACGAGCACATCCATCGCGCGCACGGTCTTACCATCGTCGTTCATCCGCATGTAAAAGGCTTTGATGTCCTTCGGATAGTTCACCACCGTGACCGGGCCCTTCGCATACTCATCGGTGAGAAACCGCTCGTGCTCAGACTGCAGATCGATGCCCCACGAAACTGGGAACTCAAAGGTCTTGCCGCTCCTCTCCAGGATGGCGATCGCATCGGTGTAGTCGAGGCGAGAAAACTGCGATTCGCAAACACTCTGGAGATTCTCAATGTGTCCGGGTTGCATCCACTCTTGCGACGCCAGGAACTCAATCTCTTTGGCGCAGTTCTGCAGGAGATCTTTCATCACATACTGTAAGAATTCCTGAGCAAGTTCGGCGTTATCCTCAAGTTCGTAAAAAGCCATCTCGGGCTCGATCATCCAAAATTCGGCGAGATGGCGACTTGTGTTCGAGTTTTCTGCCCGAAATGTCGGCCCGAAGGTGTATATCTTCGATAGACCCAAGGCGCATACCTCTCCTTCTAGTTGGCCTGATACGGTGAGACTCGCCCGTTCCTTAAAAAAATCTTGCGTGTAGTCGATCCTGCCGTTCACACGGGGTGGATTCTCTGGGTCCAGCGTCGAAACGTGAAACATCTCTCCTGCTCCCTCGCAGTCAGAGGTGCTGATGATCGGAGCGCTGAGATAGAAAAACCCTCGCTCTTGAAAAAACTTGTGGATTGCAAACGCGGCCGCCGAACGCACGCGCAAAACGGCGCCAATCGTATTGGTGCGGGGACGCAGGTGCAACATTTCCCGCAGAAACTCTAGTGAGTGCTGTTTCTTCTGTAACGGAAACTGTTCAGGGTCTGCCTCTCCAACTAGCTCGATAGCTTTAACCTGGAATTCATACTTCTGACCCTTCGCCGGGGAGAGCACCAATTCACCCAAAGCACGGATTGACGCCCCGGTCTGAAACTTAGCCACATTATTGGCGTACCCATCGAGGTTTGGATCGAGGACCAACTGCAACCCGGAGACGCAGGTTCCGTCCGATAATTCGATGAAACAGACCCGTTTTGACTGGCGATGGGTG
>JBIJBZ010000058.1:0-16889 GCA_044344945.1 Bdellovibrionota bacterium | reverse complement strand
CGAGGACGCCATCAAACTAAGCCAGGTTGTTGAATCGGGTAACGACATTCGAAGCGGATCAATCGACCTGATAGCAGTGCACTCCTACTCCAAGGTTGTTCGTGATGCGCGCATTCAGGTAGGAAGTGGTCTCGTGGGCTGGGTATCCGACCAGGGGCGTCCGATTCACCTTACCCCGTGTGATGTTGCCAGTAGTGCGATCGGAATCTACGTAGACGCGCAGCCGGTCAAGAGCCTCGTCGCAGTCCCGATTTCTGTTATGCCGAATCAGGTAGCAAACCAGCAGGCCTTCGGGGTTCTCATGTGTGACAGCCTGCGAACGGACTCCTTCAACAACGCCCAGGTTAAGATCCTTGAGCAGATAGCATCGTACATTCACAGACTCCTCTTCTGGGCTCAGTCGGGCGCTCACAGCTCTCACTTCGAGAATTCCTGGGATCACTTCAAGCAGAAGACGAATGAACTAGGGGATGCGATCGGCTCCGATTCGATCGAGGTGCTACGGCTCCGGCTTGACTCATTTCAAGACCTTGAGATTGCTGGAGGCCTCTCGTTAGCCGTGCAGCACTCAGAACAGTTCCTCCGACTGGCGCAACAAGCTCTTCCACCCCACTTTCCTCTCGTTCGCCTGCCAAGCGGGGATGTGATTATTGCCGTCGATAACATGATGAGCGCATTCTTTCAGCAGAAGTTACAAACCCTTGCAAACCACCTCCATACAGCGCAGAAGCCCCTACGGATTACCCTCCAGAGCTATGCCGCAAAGCTGGCCCCGAACGGCCAATGCAACCTCGATACGACTCTTCAACAGAAGCCTTTAACATCAAAATCAACAGCTATTGCAGGGGGTACTCGTGCGTAAGACAACCGATCCACAGACGACACGCAAGGGAAGCGCTTGGGACAAACTCTCTGCATTAATCAGCGCTGATGTTGCTATCGACCTCGGCACCGCCAACACCCTCGTGTATGTGAAAGGTCTCGGTGTTGTACTCAATGAGCCCTCCGTCGTCGCCGTGGACGCTGAAACCGATGAAATCGTCGCCGTAGGAACTGCCGCGAAGCAGATGTATGGTAAGACCTCGCGCGCGATCCGATGTGTGCGTCCGATGCGGGACGGTGTCATTGCGGACTTCCGTATGACGACTGAGATGATCCGGTGGATGCTTGGCATCGTGAAGAACCGGTGGTCACTGGTACGACCCCGCGCCATAATCGGGGTTCCCTCTGATATCACCCAGGTAGAGAAGCGCGCAGTGCTCGATGCTGCCCTCTCGGCCGGAATGCGTCAGGTGTACCTCGTTGAAGAGGCGATGGCTGCGGCAGTTGGTAGCGAGCTTCCGATCGAGCAACCGATCGGAAGTATGGTCGTCGATATCGGCGGTGGCACTACTGAGATCGCAATCGTGAGCTTGGGCGGTACCATGTACAGCCACGCCATCCGAGTAGCCGGAGACGAGCTGGACGAAGCGATTCAACGCTATATTCGGCAGCGATGCGGTCTTGAGATAAGTATCTTCGAGGCAGAGCGTGCTAAGATGACCGTTGGTTCCCTTTTGCGCCATGCTCCGATGCTGACCATGACGATATACGGACGCGATGTAACATCGGGGATGCCGCGCGCCCTTGAGATTACAAACGAGTCGATCCGCGCAGCTCTGCACGAGCCACTCTGCGCAATCGTGGGCGCGATCTACACAGCACTTGAGAACGTGAGCCCTGAGGTTGCACAGGATATCCTTTCAAATGGGGTGCACCTAGTCGGTGGCGGGTCGCCACTGCGCGGACTTGCAGAGAAGCTCACAGAGCGCAGCGGCATTCAATTCATCCGAGACGCTGACCCACTGAGCTGCGTTGTGCGCGGTGTTGGACGCATTGCTGAGAACCTCGACTCCCTCAAGAAGCTCTGCGTTCAGGATCTCGCGGCGTAGCACTAGCTCGATTGCTGTGCTGGATTCCAGGTAAAACCGCCCCAGAGGAGCAATCCACTCACGCTCACGCCAAGCGCCAGGGAAACCACGATTCGCCAGGCACCCTCGAGCGAAAAACTCACAAACGGTAGATCGTGAAGGAGGATCAACACCTCTGCCAGATGGAAGTTTATCCACGAGACCAGGTGTAGGATTGCGGCGCCCCCGGGAATATTCAGGAGTAGCGCGAGCAGCCCCACAATACCCGCTGTACAGTTGAGCATCGACCAAGGGGCCGCCAAGACAAAGTTGAGCAGCAGGCTTACAACCGAAAACGAGCCGCTCCAACACACCACAACAAAGCTCGTACAGATCCACGCTGCCACCGTTACCCACAGATATGTGTAGACGGAACGACCAGCGCCGAGCTGCACTCCCAGCCCTATTCCTAACAACGCAGCAAAGGTCAGGATCACACCGATTTCGAGGATACACCACGGCCACACCATGAGCATGATAAACAGCGCAATGCCCCACCGCTGCGCGAATCGAGCACCGGTCTCTGTGAGGAGGTGGGCGCATACACACCCAGCAGCTACGAGCGCTCGCACCGCCGACATCTCGGCGCCGATGAGCAGCACGTACAAGAGCGCACACACAAACGCCCCGCTCATAATCCACAACCGTGCATACCGCCCGAGCGAGAGCCGGCTCCCGATAAGCGACGCGATTGTGACTATCAGGCCAAAGACGAGGCTCACCTGGTACCCAGAGACAACCAAAAGGTGCGTCAAACCGAGCGACCGGAAGGCTCCCTCAACCGTAGGACTAAGGATATCGTGGTAACCGAGCGCCATGGAGAGGAAGAGCGCACTGCCACGATCATCCCCGACTCGATTGCGGACCAGGTCGAGTATATACTCCCGAATCCTACTCAGAGACGGGGGCGCCCGCTCAACGGCCTTAGAGACAAAGCGCGCCTTGCACTCCCCCGCTATTCCGTTGCGCCACAACCAACCCGTCCATGAGAGCGGATTGAGCGGTCTCTCCACCGGCCGGATTGAGCCGCGCACGTACACGAGGTCCCCCTCCTGAAGCTCGGCGGCGTTCCGCCACGGAAGGTCAATCGCTCGGCAGCGCAGCCGCACCGGCTGTGAATCGCCACCAGTTGTTAGTTGAAATACTATCTCCCCCGGTCGTGGTCGACGCGGAGGGCTCGATATTTCGCCCTGCAACACCACATCAGAGCTCTCCTCAAGAACAACGCGACCGAAGAGGGCCGGATACGCGCTAAGAATCCCAAGCAGCACACCAACGAGGACGAACCCTCGACCACAGCGGAGCGAAACAAGCAGGGCCACCCCACAGCAGGCCGCCAGCACCCCACTCCAGATCTCTCCACACAACCACACTGCTATCTGCCCTACCCCAACACTCAATGCCAACCAGACGGCAGGCGCATAGCTGCGCATCGTTATCAAGGTCCACAGAAGGCGCGATGAACGGCGACGGAGCGGGGTCATAACTCTCGGTAGGCCACGTAGTTCGAGCGCAAGCCTCCGGCTTTGTCGCTCCGTTTGTGGCGACGGAGCGCGCGAATCAAGTTCGATCTAATCGAGTCATTGCGTTCCAAAGTTGCGTTGTGACGACACGCTGGCGAGGCTTTCCAGAGACACAACCAGGCTCCAGACACATAGCTTTCAACCCCTCGACCCGCGAAAGGTGTTCGAATCGCTCCGGCTGGAAGCGGATCGATACGCACGTGTTCGCTATAGAGAACACGTACGGCAGCGAGTATTTCCTTCCTCACCTACCTCGCTTATCCTCCCCCCTTTTTCGGCTGATATTCATCGCTCAGGCGCCCCGCCGTCTGACTTCATACGGGTAGATTCTTGAAAGCGAGATGCGCGTATCCGCCCTATGGTTCTACTCGAACTCGGAATTCGCATCACAACCCCATAAAAACCCATGAAGGAAACTGAAGAAGCAGAATTAGGAGACCGAGCAATCGCCGCCCTCATTGACGGCGTCCTTCTCGCATTCGCGTGCGAGACGGTACAAAAAATACTCCTCATTCCGGGAGTCACACTGGGAAGTCTTGACCTAAGCGGCTCTGCGCTGCTCGGTCTAGTCCTTCCTGTGCTGTACCACGGACTGATGGAGGGCTCCTCCCAGGGAGCAACTATCGGCAAGCAGGTGATGGATCTGCGCGTTGTCTCCACTGGGGGCCAGCGCCTTACATACCCTGCGAGCTTCCTTCGCGCCATGGGCCGGCTGATTCCCTTCAGCTGGATTTTTGTCCTCGGCACGAAACCTCGGGCACTCCACGATTATGTGGCGAGCTCAAAGGTGGTCGTAGCGAAGTAAGAAACGTAACAGGTGGTGCGGATATCGGGAGCTAGCGTTCTTTCGAAGGTTATCCTCTGGATATCCGCATCTCGGTTTCAAGAACAACGTATAGGCTCTTTCGGGCTCCGCTCTGCGTGGGTTAAGGTTTGAAAGTACTCCAGTCACTCCTGCAACAGAGGCAGGCGCATCGGTCTGGCGCTTTTAGAAACGGTCCAGGGAGAGCTCCTATGTGCTCCACTCAGCGTGCCACAATAACTCCCATCCAAGGAACAATCGCAGGCGCCGTCGCATGCCTCATCTGGAGCTCCTCCATCTTGGTTATGAATCGCCTTGCTACTGCCTTCGGCGCTCTCCACGCCGCAGGGCTTGAGTTGGCTCTATCCGGCTTATTCCTTGCAGCAATCGCGTGGAACCGGGGTGACTTTTCACGAATCGCTATCCACGATCGGCGCAGCCTCTTCATATGTGGGACCTTTTGGCTCCTTAACGTTACCCTCTCATGGCTTTCTGTAGGATTAGCCAACAACAGTGGTGAGCTGTTGGTAGTTGGAATCCTCAACTACCTCTGGCCATCACTTACCCTACTCTTTGCAATCCCAATTCTTCACGCTCGAGCAACGTGGTGGCTTGTGCCTGGACTCTTGAGCGTCTCGACCGGTATCATAGCCACGAAGATGGCGACAGCTCCTGCTGACATCACCGTTGGGGCGCTCACTGATTTGAATACCCTCGCCTACACCCTTGCGGTACTGGACGCCATCGCATGGGCGATCTACAGCAACCTCTCGCGAAAGCTCTTACATCCTAAAGGAGCATCCGCGGTGCCATTTTACATGATCGTAACCAGCGTGCCGCTTCTCATCGCCGGCACTATTACAGAGCCTCTGCCCGATCCTACGTTTTCTGGTACAGTGCTCCTCTTTATCTGGGCAGTTGCGACCGCTGGCGCGTATCTTTTTTGGGATGTAGGTATGCGGTACGGGAATGTTGTGGCTATATCGACGACTTCGATGTGTATCCCCCTGCTATCGACCTTGATAACGGCCATCCTCTCAAACCACCCACTCTCTGCTATGCTCCTCACGGGGTCAGCATTGGTAGTTCTCGGCTCAACGGTGTGCCGAAAAGGGGTCCAAGTGGGTGAACGGTGAACGCTTCGGCTGCGGTGGCCAGACGCTACGAGCGGCGTCCTGCAACGAGAGGCGATTCTCGAAGCGTGGTGACATTGCAGGGATCGTGCGGCCAACACAACCTTCTCCTTTCACGCAGAGATGAAGGCGCTCAGTCGCAGCGGCCCCTGATCCCCTATCGTCTTGAGAAAGTCACGAACAAGGGGCCTGGCAGCAGCGGGATTGGTACTCTTCAAGAATGTAATAGAACCCGCCGTAGGCCTATCTACAAGCACCAGCTTGCTCTCGAGAAGAGCTCCTAGCGTCTCTTGCCCCCTCTCAGGAAGGAGCCACAAGAGGGCGTGAAGCGCGCTTGGCATCACCTGAATTAGAGGTTTATGGGCCCGAAACAGCTGGTTTATCGACTCAATGCTCGGCTCACTCTCTTCGGGGTGTTCATGCGCTGCAAACCCAGCAAACATTGAGGCAATCCCTGCGAGGTCCGATATAGATAGTCGATAATCGATCCCTTTCTGAGCGGTGTAATCGAAGATCCAGTTATCGATCCGATCAAAGAGCTGGTCTGAGTTTGTTTCTGGGATCCGTTTCTCTAACCACGAACATCCATGCCACACCGCGATAAACTGCATAATTGCTCGGGTATGCCCGAGGTGCTCGAACGTTGGGGATATATGCCGCACACCATGCTGCGAAATCTCCTGAAACGATCGAAACGATTCATTCAGAACTTCGAGGACTTCCTCCCCTACGTACTCTACCTTCTCTGCACCCGAAAAACGATCAACTAGTTCCAGCTCATCTAAGAGAGCTGTGAGTTGCTGGGTGAGGCTGCGAGCCCGCTCGTAATCGATCTGCGGATCGCCTTCGATCTCAGCTGGCTTCACTGGAAGTACTACTTGGAGCCTCTTTGTGGCTTTGCTGTTTTCGGATCGATTGAACGCCGGGAATACCTTCACTGCAAGTCGAGAGTACGGCTCCGTTGCTTCGGATGGCACATCAAGTGAAAATGACCGAGGTAAGTGAGCGCCATACCACGGATCTCGCTCCAGTTGACCCAGGACGCAATTCCGTAATTGTATCGACTCATCCAAACTCAGCTTCGCCCCTACTACTTGCTCTATACCGCCCTGAATGCTCCTGAGCATTGGCGACAGCAGGGAATCCGGCCGCATGGCCGCACGAAATTCAAGCTTTCCGGGGTTATTTTCGATCACGTGATCCATGACCCTTGCGCTGCAGTCGAGGAGAGACGAAAGAGCCTCCTGCAACACCGGATTCCGACCGATTCTATCTCGTAGGTATGAACGCACATCGCCGTACGGCTTAATCATGTCGCAGATCTCCGGGGAGCGCGTACAGAGGTGATCGAAAAAGAGGAGCCCAGGCCTTCGTGTCACCTCCCCAAGTACGCGCCTCGTTACCGAATCCCCAACCGACGATGAGAAAGTATCAAGTTCCTTCGCTGTTGCCCGGTATGCCGCGGCGAACATGGTAACTATGCCTGCCATCGGGCACTCGTGTAGCTGAAACGGTGCACAGATCCCGCCGGGAACCCGAATTTCCGGACGGTAATTGCTTGCCGCGGCTTGTTCAAAGATCTCGATAAAGCGTGGGAGGTCGTGCCCCCCAATAAAAGCAAGGTGCACCCCCTCGCTTAATGCCAACTCCATTTCGATGTCGCACTTTCGAGCAATCGCAACTACCTGCCTCTCTATCTCCTCTGACAACGCATGCGGAATCACAACTACATACCGCTCTCCATCTTTCTTCAGAGAATGGGAGGGGCAGAGTTCCCGAAGGCCACGGATGAATGCGCCGCTAACGGACCGTTGTAGGGACTCAAGAAACAGGGAGGTTGGGTTTACATCAAAGAGGTGCGCCGCTTCACCGAGGATCTGCTCAGCATGCGGTCGAGTTACTTCGGACTTCAACTCCTCTCCCAACTGCGAGAGTCGAACGTGCACGCGCTCGGGAGAGAACTCAGCAGCCGAGAGTTCCAGACTGGCTGCGAGATCCGCCTCCGAGAGCGAGGACCTGTTTAGGATTGCCGAGGAGCATTCGATGATGCGCTCAGAAAACCCGGAGAAGTTCATACAAGAGCCCCATGAGAAGCGTTAGAGAGTTGCGCGTGAAGCGCACTGGCAGAGACTATACCATGCAAGGGGCTGTTTATTAAGCTTATTTCATGAATACTGAATTCTCCTCGGTCTAGCCCGCATTTTTCATGAAACTGCGTCGCGAGAGCGCCGAGAGTGGCGGTTTTTCGGGCCCGAAGGGCGAATTCAACCAAGTAAAATTCAGGGCGGAATCTATTTGCAGGGCGGAATCTTATCGAGACACCTTCCGGTCTGAAGGTAGTATTTGGGACCAAAAAAGTACCATTATCGGCGCTCGCAGTAGCAGGCTTCATGAAATCCGCATTTTTCATGAAACTGCGTCGCGAGAGCGCCGAGAGTGGTGATTGTTCGGGCCCGAAGGGCGAATTCAACCAAGTATTTTCGGGGCGGAATCGTATCGAGATACCTTCCGGTCTGACGCTCGCAGTAGCAGGCTTCATGAAATATGCGGGTTAGCTCCGGCAAGTGCGGAATTCAAGGTGAGGGCTACGATCAAAGCGAGGACCTTCCGAAACATATACGAGGTTCTGTACGACCTCTCTCGTGTTTTCGCCGCGCCCATTTACGCTGGGTTATTTCGGAAAATCAGCTGACTGCTGCTTCACCCCCAGAAGCCTCCGATCCCCTGACTGACCAGGCCATGCGCGTGCCGGACTCCACGCTGGTGACGTTATAATACGAGCCCAGGTAGTCGAGGATCCGAGAGGACACACCACCGGAACCGTAATTGCTTCCGGTCCCTTGAAATCGACACTCCTAGAGGCGCCACCTGGAGTTTGCACCAGCACGTGCAACGCCTCTCGTGTAGGCACGTATTGAGGTTTTAGTCCCAGAGCCGCGGTGCCAGACACCGGATCGCACCCGAGCTCAATCGAGGCATCCGGAGTTATCCAACGCTCAAAACCACCCGAGGTCTCACGCCACGGGTAAACTCCGCGTTCGTGCCGACCAGCAGCGATGATCCCTGCAAGCATGAGTATAGCAACTAGGTACCAATGAGAGACAACTCCACGCAGCCGTGCATTTGTTGAAAGCCCCACAAAAAGTGCTACAAGGAGAAGCACCTCGGGAAACTCGACGTGAGGTCCCACAACAAGCAGTGCTGCCACCGTGAGCACCGAGAGAATTAGCAGTGGGCGGTTAGGAGCCTCACTCCACTGCCTCGATGCGACCGAAACGAGGAAGGCAAGCGCACCCATCACTCCCAACTCGGCCAAGAGACCTAAGTAGAAATTATTGGCGTTATCGCTCCAGTGCTTCAGCGTACCCACCTTTGCACCAACTGGGACTACGTAGCTGCGATATGCGTCTGCGCCGACCCCGTACCACAGATTGTGCCTCCACATCTCAAGCGTCACATCGAGAAATACGAGCCGGGAAAAGAACGTCTCCCCGATTCGAAGCAGCGAGATAGATAGGACTCCTCGCTTTATCCCTTCAGGGATCCCATCTGTGTTGCTCAGTGTCGTTAGTGTAGAGGTATACGCATCAAGGGTTGTCACCAGGCACACCATGGCGGCCAAACCTACGACTCCGATGAGAAAAACTCTGCGCGCATGGAGAAACGCCAGGGAGATCGAGAGAAGCCCGGCAGCGATAAGGAAGGTTCGAGAGCCCGATACAAGCCCTGCACCGAACACCACCGATACCCACACACAATCAAGCTTCGTCAAGCGCTGCTGGTCAGAGCGCATACAGAAGAAACACCACAGCGCTAATCCCAGCGCAACTCCGAGCGCATTCGGGTCAGTAGCAAGGCCGCTGATGCGGTGTATAGAGGACCAAAACTGGCTCTGGTTCTCAAGCGCGATCGGCGAGAGACCGCACCACTGTACTATCGCATACAGAGCTCCTGCAAAGGCCCCGATCCGCACACCACCAATCCAGCGGCCACGCAGCTCAGCGCGTGTTTCAAAAAATTCAACGCAGAGCGCAAAGACGCACGCGCGAGCGAAGATCTTCCAAGTTGGCGCCTGCACATCAAAGAGCGAGTGCACAGCATCCCTGACTCGGGAGAGTTCATCGAGCCGTACATGAGACAGGAAGCTCAACGCCGAAAAGCTCTCCCAGGCTACACTTCCCCCAAGGTACGCCAACATCGGAGCTGCCCACAGTAAAGGAATCCCCTTCTTGCCACGCGGGGCAGCAACAAAACACACCACGAGCGACAGGGCGAGAAGAATATGGGAACCTACCCACGGCACTACGAAGAGGCTCGCTCCCCAGATGGAGCTCATGAATGAGGCACAATAGTCGCGCCCAACAAGGGCTCTAACGATGCCAAAGAGCCCAGCAAAAGCCGCAAGCAACCACAACTCTGTCGATGAAGAGAGACTGAAGACCGGAACAATTGCGAGCAGGCAGATAATCCGAAATACAGTGCGGTGCATAGGAGCAGAGCCTATCTTCTTTTTCGGATGTGAGGGGATTTTTTCTTAGCTGGGGTGCTCGTAGCTGCGGCTTTGGGAACAACTTTCTTCTTAGGAGCAGGTCGCACCTCTTCGCTCGATCCGGAGCCCAGAGTTATCGCGAGGCCATGCGGACCCAGATCCCGATGCGAGGAGGCCCAGAGCTGAATAACCTTCTGCGGTATCTCATCGGGGATACTTGCTGGATTCGTCTGCATCGCTGCCAGATATGCAGGTAGCTCCTTGGACAACTTCTCACTACTCAACACGCCAAAGGGGCCGATCTGGCCGCGGAACTTACTACTTCCGTACGAGCCCACCTGAATATCGGCGTTGGAGGCGGGTATAGTTTCCGGCTCTATTTTGTGCCCTCCGAGTAGAGAGACCGGTTCACCGGTCCCCGCAGAGCCCAGGTGCGCTGAGAGAAATGTATCTTTGGAGAAGCTGATGGCCAGCAGATACCACTGTTTACGACGCAAGTAACTCGATGAGAACGAGTACCAGACCCCGTCTCTCGCTTCGCTGTTCCAGTATACCCGCGGGCGAACCCCATCCGGAACTCCCTCGAGGGTAATCGCAAAGCCCGGTCGATGCTTCTGGTTTACGTCGAACTTCCCGGCAAGGCCGAGGTATTCACCAACCCGCGGAGCCCTGCGCAGCTGAAACCAGATGAAGAAGACGTAATCCTTGCCCTTAGCGGGATTAAGCGCAGCATCCGCCGCAACCTTCTCATAGATACCCCCGGAATTTACCACCAAAGGGTTTGTAATTGTCTCCCCGGACGCACTCGGTGCCGCAGCGTTGAATGGCGAGAGGGAGCGAGGTGCCTGAAAAGCGAAGTGTCCTATCAGGATCAGGAGGCACGCTGCGATAGCAAAAGCCGAGAGAAAACTAGCCGCCAAAACAAACCGGGATGGAACCGCCGTCGAAGCGGAGAGCTCCCCTGGGGCAGGCACTTCAAAAGAGATGGGACCCGTATCATCAGAATCGGGAACTTTGATTGCTCCTGACTCAGACACGAGCCCCATCTCCTTTAGTAGACACAGATTGAACGGGTGTCATTGCACACCCGAAGCACGTACTACGCCTCTGTCTCTTCTGATTCTTCCGACTCTTCCTCGCCCTCAGCAGAGGTCTCGGATTCTCCACCTTCCTCAGCAGCTGCCGCCTTGCGACCGCCCTTCTTCTTGCCCTTCTCAGCACCAGAGGCCGATACCGGAGCCTGTGCAGCGATAACTTTAACCTGGACCGAGACCGAAACTTCCGAGTGAAGCTTCACCTCAACCTTGTAAACGCCAGGTCCTTTAATCGTCTCTGCGAGACGGATCTGCCGGCGGTCAATCTCGTATCCGAGCGCCTTCAACGAGGTCTCGATGTCACGAGTAGTAACGGAACCAAAGCTCTTGCCCTTTGCTCCTACCTTGAGCGTGAACTCAACGGTGACCTGCTCAAGAACCTTACCGAACGCCTCAGCCTCGGCCTTCTTCTTGATTCGCTTGGCCATAATAGCGCCGAGCTTGTGCTTGAGTGCTCGCTCGTTCTCCGAGGACGCCTCAACCGCCAAACCGCGCGGGATCAGGTAATTTCTGGCGAAACCACGACGAACTCGCACAGTATCCCCGATATAACCGAGGGAGATGTAATCTTCGCGTAAAATAACTTCCATGACCGAACTCCTTCAAAGCATCTAAAGCCACTCAGTACCGCAAACACGGCGAGCGCCCATCAACGTATTACTCAAAATCTCCACCAAAATCGAAATCATCACCATCAGTACGAGGCTGGGTGAGACGACGAGGGTTGCCCTTAAACTTACGGGTCTTAGTCCTAATCAGGTGGGTCTGGAACTTCTGCACAGTGTCGGTGATGCGCAGAATTGATTGAAGTGCGTTTGGCACCTCGTGGTTCGCTGACTCATAGTTGAATGCCACGTAGTAACCGAAGCGTTGCTTATCGAAGGAGAACGCTGCCTCCTTCTTGCCCCACGTATCAACACCTGTGACGTTTGCCTGGTTCGACTTAAGGAGCGTCTCGATCTTCTTGATCTCGTCCTTAATCTGAACCTCGGTTAAACGGGGATTAAAAATTACCACCGACTCGTAACGGCGTGCTTCCATGGAACACCTACTGAATTCGAATATCTTATCTAGTCTTAACGCTTACGCTTCTTTCTGTGTGTAGGGTCATAAGCAAGCCCGCTAACCTACACGGCCCGCCTACCCGAGATACCCCAAGGCACTAAGTAGACCGGCTGCATTAAAAGCCGTCGAAGTGTACCAGAACCGAGCAAAAACACAACCGAACCACCCCCTGTTTTATCAAAAGGCTCCTGGTTGAATTGAGTTCGCAACCTTTGGTCACATCCGGGGCCACTTTTGGACATACATGCGAGAATGCGACCGGTCTATTTACCAATAAAAACAACAAACTAGGCGATTATGCTGGCTGCGAGCATAAACTCATAGGCGCACCCACGGCCCATAGTGCCGTCACACAATCAGCTCAGGCGTCGATTGCTATCGATTATACGCATTCTGAGCCGCCTTGAGTCCGAGCCGACCAAGGAGAACAATGGCAGCCGCGGCTCGGGCAACAAGCTCTTCAGCGTAGGACTGCTCCTCGCGCGAAAAACGCCCGAGCACCCAAGTTGCAACGCCGTCTGGTTGAGCACTCAGAGGGCTTCCAGGAGGGGGCTTCCCAACCCCCACCCTGATTCGAGTATATCCCCTTCCGCCACACAGCTCGGAGATAGAACGGAGTCCGTTGTGTCCACCTTCACCACCGTCTACTTTGACTCGCAGGGCTCCGAACGGAATATCGATCTCATCGTGCACAACAACCACCTGGGCGAGCGGAATCTTTCGAAAACTTAAAAAACGCTGGAGCGGCTCACCACTGCGATTCATGAAGGTCATCGGTTTCACAAGACTCGCCGACCAATCACCTACTGAAGCCGTCGACTCTAGATATCCCGCGCGCTCACTCCACCCATGACCCGAAAGGCTACCAGCGATCGCCGCAGCGGCGTGAGTTCGTGCCACTGCCTCCGCTTCAGCGGGGTCCGACAGGCCTGAACATGCACGTAGGGCATCAACTACCGCAAAGCCGATGTTGTGACGGGTGCTATTGTATCGGTCGCCAGGGTTTCCAAGACCCACAACCACCGCGCTATGTGGTGACATCTACGCTCCGTAAGAATCAAATCTATGCGTATATCATCGCAGCCGAAGGCACCTATGAAAACGGGGCACTTTGCTCCTGGCAAAGCGCCCCGTTCCCGTCCCGAATCCACGCCCGTATTACTTGGCGGGAGCCTTTCCTGCAGCAGCCGGAGCAGCTGCAGCCGCCGGAGCAGCTGCGGCAGCGGCAGCAGCTGGAGCTGCCTCCTCAACTGCACGTGGGATAATAACGCTCACGATAGTCTCATGCGGATCATCAGCAAGCACCACACCAGCCGGAAGCTTGAGGTCGCTTGCATGGATCGACTCGCTCAAACCAAGCGAGGAGATATCAACCTCAAGAACCGAAGGGATGTTTTTCGGCAAGCACTCCACAGTAACTTCATGCGTTACCAACGTAAGCACTCCACCATCGTTCTTAACTCCAGGCGACTCTCCAACGAGCTTAACTGGAATATCAATCGTGATCTCCTCGTCATCCTTCAAGGTCTGAAAGTCCACGTGAAGCACTCGCCCCTTGATGTGGTCTTGCTGCACTTCCTTTACAATCGCCGCCTTGCCATTGAGCGCCGAAGAGGAGCTCTTCAAGGTGAACACCTGCGAAAGCCGAGCCTTCTTTGCCAGGAGTGTAAACTCCTTATACGGAACCTGAATTGCGATCGGAGCGTCGTGGCGGTGGTAGGCGATACCGGGGATAAACCCTGCCTTACGTGCGCGGTTGCACCCGCCCTTACCCAACTCTTGTCTCTCTGTTACTTCAATGCTGAAACTTTCCACGGCTATCCTTCCTCGTAAAAAATCGTCTCGGGACTCTAGCAGATGGGACAACTTAGGTAAAGAACACCGGAATAAAAGCACCACGCCGTCACAGAGAGCGCGCGTAGCACTTGTCCGGTAAGCACGCGCATCCGCTTGGCGCAGATAACCACCTGAAAACACGTCATCCAAGCGGCTGCGCGCCGTATCAGAGACCGCGCGCAACCACGCGCGCGGTCTCTGATACGGCGCTAGGTGGGGGATAACTACTTGAACAAACTACTGACTGAGTCGTCGGAATGGATACGTTGGATCGCCTCTCCGAAGAGCGGAGCGACCGAGAGAACCGTAATCTTGTCGTCTACCACCGACCCGGCGTGCGGCACCGTATCAGTAACGATAATCTCCTCAATCGCACTCTTGTTGAGTCTGGTCCGAGAGTCGCCTGAGAGTACCGCGTGAACGCAGCATGCTATCACCCGCTTAGCACCCTCCTGAATAAGGGTCTCAGCCGCCTTGATTAGGGTTCCGCCCGTATCGGCCATATCGTCCACAATAACACAGGTCTGTCCGGCCACCTCTCCTACCACGTTCATGGACGCGATCATGTTCGGTCCGGAGCGACGCTTGTCGATCACTGCAATCGGCGCATTCTCAAGACGCGTTGCAAAGAAACGTGCACGCTCTACCCCCCCGACGTCTGGCGCCACTATCGTAATATCATTAACCCCATACTTAGAATGCAGGTACGGAATCATGATCGGAAGCGCAAAGAGGTTATCCACGGGGATATTGAAGAATCCCATCATCTGCCCGGCGTGAAGGTCCATTGTAAGAACGCGATCAGCTCCCGCCGTGGTGATCATATCAGCCACCAGCTTCGCGGTAATTGGAACTCGAGGCTTTACCTTTCGATCTTGTCGCGCATATCCAAAATACGGAAGGGCCGCCGTAATTCGCCCAGCCGAGGAGCGCTTGAGCGCATCGATAATAATCAGGAGCTCCATGAGATGGTCATTTCCAGGGGTCGATGTACTCTGAATGACAAATACATCTCCGCCTCTCACATTGTCGCCGATCTCTACTGAGATCTCGCCATCACTAAACTGAGTTGTCTCAATTGCGCCCTGCTGAATGCCAAGGGTCTCGCACACCGATGCAGCGAACTGAGGGTTGGACCTACCAGAGAAAACGAGAAGCGGTCTAGTCACGGGAGCTCCCTGGAAAAAGGAGAGTCAAACGAGTTGCCCGGGCAGGGGTCGAACCTGCGTATGGCGGAATCAAAATCCGCTGCCTTACCACTTGGCTACCGGGCACCATCTTGGACCTCTTGAGTAAAACTTTTACCGAACTTTGGCAAGGGAAGCGATGCAAAACTCCACCATTGCATGCAGCCCGATCCGTAGTTTCAGAAATACGGCTCGCCCTAAGCCCGCACCAATCATAAGACTGGGTGGACTACGCACACAGGCGGCACCAGACCCGCCTAAAGATGGCAGACGTAGACCGCCATACCCCGCTCTTTGAGCGCCTCAATACAGGCCGCAATGAGACCCTCATCACTCGGCGGTACAAGACTAAAGAAACACGACCCAGAACCAGTAAGGGAGCTGGTACGCGGGAAGAAAGAGCGAGCAATCGCCAATCCCTCCCCGACTTCAGGCACCAATCGACACACGTCGATCTCAAAATCATTTCCAATAAGAGCAGGTAGGGCGTCAGATATTCCCTGCGCACTACAGCGCTCCATTGGCTCATCGCGACAGATTTCCATGCTAGGATGTTGCGTCCGGAAGAATTGGTAGAAGGGCCCTGTTGGTACCGGCTTGGGGGGCGAAACCACCAGCACTGGCCCGTTCCAAATCGAGCCGACCGCGAGCGGCCTGATTACCTCTCCTATACCAGTAACCCAGCATACTCCACCGACAAACGCATATGGAACATCAGCGCCACAAGCTAACGCCGCTGAGATCACGCGTTGAGCATACGATGCGGTATCCAAATTAAGAGAAGCCTGAATCGTCGGACCAAAGACCGCCGACAGGAGTCGCAGCAGCGCACCAGCATCACTACTACCGCCACCCAGCCCACCGCCAACCGGGATACGCTTGGCTATCTTCACATCAATCCCACACGGAGGTACCGGCAACTGAAACACTTCCCAGTACCGGCGCCATACCTTCGCAACTAGATTCTCCTCGCTCGGCACAGCTTGAAGCTGAGGAGAATCCATCACTACCGAAATGCCCCCTCCTGATTTCAGGCGAACTTGTAGCTCGTCCGTTAAGGACGAGCAGGTAGTATTGAGCATGCTCAAAAGGTGATACCCATCCTCCCGGCGACCTAAAACCTTCAGGCGGAGGTTAATCTTTGCAGGAGCAACTATACTCCACGACCGTTCAAGCGAATGCTCGACTACCTCGTTAATACAGCGATGTGAAGAAACTGAGCCAGAGGATCCCATGGAGAGCCCGAACAACCCCCTGAGGTAGAGAGTTAAACCTCGTCTCCCTCTTCCGGAAGACCATCACCATCCTCCTCAGAGGACCGGTCAGTGTACTTACGTTCCTCGTTCTCCTGGGCTGTCTTGCAATCGATACAGAGCTGAGCCACTGGACGAGCCAAGAGTCGCGCGACTCCGATCTGCTCTCCACAACTCTCACACTCTCCGTACGTACCCTCTTCCATCTTCTTGAGAGCAACGTCGATCTTTTTGAGGTGATTCAACTCACGCTTTCCGACCTTCACCAGCGAATTTTGATTGATTTCAAGGGAGGCAAGATCCACGGAATCTCCCGATGGAGTATCAAGGTCAGCTACCGAAGTATCACTGATATCCTCGAGGTGCCTTAAGATTCGGCGCTTCTCCCCCTCAAGTAAGCCCTTTAATTGATCCAATTCCTTTTTCTTCATAGAGAACTCCTTACTGCCTCTCGTGAAAGCGCCGGGGGTTATAGACTACCCATCTATCGGAAGCAACCGAGATCTTTGCAGCCGCGCAAGGCGATGCCCTAACAACGGCCCTCGGATCACAAGGCTA
>JBIJBZ010000209.1:0-5044 GCA_044344945.1 Bdellovibrionota bacterium | reverse complement strand
CCGGAACGTGATGCGGCTGCCATACTGAGCAAGGTCATCGGGCACGACATCGGCAATCAGATCCCAGCAACAGACGAACAGCGATGCAACCTACTCCGAGCCACCCTCTGCATCTCAGCAGCTCGGGGTCTCGGCCTCACCGCTCAAGAGATCACGTCGATGTTGCAGCCGATAGTCAAACTGGGTCGTATTGAGAACTTCTCGGTTGATGCGCTGCGAACCTCTCTTGAGGATCTTCTGATTGGGCAGCCCGACTCAATTCGTCCGCACCTACTCTCTGAGTGGCCGAGCGCGATCTTTTATTTGGGGTCCTCAATCCGAGGAGGAGAGGCCCTTTTGATCCTTTTTGCTGCTCAGATGCGTGGATTTGACCACCTCAAACAACCCTCGCCTCAAGACCTTGAGGATGTGTTACTGGGGATGTCACGGTGGCGCACAAAAACATGCTATGAAGATGCTGCCGCTGACTTCAAAAGCTGCTGGAGCTACGCACCGCTTTCGGATCCCGATAGCTTTGGGCCCAAAGAGCGTGCGCAATTGTACCTAAAGATCAGACCACTCCTCACCGTCGACGACGATCCGGCGCTCGTTCGCCGAATTTGCGCAACTCTCGCATCCCCATTCTTCTCTAACAGCTCTGGTCTCCAACTATTGCTCTCCCCCCCGTATGCCGAGCAAGATGCTCGACTCCTTCTTCTAACGTGGGCATCTCGTTTCGAGCATGATCGGCGGGAACACTTTGAGCCTGCGCTGCTACCGGCACTATCGGAGCCCAATGCACTTCTCGCGGCGGGTAAAGCACTTAAGACCGCCAAGCAGGACATGGCGATAGCTTGTTGCGCAGCCGTGCGTCAGGGAACGAATGTTGAGTCTCCACAGCTGCGGGAAGCTAAGATAGCTCATCGCATCGCGCTTGAACTCGCCGGTTGCGAGCTTAGCGCCCGAGCAGATTGGGCAGAACCTCTGCTCAAGAGCGCCACATTCGCTCAAGTCGCATCCGATGCGCCCGATCGCATCCCTGAGCTGGTTAAAAGCCTTACTAAGCTTTCACCGAGGCAGTTATCGCAACTCCTTGCACACTCCGACGAGGCGCTCTACCGAGATGTCTTACACAACAGCTCGGCGCACCTCCTGCTTGCGATCCTACCTCACGTGGCAGCAAACGGTAACGAGCTTCCGGTGATGCTCGGCGCCATCCGCGGCTACCAAGTTGAAACATGTCGTATCCAACCAACGCACGACCACTCAGGCACCTACAAGATGGGGCTCTACACCTTAAGCCCCAGCCGCCCGATCCGAATCACCGTCAACCAAGAGTTTTTGTTTGCTTGGAAGTTCGACCCTCGATTTGTAGAGACGATCACAAAGTCTTGGCAAACGTGGAGTGGTGGGCCTCACCCTTCGGAAACCTCAGAAAAGTCCTCGATTGACGCCAGACACGCTCGAGCTGAGATGAGCCTCTACATCACCCGCTACCTTGATGAACACCGCGGTTTTTATCAAACCTACCGTGCGCTTCAAGGAAAACCGCCACCACACGCCAGCTTTGCCTTCGATGATTCTCCGTTTACACGTCGACCTGCTCGGGACCAAGCCCATCACGAAACCTTTCGTGTGATGTCTCGAAACTTCGATCTCTCCCTACGATTCTTTACCTTTCTTGAGTGCGAATCGAAGCGTGTGACCAAGCACCAGGGGTCCCTTCTTGAAAGGTTCCTGCGTCAAAGCTTTCTGACGTGCACTCCCATAACGGCGCCACAATCAGGAAACTTTCCAGGCAACGGCTGGCTCGCGCACGGCCTACGACTCAGCGATTTCGGTCTCTCTCCAAAAACCCTTGAGGATCGATTCCCGGCACAGCCCGACTTGCTAACACACCTCGATGATCTTCGGATCCTTATGACGCGGGGACTAGTGGCCGTCTGGTGCCCGAGCTGTCCAGCCACGCATATAGACGGAGTTCCACAAGCGTGGGTCTTCTACAACCGACACTTTAGACCATCAGGCAACTGCGTGGGGAGCTTGGTTGATGCGGTGCACCTTGAAGAAGTAGTGTCGCTCCTCAAACAAGGATTGCCACTCCACGACGCAGGTGATTTCACTCGTCTACTTGCTCCATCGAGCAAGAACCTTACATGGATGGGGAACCTCTCCGGCTCACTCTCCAACTCATACCAGTTCGATCAGGGCCCCTTTCGTGGTGAGAACCTTCAAGAGGGTCTGCGGGTAGTCCGTGAGCCCGGTGGGCATATTCATAAACACTACCTGGTTCACAGCGCTCTACAAAACGGCGCCCCGAGCATGGCAGACGCACTTGCTCGATTTCAGGACGCGCACACCGCGGTCTATCGGGCTTTCGAGAGCCTTCACACCCTCTTTAATTCGGGATGTCTCTATCCCTTCTCGCTCTTCAAGAAGGGATTCTCGATCAATTCGCTGCGACCAGCAGACATTGCGCGACTGCAACGCCTCGATGCTATCGATAACCCTGCACTTAATCCGCACAGTTTGCTTATGCTTCTCTACGCTGAGGATGTGCAGAGCGGTGTGAAGAGTGGTGAGATTAGCCCGGAAAAAGCCTCAGTTATAATCTACGAAGATCCCCTCATGCTACGACGTGACAACCCGAAGATCGCTCTTGATTGCGCGACTCTTGCAGTTGGCACGTGGGGAGAGACCGGCTGGAGAGAGATCGCAAACCTCTCCGAATTCGAGTGGCCCGCACGGGCCGAGGCCTTCACTCGCTACTTTCACAAAGCACTCACATCAAATTCGATCGACTTAAAATCAATCCCCCGTTCATGGATAGGACTATGATACACGCAACGACAACCGCTCCCGCAAAGCCGAAAGAAGCCCCGGTCGCGCCCCCACGACCGATCCCCAAACCAAGGGAGCCAAAGCCGCCTGCACTACCACCAGTTCCAACAGAACCGATCGAAGTGACACCGTCCGAGAGTCCAGTAACGCCACCGGCACCAAGCTGCCCGATTCGAAATCCGTGAATGCTCGGATGAACAGGACGTTCGAGGAACTGCTGCGTGTCTTGCATGAGAGACTATGAGCGATTTCGGTACGCCCAAAGCCAGTAGGATGAACTACCGCCCGCCTCGAAGCGCCGAGCCGGGCGCCACACAAGGAACTACTGCTCGCAACGGTTCAATACGTGCCCGTTGCAGCTCCCAGTGACTCGGGATATTTTGCGGCTGACAGGGAGATCTCATAAAACCCTCCGTGGCGAGTTGAGGATTAGGCGAAGCCGCATGACTAAGATGGCACACTACCTTGGACGTTGCCTGCTGGTGCTGTGCGGCATCTCGTGTGCCTTACTACTGGTGGAGGGAGCGCGGCGGATTGACAATCGTGTTCGAAGAGGGATCCCGTTTTTTACCAATCCGCGCTCGCTCTGGGACGATCGGCGTGGTTGGGTTGGCCGCGAGCATGTCATCGGTCCGACGAGTTCAAACCCGATCCTTGTGCTTGGGGATTCCTTTACCGAGGGGCTTACCGTGTCATCGGAGTCCATGTGGTTTGCGTATCTACAACGAGAGCATCCTGAGACCCAGTTGATTGCGTACGGTGGGCTGGGGTACGGCACGTTACAGGAGCTGATCGTGCTTGAGGATTATCTCAAGGGAGGCATGCACCCTTCCCTCGTAGTTGTACAGCTATGTAGTAACGACATCATTAACAACTACTACCCACTTGAGGTATCGAGTTATGCTCAACGACCGCCAGCACCCCGCCCCTACGTGATTCCTCAAATTAGATTGTTACCGAAGGGTGTGTCGGATGCCTCAAATTGTGATGTTACCGAAGCATTCTTAAGTAGTAGTCGTAGTTGGGAAAAGATCTGCTTCTTGAAAAGCACCGGGTTAATAGAAATGTAGATATTTCGTAGACGCTCTTTCTGGTGCTCATCTACCATAGGGTGTTCAAGAACCCGCTGATAAGGAGTCTTGGGGTCGTCGAAGAGCTTCTTGGTATAGGAGCCGATGACGACTTTGCTCACGAGCTTGCGGCTTGGGTAGAAGAGGTTCTTAAGGAGCGAATAGTCACGCATGATGTCTGCCAAGCGTGAAACGATCTCTTGGTTATCCAACCTCCGATATCCGAGAAGTTGTCGCACATGCGAGTAGTTTCTCTGTTCGACATGAGCGTTGTCGTTCTTGTGATATGGACGTGAGCGAGTAAAGGCGATTTTACGATCTGCGAAATGCTTTACCAAATAGCGATTGATGAACTCAGCTCCGTTGTCACAATCCCACGCTTGCACAGCAAAGGGGAGCGTTTGATACATATCCTCAATCGCCTCAATTACCGCAACAGCTCCCTTGTGCCATACGGGGCGAATCTCGGTCCATTGGGTGCAAATATCTGTCGCCGTCAGGGTCCACGCAAACTGTCCTGACAAATCACCCCCACAGTGAGCCACTGTGTCACCTTCCAGAAATCCAGGAACGTTTACATCCCATACGGTGGTTCTAATCGGGATCTCGCTTCGTAGCAGCGACCCAGGCTTGGTTCCGCATCTGCCGCGACCCAGATGTTTATATGGCTTCAAGATGCGGTCGATTGATGCAGCGCTGATTGACAGAAGCCGACCGCGAATATCCTCCCGAAACACTCCCTCTACCGCCTCATACGCTGGGAGCCATACCGGCATGGCTCTCTTGAGGTTCTTGCTCCACATGTAGTCTGTCTCTCGCCAGACAGCCTTTAACGCGGCTTTAAACCCTGGGTCCTGGTATCGGCTCCGTACTCCAGGCTTTTGTCTCTTCTTTGGTCTCTGCGCCATCAGACGCCTCAACTCCCCGTGCATTACCCGGATGGCGCTCTTTCGGTGGTAGCCGTGTACAAGACATAGACCCGTAAGTATCTGATCCTTTGTACGCCTGTTCCCGTTCAGATACTTAGCTCGAAGCTCTTTCAGGTTCTCAATTCCGCTCATGTTTTCAACCTCTTATAAAGGTTCGGTAACATGAGTTTTGAGTCATCGACTCATCAAACAGCTTCTCTTCGGTAACATTTAATTTGAGGCACT
>JBIJBZ010000208.1:0-5078 GCA_044344945.1 Bdellovibrionota bacterium | reverse complement strand
ACCTGCTCGTCGGGGGATTCGCATTCTACCTCTCACTGCTCCTGTTATTTCCAACAGGGGTCCTCTTCTTTGTTTTGGCCATTCTTCAGCTCAGAAACGCCGAGATGAAGCTCGCTGCGATCTTTATCGCCTCATCTATCTTTGGAGCTGCGCTTGCGAAGGCGATCATCCGCGACCACATCTCAGTGCTTCTGCACGAATTTAAGCACCGCTTGATCGCAAATCTTGTCGGCAACAAATTTAAGGGGATGAAGGTCGGCAAGAACTCAGGCCATGTCACCTACACCTACACGAAGAAGACCGCACACTACAACGCCTTCATCTCGTTGGCGCCCTACATCGTGCCGGTATTCACCATCCTCGCCTCTGTAATCGCATTTGCCTCACTGCGACACGACCCGCTGATGGTACTCGTCGTAGTCGGGCTCGGATACGGAGCCGATCTCCTCTTGAATGTGCGCGATATCTCACCGATTCAGACCGACATCTCCCTCATTCGGGGAGGCTACACCATCGGGCTCCTCTATATCTTTGCGTGGAATTTGGTTATCGCTGCCATCGTTCTTGCCTGGGGCTTTCAGGGGGTAGCAGGGATCGGGCACCTGTTCCAAGCGGTTGCTGAGGCGTTTTTTCACCTCTACTTCTCAATGACGGGGCGAACGCCTACGGATTGAGAACTTTCTTTGCGCTAATATATTACTACGCGACACGTGCGCAGTATTCTTACGAGTTCGGCCACTCACCCGGCGCAAACGGCACCGGCTCATATGAAACCCAATCCATCGACAGCCCGTGCGCCGGCGCGGTCACACCAGCTTGGCGGCGGTCCTTGACGGCTAGGATCTCTGGCAACTGCTTTCCCTGGAGTCGACCTCGCCCGATATCAGTAAGGGTGCCTACGATGTTACGCACCATCTGCTTCAAGAACCCGGATCCAATAACTCGGAACGTTACGATATCGCCCTCCTTAACAAGCGAGGCTGTATAGATCGTTTTGACAGGACTTCGGGCAACACAACACGAATCACGGAAGCTGGAGAAGTCGTGTTCACCGATTAAGCATCCAAGATGCTCGCGCATGCGATCAAGATCGAGGGGTGGCGCTATGTGCCACATCAGATGCGCCTCAAGCACGGCCGGCGTTGCGCGGTTCAAGATCCGATACGAGTACTGCTTGTGGGTTGAAGCGATTCCGGGGTGGAAATCGCCGCTCACGTATTCGCACGATAGGACGGTAAGCTCTCCCTTCATCAGGTGACTCACACCTTGCTGAATGCGCCACAGGTCAACGGACTCTGGGATAGTGAAGCTCACCACCTGACCACGTGCATGCACCCCCGTGTCGGTTCTACCAGCTGCATGCAGAGGCCCCGACTGGGCTCTCAGTACGATCTTCAGAACCCGCTCAAGCTCGCTCTGAACGGTTCGCAATCCAGGCTGCTTCTGCCAGCCGTGAAAACCGCGTCCGTTATATTCAACAACGAGCTTAACGTTCGGCACGATACAAGGACCTAACTGTTCAGCAGCGCTTCTGCAATCTGAACGGCGTTAAGCGCTGCGCCCTTGCGCACATTATCTGCAACGACCCAGAGGGCAAGTCCATGCGGTACTGACTCATCACGACGGATGCGTCCAACATGAATATCATCTGCGCCCGCGATATCGATCTGCATCGGATACTCCTCGGAAGCACTGTGAACAACGATCCCTGGCTTTCCATGGAGCGCTTTCACAAAGCTCTCTGGAGTTATCTCCCGCTCCGTTTCAACGAAGACGCTCTCAGCATGGCTGTAGAAAACAGGAACTCGAACCGCGGTCGCCGTGATTCGGAGGTCAGGGAGCTCCAATATCTTACGACTCTCGTTTATGATCTTGTACTCCTCCTTGGTGAAACCATCATCGAGCAGAACATCTATCTGCGGTATGCAGTTGAATGCGATCTGATGTTGAAAAGCCTCTTGCGGCATCTCCTGCTGATTAAAGATCGCCAAGCTCTGCGCCCACAGCTCATCAAGCGCCGTCTTACCCGCTCCTGAAACCGATTGGTACGTTGACACAACAACGCGCTTCAATCCTGCGAGTTCATGAATCGCCTGCAGAACAGGAACGAGCTGGATAGTCGAGCAGTTTGGATTCGCAATTACCTTCGTTGATTCGGTGACTGCGTGTAGATTCACCTCTGGAACAACCAGCGGAACGGCGGGATCCATTCGAAAGTTGCTCGAATTATCAATCACAGTTGCGCCCGCCTTTGCCGCCGCCGGAACGAACTTGGCCGAAAGGTCAGCTGAGGTAGCAAAGAGCGCGATATCGACCCCTTCAAATCCAGCCTCCGTCAATTCCTCTACTGCGACCTCCTGATCGTGGAACTTGTACACCTCACCAACGGAGTCCTTTGATGCGAAGAGTTTGAGCTTCGCGCAGGGTACCTTCCTCTCCTCAAGAACCACCAACATCTCATTACCAACCAAGCCGGTGGCGCCAGCGATTGCTATTACAGGGGACTCTTTGCGGATGCTCATACAGGGACCTCAATCGAACGAAATAACTCACCTAACGTGCCAGACCGCGACGATTCAGGCAAGTTTTAAGGGGTTTCAGACGACGAGAGCTGCTACTATCTGAGGAAAGGGCAAATAAAAAAGCGGAGGTAATGCTCCGCTTTCCATCAGGCATACCAAACGCAGCCCCTATGGTAATAGAGGCGATTACGCCTCAAGGATATCGCGATGTCGCTTGTCTCGCAGAAGCTTTTCAATCGTAAACGAGGCGAGCTGATACCCTTCGGCCTCCGTCTTTCCGGCTTGAAGAGCGACATCAGTGATCGCCTCGATCAGATCGCCGATCGTAGTCTCTATTGTAACTTTCTGCTCGCCTTGCTGAGTTTGACGCGTTTCCATGGCAACTCCGAAAAAAACCGACGACCTAACCTTTGGTCCCAGTATACCCCACACGGCTCATGCTCCCGAAACAGAATCTTCCCGGACTACCGTGCTGCTCTATGTGAGATGCACCGAAGCTCTCTGAAGAGTTCACTTTTTTGACGCATTATCACCGTAGCGGAGGGTAACTCGGTGAATTTCGGTCTTAATCAGGTGAAAATAATATCTGTAGGCCACCGAGAACTAGGTAAGCCGTCAACTTCATGACTAATTTAAGGGGCCTCGTAGCGCCGCCCTGTTTAATGCTTGCGGGGGATCCCGTAGAGGGTCCAATGATACCCCTCGGAATCGTTGCCACCAGTAAGCATCAGGATCCAGCCAGGCTGCGGGGGAGATTGCATCGCTGAGCTGTAGAGACGAAGCACCTCTCCACTCGATATTCGAACCTCGTCGATCCCCTCTTTGCGGCTATCCCAATCTGCTGGACGGGCCGATGGCGAGCCATCCTGGCCTGTATACCGCGATGAAACGAGCTCTAACACCTGCACTTTGGCTGGTCGCATCTCGGTTCGAGATAGGTTTGAACTAGAGGACGTCATACACATACCGCTGAATAAATCTAAAAATGCTCCTCTTACCACAGAACTATCGCTCCATGGTGAGCAAAATGCCCAAAAACACGGTCGAGCTTGCGCGTGAAATTGACACCTTAAACAGCGAGGCCCCGCAGAGACAACCTCGGAATACCGAGAGATGTTGCACCTACGGGGCCCCAAGCCCGGCTCAAGCGAATCTTACCTACTACTTGTGGCCAACAGCTTGGGCCTCGGCGATAGCATCGATTCGCTCCTTGAGCTCCTTACCGACCTTGAAGAATGGAAGCTTCTTTGGTGGAACAGGGATCTTCTCTCCGGTCTTAGGATTACGACCTTCGTACGCACCGTACTCCTTAACCACAAAGCTGCCGAACCCGCGAATCTCGATGCGACCACCGTTTACGAGCGTATCTCGCATCTTGCGGTAAATGAGGTTAACAACCTCTTCTGCTTGCACGATGTTGATCTGACCACGCTGCGCTAACTTTTCGATTAACTCTGACTTGTTCACTTTCAACCCCTTAATGTTAACGATCCACGGCTGATATTGATTCTCGTTTGAGCTCAACCAGAAATCACGTGGATTCTTAACAACCTAACAATACTGCACATCTCGAATCACTCTTTCGAGAATAATCAGTAGGATGAAGGTCTGTCAAAAGTGATTGCACGATTCATGTAAAAAACTTAATAACTTAGGGGCTTTGTTCTATCCAGCAAAACAAACGCGCGCAAAAACGGGCTTTTTGGTCAAAGTGGACCCTTTGCCCGCATCATCCGATGGGTTACCTTCACCCGCCGTATGAATCGCAACCCTGCCCCTTCCACACGCAAAACGCTCCGGATCACGAAAAAGGACAACTATTTTCAACGGGCTGAGGTGCTCAAGCGCAATCGGGAGAAGCGCACACAGTACCGCCAGTTCCTCGTTGAGGGGGTTGCTCAGATCCGGATCGCGGTCGAACACTGCTGGCAGATCTCGGCCTTCCTGTTTGCAGATGACCGCCCCCTCTCACAGTGGGCCCAGGGGCTTGTTGAGTCGGGAATTGCGCAGGAGTTGTGGGAGCTCTCGCCCGACCTCCTCGCCGAACTCAGCGAAAAGGACGAAACCTCAGAGATCCTCGCCATCGTTGAGGCTAAGCGCCTAACCCCGGCTGATATCAAACCCAAAGAAAATGGCCTCATTGTGGTCTTTGACCGACCCGCAAGCCCTGGCAACCTCGGCTCCTCCATACGCTCGGCCGACGCCTTCGGGGTCGACGGCATTATCGTTACCGGCCACGCCGTGGACCTCTACGACCCCTTTGTCGTGCGCGGCAGCATGGGGGCTATCTTCGCAGTGCCCGTTGCAACCGCCTCGTCTCACATTGAAGTTCAGGAGTGGGTGCTCCAAGCTCGATCTGCCGGCTTCGACTACCAAGTAGTCGGGAGTAGTGGAAAAGCAGAGCACCTGATCTCAGAACAAAGCTTTGTGAGACCAACCGTTCTTGTGCTAGGAAATGAAACTGTCGGGATGTCGCGCGGATATTGGGATATCTGCGACGCGACAGTGAAGATTCCGATCGGTGGAGCATTGTCGTCCCTCAACGTCAGTTGTGCG
>JBIJBZ010000207.1:0-5085 GCA_044344945.1 Bdellovibrionota bacterium | reverse complement strand
AATATGGCCCGTAAAAAGGCCAAGCTCGTCGATTTTCGTTTCCACGACCTGCGGCATACCGCCGCAAGTTATCTCGCCATGAATGGCGCCTCAACAGTTGCGATGGCCGATGTGTTAGGACATCGACAGCTCAGCACAGTCCGTCGCTACGCTCACCTGGGTGACAGCTATGTGGCGGACACCGTTGAGAAGATGAATCAGAAGTTCATCAATGACGAGTAGCGTAGGGTGATTTTCTCTCTCATCGCGTACTACGTTAAATCTGATAAAGAGATCCCCGAACGTGCAGCGCGGCAACTCGTCGTTCGGCACTGGTTAGCCGGGGATACCCGCTCAAAATCAGCCCCTAAAGCGACCTCCCGCTCAATCTGCTATCGCTAACCACCTAATCTTATTGGCAAATAAGTCTGAAAGTCAGGGCAGGTAACAAAATCTTGCCCTCTGCGACAGGGCCTATTCGAGCACACAAAATAACAAAATCTACGGGTATAGGTGGAATCACCGACGTGCCTCATTCTACCTGCACAGGGCAATCAAGCCTAACGTAATTGAGGAGAGAAAGAATGATGTCAGAAAAGAGAATTCCTGAACTGGTGCCGCTAACAAAGTGGGGCGAGTTCTTTATCGACCCATCCGTCGGAGCACTTCGATGGATGGTGCATTCGAATAAAGAGTTTGCTCAGCGCTGTGTAGTGCGGAGAGGGCGCCGCGTCTTGATTGATACGGAGGCCTACAACCGGTGGCTGCGCGAGCAGAGTATCGGGCAGTGAGCAGCAATAAATTTCTAAGACTCTCAACTGTACCGAGGACCGGTGCAGTGAGGGAGTTCGCTGGTAAACGGGGGCTAGTGATGATGATTGATGACAAAGGCCTTAGCGCGCTGACACGCGATAAGGCCCATGAGGTAGATGCGGGATATAATTATGAAGATACTCAATTTAGCCGATCGAGGCGAGGCAAATGCTGTAGTAATGGATTTGTTTGATAGGCAAAGGGCTGGCGAGGAAATTACTCGTGAAAAGTCGGTCGAAGCCTTCAAATTAGGAAAGCAGGGATGGCGCGAGCCAGAACCTCTAGTGATTGAGTCGGGCGGAGCTTTGTCATATCCGCTCGAGGCGCTACCACCGATTCTGCAAGATGCTATTCGGGACTTGAAAAAGATCGTTCAGGCCCCGGTAGAATTGATTGCCGCATCGGTAAAGGCATCGGCTAATCTGGCCACGCAAGCCCACGTTGATGTCGTGACGCCCGATGGTCGAGTGTCTCCGACCTCACTCTTCTTCATCACCGAAGGGTCGAGTGGAGAGAGGAAGTCAACGGTGGATAGTTATGCGATGGCTGCCCACCATGAGTTCGACGATGAGATACGCAGGAAAGCGCTCGAGGATCGTCATCGGCTTGAGGCGAGTGCAGTTATCTGGGATCGTAAAAAGCGTGAGTTCGGAAAGCGTCCAAAAAGGAGTCGCGATCCTGAATCGAAGGTGACCAGGGAGGAAGAGCTGGAGGCCTTTCTGAAGGAGGTTGGACCAAAACCTCCGGCATGGCAGGGGGCTCCAGTGCGGATAGTTCGTGATCCGACTTTGGAGGGCCTTGAGAAGCACTTATCGATCTCGCCCACAGCGGGGCTATTTTGTGATGAGGCGGCGGTCTTCTTGGGTGGTTTCTCAATGAGTCCAGAGAACCGCGATCGGACTATGGCCGGGTTCTCCAGTCTCTGGGATGGCAAGGGGGTTAATCGAGCAAGGTCTTCCGATGGGATGAACTCGCATCCCGGGAAGAGAGTCTGCATGCACTTGATGGTTCAGGATGTGATATTCAATAAGTTCATCGCGGGCAATGAGGTAATGAAGGGGCAGGGATTTGGACCCCGCTGTCTATTGACCCGTGCTGTATCAACGAAGGGTAGTCGTGTTTTCGTGCGCGAAAATCCTCGAGAGACGCCAGGGATGGTGAACTTCCTCAATCGAGTAAGAGAGATCCTGCAACTGGCGCTACCACTCAAAGAGGGGGGCTCTTGTCGGCTACAGCCGCGCTCTCTCGCTCTTTCGCCGGCCGCGGAGGAGCTCTACATCGAGTTTTATAACGATGTGGAGTCTCGGCAGGGACCTGATGGGGATTTAGCAGAGATAAGTGGCACCGCGTCGAAAATGCCTGAGCAGGCGTTGAGGTTAGCGGCAACCTTTCAATTCTTTGCCGACATTCACTCGGATACCATATCTGAGGAGTCGCTTGAGGCAGGAATAAGGTGCGCTCGCTACTACCTAAACGAGGCTCTTCGCGTGGATCAAGATGGGGGTCGTGAGTATCGGCTCGATTGCGCGGCGAAGGTTCTTGAGTACATCAGAAAGAGTGAGCTTGATACTTTTACTCTTACCCGCATTCGGCAGTTCGGTCCGGCCTGTGCAAGAAAGAGTGCAAATGTCACGCGAGAGCACCTGAATATCCTAGTTCGCCACGGATATCTCAAGACTCAACGTGATGAGAAGACTAACCACGTCACTTATCTTGCGCACCCAAGGCTTTGGACTAGGTAGGGCTAGCAGATTAGCAGAATTAGCAGGGGGTGGGGGGCCTAAAATCCCTCCATCCCTTGTCTGCCGACCGTCGCCTGCAACCTTTCTCACGCCGTCGGGGGTTTTGACGGAAGGGGGGATTACGCCTGTCAACTGTTTTAATTTACTACCAATCCAGCCACCACCAGTACCATCCAGTGATACACCAGGTAGGCACCCCCCTGCTAATTTTGCTAATTTGCTAGGGTGGTGCTTGGAGGCTGGTGGATCGGCGTCGATTTATTTGTACAAACGGTCCCGGACTTCAGTGGTGTTCGTAGCCTAAGACCTTCCCATTTCCCTTTTGAAATTAAGGTTTTACCAAGAGTCTGAGATTTTCTCTCTGGCTCAGCTGTGCTACGGTTTTATCGCGGTTTATTGGGGACGTCTGACCGATATTGAGGCTGATAGAGATGAATGTATTTGAGACTCACGAAAAGGTTAAACAAGAGTATGCCGCGTATATTCAAAGCTTCATCAAGATAGCCGACCCAAAGATCAATCAGAAGGTGCACGATGAATTGTCGCGCGGGCGGTTGTGGCCTGAGCCTCTCCTTCAGTTCAACCCGGGCTTTGAAAAGGCAGGCACTGTCGACCAGCTAGTTAAAGAGGGTCGGTACCATCCAAGTTTCTCTAAAATCTTTACCGGCTACTCTCTCTACACTCATCAGGTCGAGGCGCTCAAGCTCGGCATGGCAGGTAAGGATTTTGTTGTTACATCCGGCACGGGTTCTGGAAAGTCCCTTACGTACATGGCGACTATCTTCCAGCACATCCTGAGCAATCCAGGCATTCAGGGTATACAGGCGGTGATCGTGTATCCCATGAACGCGCTCATCAACTCACAGACTAACGAGTTGAATACCTACGCGCAGAATTACAAAGAAGCCACCGGCGAAGATTTTCCGATTACCTTCGGACAGTACACTGGGCAAGAGGAGGAGGATAAGCGAGGACCGATGAGGGAGTCGCCTCCTCATATCCTCCTCACTAACTACATGATGCTCGAGTTGCTCCTGACCCGTCTTAAGGAGCGCAGTATCCGTGACTCAATCTACCAGAACCTTCGGTTTCTAGTGTTCGATGAGCTCCATACATTTCGTGGGCGACAAGGAGCCGACATCGCCATGCTCATCAGGCGTATTCGGGCCAAATGTCAAAAGGAGCTTACTTGCATCGGAACATCGGCGACGATGGTCTCGGTAAATGAGGGCTCTCAAGAGACCGCCGAGGAGCAGGTAGCAAAAGTCGCAAATCAGCTCTTCGGGAGACCGTTCTCACCAAGCCAGGTCGTAATTGAGAGGCTCGCACACTCTCTATCAGCAGATGATAAGCTCATCACAAAGCAAGCACTTGCTGCCGAGATTCAAAAAGGAGTGAACCCAGATGCTGGGATGGAAGCGCTCAAAGTCAGCCCGTTGGCGGTTTGGTTAGAAAGGACTGTCGCGCTGGATGATGTAGGCGGGCGATTGGTTCGTGCCAAACCCAAGACTCAGACAGAAATAGTTCAAAAGCTAGCTGAAGCATCCGGGGAAGCTACAGCCCGTTGTAACGAGGCTTTGATTGGACTACTGCGTTGGATTAGCTCGGTCAATCGTGAGTATCAAATCAAGAATCCTAAAAGTCGCTATACGATACTTCCATATCGGTTGCATCAGTTCCTTTCCCAGACAGGATCGGTCTATACGACACTTGATCAGGACGAGAATCGATTCATTACATTAGAGCCCGGCATTTACAAACAGGACGACGATAAGCTGAAACCGATCTTTCCGAGTGTGTTCAGTCGATACTCGGGTCATCAATTTATCTGCGTTTCAAGGAATGGAGATAAGCTTGAGCCTCGGGAGTTTAGGGAAGTCAGCGATGATGAGGAGGGGCGAGCAGTAGATGGATATCTGATCGTTGGTGCGGATGTGTGGGATCCTATTTCAGACATAGAGAATCTCCCTGAGTCGTGGTTCAAGATTCGGAAAACCGGCCCAGTCATCGACGCAAAGAAAGAGCCCTTTCTACCGAAGAAGATATATTTTGATGAACTTGGAGCCTGTTCTGATACCCAGCCGCTGAAGTGGGAGGGGTGGTTCATGCGCACCCCGCTCTTATTTGATCCCACCAGTGGAACCTTCTTTGATACAAAAACAAGCGAGGCCACAAAGCTCGCAAAATTGGGCAGTGAAGGAAGAAGCACCTCCACAACGATTACCAGTTTCTCAATCCTCAATCAGCTTGACGAAAATGGCTATCAGCCTAAGGATCAAAAGCTACTAAGTTTCACGGATAACCGGCAGGACGCAGCTCTTCAAGCGGGGCACTTTAATGACTTCGTTCAAACCGTAAGGCTTCGTGGGGCGATCTACAAAGCACTTCAAGCCGCGCCAAATAGCGAGCTCACCTACGCAACTCTTGGCGAAGGTGTGCGTCGCGCCCTGAATCTGAATATCTGTGAGTACGGTAATACTCAGAACGAACCGCAGTTGGAGCATGTTCGTCGAGGCTTTGAGGATGCGCTAGAGAAGTTTGTTTTGTATCG
>JBIJBZ010000266.1:0-3052 GCA_044344945.1 Bdellovibrionota bacterium | reverse complement strand
TGCCAAGAGGATCTCACGCGGACTCGGAGTAAGTTTATAAAACAATTTTCCCTCAACACTCCAGAAAGAGAAACGGTGCTAAACGAACTAAAGTGGCATGAAGGGGATCTACTTGCTGAGGCTTTTCGCTCACTCTTTGATTTTCCCGAGCGGCTTAAGGGCGCCTACATCTCAAAAGCAGTCGCCGACCACAGGAATATTCAAGTGTTAGGCCGAATAGTCACAGCGAAATCAAGTGACGTTGAACTGATCGGTTTTAGCGCGTGGTTAGTAGTCGCAGAGGCGTTCTCTCCGCAAACCGAGCAGCAGATGAAGGCGGCGATACCAGATCTTTCAACGCAGCAGCAGAAATTTGTTACGGCCTGTTATGCTTACCTTAAAAAAAGGTTCGCCGCAGTGGAGCTCGCAGGGCTGCGACTACCTCCAAGACCCTGAATGGCCGACTCATTCTAAAAATATGGGGCTCTTCGGGGAATCGAGTGGGTACAATTGGTGTTAGCGGACGTGAACATGCTCGTGCACGTACCACGTGACCGTACCCGAAAAAGTGCGGTCACACGCCCTCAAGGCAGAGTTTAGAAAGCATGGCACCAATCCGTGTAAGCAAAAGCTTTCCGGTGCGATATTCGTCCGGGGAGAGGTGGCCAAGAGCGTTAACCCGCATATTTCATGAAGCCTGCTACGGCCGGCTGCGCTCTCGCTCAGCCTCGCCACGAGCCTCATTTTAGTAGGTGCTCTTAACCCGTTCTTCACGGCGAGCGCAGCGAGCTTCGTGACAATTACGGTTTTCTGGACTTTACAAACTAAGCGAGCCGCCAGCTCGTGGCGCCGTAAAATTCTTGTCAACCACACCTGTCTGCCACAGCCCGTCCGCTCTGAGAGGCTCGGGACTCTCGCCAACGCTGAGTGGCCGAATCTACAACATCGAACCCGACAGCAACATCATCGCGATGGTAAAATAAATAATCAGACCAGCTACGTCGACTAACGTTGCGACAAACGGAGCCGACGAAGTAGCCGGGTCGAGATTAAGCCGCTTCAGCGCCAGAGGTAACATCGAGCCCGCGAGGGTTCCTATAGTTACTACCCCAAGGAGCGATATAAAAACGGTGCACGCAAGCAGAAACCAGTGCTCCCCATAGCTGCTCGAGAATTGCGCCCACACAACAACTCGCAAGAAACCAACAAGCCCCAAGAGCCCTCCCAAGGCGAGGCCACACACTAACTCGCGACGAAACACCGTCAGCCAGTCTCGCAATCGCAACTCGCCAACCGCGAGAGCGCGAATGATCAGGGTCGATGCCTGGCTACCTGAATTTCCACCACTTGAGATAATCAGCGGTATAAACAGCGCTAACACCACCGCGCGCTGGATCTGGTGTTCGTATTGAGCCATCGCCGACGCAGTTAACATCTCGCCGACAAAAAGAACGATTAACCAGCTCGCTCGCTTTCGAATGAGGGTCGCTATGGGGGTACGACTGTAGGCATCCTCAAGAGCCTCGCTACCTCCGAGTTTCTGAATGTCTTCCGTTACCTCTTCTTCTTGAACATCCAAGATATCGTCGACGGTTACGATACCGAGCAGAACACCCGCAGAATCGACTACCGGCAGTGTTGGCCGATCGTATTTCTTAAAGAGCTCCACCGCCTGCTCCTGGTCACTCTGTACGGGGAGCGCCTCAAACTTATAGTTCATGAGCGAGACGACCTCATCATCGAGTGAGGCAAGGAGCAGATTCTTTACCGTAACCTCGTCAACCAACACCCCCTTCGAGTCCACAACGTACAGGGTGTCAAGCGAGTCACTCTCTCGACCGTGAGCCCGAATGTGATCGAGCACTTCACGGACCTTCCAATCTTCATGAATGGTGAGGAAGTCCGGCGACATAAGTCGACCAACACTCCCCTCTGGGTAGCCAAGGAGGGTTAGAGCGACGTCCCGCTCCTCTTTCGGAAGGAGCGCTAACAACTGCCGAGCAGCCTCGGCTGGGATCTCCTCCAAGAGTGCCGTACGGTCATCGGCTGCCATCTCATCTAAGAGCCGGGCAGTCTGCTTATCACCCAGACCACTGAGGATAGTACGTTGCAGGTCTACGTCCAGCTCTGAGAAGATTTCAGCCGCTATCTCACGGGGCAAGATGCGAAAGATAAGCACCCGCTCCTCGTCTGAAAGCCCTGCGAAGAGTTCAGCTATCTCGACGGGAGCGCTATCAACGAGCGCATCACGCAGAGCATGCAGCTCGCGCTCAGCTATCATCGATTGTACACGCTCAAGTGAGATCATACTCATTCAAATTCCTTTAGGATTGTGGGGAGTGTATCAACTATCATGAAGTGCCCACCACCCTTTACCTGATGAAAAACGCTTCCTCGGATACCTTTTTGCAAGATATTCGCCATTGAGAGCGGTACATAGGTATCCGCATCCCCGTGCCAGATCGTGGTCGGGACCCTTACCTGCCCAAGCAGCCCCCGCCAATCACTGATGAGAAGTTCAAATTCGGTCACCGCCCCTGCCACTCCCTGCCGAAACGACTCCTGGATGCTCTTAGCCAGCACCAAACCGATCTCCCTGCGTCTCACTATTGCTCTATCAACCGCGGGGAGAAGCACCCCGAACCATATCGGAACGATTACCGGAAAGGCCCGCCACGTATAGGCTAGCAGCCGAACGCAGAACCTCCCTACACTGGGGAATTTCCTGCCTAGTCTAAGGAGGTTCCTATTAACGAGATTCATCTCGGAGAGGGAACCCGGACCATCGATCGGAGCCATCCCACTTACTACATGCAAGCAGCTCACTCGCTCACCAAGAAGCGCTGCCGCCGCAACAGCGGTAGGAGTCCCCCCTGACACCCCCAAGATCCCAAAGCGCTCAATCCCGAGGTGGTCAGCCACGAGCGCTACATCATCAGCCCAGTCCTCAAACCGTCTCGCCGAGTACCAGTCAGACCCACCAAAACCGGGCCTATCGAGCGCCACAATCGTCACGCCGAGTTCAAGTGACTCGCGGTGGGCGACGGTGGCCTCAATTCGGCTCGCGGGGAAG
>JBIJBZ010000057.1:0-17138 GCA_044344945.1 Bdellovibrionota bacterium | reverse complement strand
AGCAAAGGACCCCACATCGGTTTTATCGAGACCACGTCGACTGGCAACTTCGCGAGAAACAACCGTCGCTAAACTGAAGCGCCGAATCACCTTGGTACGGGGTAGAAAATACATCGCGCTTCCGATACCAGCCAGAAAGGTAGTAACGAGAAGTGCTGGTAGGACTGCTGCTGTTAAGTCCCCTTCCCATACACAGACGGCGCCGCACAACCCCACCAGCGCCGTTGCCATCAAGAGCAGCGCTCGCTTGGCTGGTCGAGATTTTTTAATGAAAAGACTATCGTCCGTCACGCCTAGATCGAGGAGATCGTCAAGGTAGGACTCAAGAACTTCAACAGGCACAAAAGCAACCGCCGCTGAAAACTCCCGCACCAGACGCTGCGCTGGAATGAGCGCACCGCACAAAACCTGCTCGTACGCTACCAGCGCACGCCCGATCTGCTGATACTGTTCGAGAAGTCGATTACAGCCACCGAAGGGGTGGACGCCACAAAGGTCGTTGGTCTTGGCTAAGTCCATAAGGCGATGAGACCACAGAGCACGATACCACACAACCGCCTGCCTCAGGAGAGAAGTTGTCGGAGGCTAAATCCGACTATCTGCCACGCTTTACTCGAACCGGTACTGGTACCGGCTTCAAGCCTAAGAGCGCCGCGATCAATGCCTCGAAAACATTAAACAATGTATGAATGAGCATGAGCTACAACAATCCTTCTAAACCATTATACCTGGATAGATGCTCGGCCGGCTCCAAAAATTCCTTAAATCTTTTTGATTTTTACGGGATTTATAGAGTGGACCACTAGTGACACAAGTGCCAACACATTGAAATAAAAGCAAAAGTTCAATTTCCGGTGTAGGGAAAATTCCCACTTCCCTCGCAAATCGGGACTTTGGGGGTTGGAGATGTCGAGGGCGGGTACGTTTACGTGCAGGTGCACGAGCACGCGCAGGGGCACCGGAATTAAGGTGCGGTACTTATTTTGAGCTTATTTAGGGGGTGCCCCAACTAATCCCGTTAGGGTCAGGAGCTGCTCAAGCTCGGCCTCTGGAAGTACCCCCATCAAGGTCGCAACCTCTCGAACGGTGCGACCCTCGTGGTAGGCCTGCTTCGCAACCTCCGCCGCGCGGTCATAGCCGATGCGCGGCGCAAGCACCGTTGCCAGTGACAAGCTCTGCTGTGCAACTTCACGACACCGCTCCTCATTGGCAGTGATACCGACGACACATGCATCTCGAAGATTGCGTGCAGTGTTACTGAGAAGCGCTATCGACTCCAGCGTGTTGTACGCAGCTAGTGGCATCATCGTGTTCAACTCGAAGTTCCCATTCTGCCCGCAGACCGCTACCGCGCTATCGAGTCCGATGACCTGCGCGCAGACCATCAACGCCGACTCGCACACTACCGGATTAACCTTACCAGGCATTATGCTCGAACCAGGCTGAAGCTCAGGAAGGGTAATCTCAGCGATGTTGCAACGAGGACCCGAGGAAAGCCAGCGCAGATCGTTTACTACCTTCGTTAGAGTAACTGCGATTGCCCGTACCTCTCCGCTCACCTGCACAACCGTATCGAGCGCCGATTGTTGCGCAAAGTGATCGGTTGCTTCCGTGAATCCATACTGAGTTACCTCCGCAATGGTGCGGATTGCGCGCTCTGCAAATCCTGTCGGCGCATTGATTCCAGTCCCTACTGCAGTGCCACCCAAGGCAAGCTCAAGAAGATCCTCGGCGCTGCGCGCGATGCTGCGAATTCGAGCCTCTACCTGTGTGGCGTATCCTCCGAATTCCTGGCCAAGTGTGACCGGCATGGCATCTTGAAGATGAGTGCGTCCGCATTTCACAACCGTTGCAAAGGCTGCTGCTTTTTCCGCAAGCGCCACGTGCAGCGCGCGCAGGGAGGGTATGAGCTGCGTCTGAATCTGTCGGTAACTTGCGATGTGAATAGCCGATGGAAAGACATCATTCGAGGATTGCGATGCATTGACGTGATCGTTGGGATGAACAACGCCCCGCTCTCCGCGTGAGCGACCCAAAACCTCCAGCGCCCGGTTAGCGATGACCTCGTTGGCATTCATATTGGTCGAGGTTCCGGAACCGGTTTGGAACACATCAACCACAAAGTGTTGATCGAGTCGCCCTTCAAACACCTCCTGCGCTGCCTGCTCGATAGCGGCTCCAAGCGTAGGGTCAAGCACCCCTAACTCCACATTGGCGCGCGCGGCTGAGAGCTTTACCAGCCCAAGGGCCGCAATGAAACTACCCGGCAAACGTAGATTTGAGATCGGAAAGTTCTGAACGGCGCGCTGGGTCGAAGCCCCCCAGAGGGCCTCGACAGGGACCTCTACCACACCCATCGAATCACGCTCGCCTCTGGTCTTCATGACGTTCCTCACTGTTTTTTGCCCCGATTCCCCTGGTTCGGTAGCTTGATTACAAGCCAATCCAATCGGTTAAACAAGCAAAAAGACCAAGGCCCCCTTGAGTTCTCACTGGGTCAAACCGAAGTGGCTCTCGGGAGTATGTACTCACGGGACCTACGATTGCACCCCCTGAGAAAGCCGACTATGATTCAGAGTCGCGTACATTTAAGGATAGATAGTATGAAGCTCAAGCCCCTCCTCCTCTCCTGCTCCGTAACAATCTGCGCAGCTGTCTATGGCAGCCCACTCGCTCAAGCCGATGTTCGGATTGCCACGGTGGATATCAGCCGTGTTATTAACGAGGCCCCAGACGCCGTCGCGAAGCGAAAGGAGCTTGACGCTGCTTCTGAGGGTGCCAAGAAGAAACTTGAGGCGAAGGGCAAGGAACTTCAAGAGCTTCAGACAAAGCTTGAGTCGCAGAAGGTTGCTTCAGATTCAAAAGAGGCTGAGTCATTTCGAAATCAAGCGCGCGATTTCGAGAGACTCCGCGCTGACATGAAGGGCGATCTTGAAAAGAAGTACATGAAATTTAATAAAGAGCTAACCGACAAAGTACTCGGAAAGATCGAGAGCTTTGCGAAATCGAACGACTACGACCTCGTTCTCGACAAGAGCGAGAAATATCGCGGCCCGGTACTCTTTGGCACTACCTCGGCAGACATTACCGAGGACATCATCAAATTGATCAAGTAGGGCAAGGAACGTCCTGTCCCCCACGTTCAAGACCTTGATGCAGAGAGATACACGATGCACACCCTCACAAAACTCGGATCCAGCCCCGCGAATACGGCAACGTATAGAGCATCCAGAACTTCCCCGCTTGAGGGGGTCACTGAAATTATCGTCTCGACCCCCGAATCTCGGGCTATCTGCAACGATCCGATGGTGATGGGTGTCGACTACACGCGCAAGCTTGCATCGGCTTCTGCAAATGCGCTCGCGGCTTTGAGAGCGAACGGGCTTTTCACCGGCACTGAGACCTCGACATCGGTGCTGACGATCCTTCGAGGAGGTCTCAACTTCGGTCTCCGCGAGGCGTTGGCCGATGCATTTCGATGGAACAATCACGGAACGTGGTACATCAGCGCACAGCGACAACTCACGGATCCCGCAAGTGGTGGCTGGGAGATCGTTGAGGATTCGTATACCAAGATGACACCTCATGGTGAGATGGATGTAGTGTTTGGAGACGTTGTAGCGACCGGAACGAGCCTGAAGCACGGACTGATGAAGCTTTCTGAGGGAATTAGTCGTTCGAGTCGATATAAGTCGATCACCTTCTTCACGATTGGTGGTGGCGTGTCGGGTGAAATCGTAGCCGAGTGGCGAAAACTGATTGAAGCTCGACAGGGCTCCCCCCTTACCGCAACAGTTGTCTACTTTGAAGGTATCTTTGGCGTTGCCGGACCACAGACTCCGGTTACCATCAAACTAGATGGAACGGATCTCCTGCGAAGAGACGGCGCGATGGCTCCCGAGTTCATCGAGTCTCAGTACGAGTCGTCCTGCTTTCCCCTTGAACGGTGCACAATTTACGACGCCGGCTCGCGGGCTTTTCACGTACCAGAGTACCTCTCAGATGTACTCGATTACTGGCGGCAGGTGAAGGCTCAGGCAGAGGGAGGACTGACCTTTGCAGAGCTGGTAACCGAGCGATGCCCTGAGGTTGCCCCGACCCGCTTTACGGATCAGGATCTTCAGAGCCTCGTGCGCACCCACATCGGCCGTCTTGAGGCCCAGCTCGACACTCACTAAGAAGCCCTCCCGCACTGGTGAGCCCGATAATACTGGGGATCCACGGGGCGTCTCGGCTCTGTACCACCATCTCTGAATCCACTTCTGTCTTCCCTTCTGCGCGGTCAAATCCGACCAGACAGCTACACTTCCCCCATGAGTAGCACCGCACCAACACCGGATGGAGCATCGGGGAAGACTCCTGCGCCCCAACCACAGGGCTCCCCGCCTACCCCGTCAACAACCGGAGTCGACTCTCTCAATAAACTGACATCTCCTACTAGAGAGCCGATTACTCAGCGAATAATGGGGCAGCGCCTCATCATTGACTATCAAACGACCGAGCGCGGTGGGCGCGAAATTCTCGAATCGGCTCGTGTGTACCTGATTCCGCCGTTTGGCAGCAGCTCATTGATAAGTAGGCCCTACACGATCCAGACCCATTCAGACGATAGGCTTATTGAAGCGAGACTGATCACATTGCTCAACACATGGCGGGACAGGTGTAAGCAACCCCAGGATCAAGAGATACTCAACGGCCTGACTGCACTCATGTGTTCAACGAAAGGGATAAAAATCCTCCATGAGCAAACAGAAACCGAGCGGATTCGGCGCGAAGTCCCGATTATGACCTACCTTCCACCTCGTTGGGAGTGTCTTGAAAGTGAGCTTCGCTCTCTCACCTCCACGTATCTGTGCTCACGAATACAAAACGGCCTATACCAGGAGTGTACATGCAGGATCGATCCAAAACGCAACGCTCTCACGATCACTTTGTCGGAGGCCGAATGCAGCATCAGCCCGAAAAACCTTCATGTCATAGAAGCGTGCAAGGAGCTACCGTCTGGTCTCTCTAAGATACATGCCCAAGAGCACGCGTGGAGAGGTCTAAAAAACCTTGCAGAGAGGGTGATGCGCACCTTCCGCACGTATGGCCTCCGATGTGTACTAGCTGATCTGAAAAATGCATTACCACCTGGCTCCCGTATTGCAGAAGACAAGGTCCCTCAATCACCCGACGAGCGACTTCGTCTCGGGATTGTGCGTGACTATGCCCCCGACAAGATAGTTGAACTTCCAGGGGGAGGAAAAGCGATCTTAGAAGTTGGAGACGAAGCGGCAGCTCTTTGTATCTTCTCGACTGAATACGACGGATGTTCTTCGTATTCATTGGTGCTTGACGCACGGAAACTCCCCGATATTGCCTTTGGCTGGTACCATTACCTTGCCCAGATTCATGCAGCCATGGACAGCCTCACCACCACTTCCGCGATCGGGCTGGCGGTCACCCTAGAACGATTGCGTGAGAACGCGAGCTATGAGTTTGACCGTCGCTGTAGCGCCTCCCATCTGATTGGCGAACCGGCAGCCCGACTGTTCTCATCTCTCTCTGCATTTGAAATGGTCAATCTATGGCTTCCGAATACCTCATCTGTTGAGGGTCGGCTGCAGCTTGTGCAGGGATATGAACGTGCGGAGATCTCACTCGCGCACATTCCGGGTGAGGCTGAAGATCTTGCGGCGTTCTCCTCGCTCACGATCGTATTTGGCCCTAACGGCTCACTGCATATCGAGGCACAAAACCAGCTCAACAATCGCCTGAACGTTTTTCTCTCGGCCGAATCTATCCGCAAGATGGGCGGGTATGGGGCAGTGGTGTCGGATCTCGGATTGGCACTATCGACGCGAAACGTTCGCGAAGCTCATAGCAAGCTCCACCAGCTTTTGGCTAGGTGGGTTGCGGCCGATCCGACTAACTCGCACATTGAACAGTCGGTATCGAAATCAGACTACATGTTTCCCCCAAACAGTAGCATAGACCGCAAACCGTACGACCTTGCATCCGACATTACGCAGCTTGCGCACGGTGTTTCGCGGGGATTCGGTAACCATGGGGCCGCTTGGATCGATGATTCCCAAGCTGTTGCGGTGGTTGATTATCTACCGGGCCTCTACATCATACACTTTCAAACAGACGAGGACTCCATCACATCCGTTAGGCTTGAGGGCAAGCCATTCTACCTACCTAGTGCGGGAAAACTCGCAGCGCTTCCAAGTCTGAACTTCACGATCGACAAGCGTACATCAAAGATCCTCGTAGACTCACTTCCGGAGTTACTTGATGATTACGTGCGTTTTTCAGAGCGGCTCCTGGACGGCTCGTTACAGGATGGCACGATTCAGGGAACGAAGTTGTTCGCTCTTCTCAAGCGTCACGGCGGAACACCTCCATCGAGAACCGGCACGCCGTCGTAGAGAGGCGCTGTCCTTCGTGGGCATGGGAGAACAGGCACGCGGTCTTCTACGCAAAGATACCTACGCAATTCTCGTATTCCATACCCAAACGAGTGAACGTCGCTGCCGGTGCCCCAAAAAAATGACCTGCATAAACCCCTGAAGCCCCACAATAGTGGTCTCATAAACCCATCAAAGATATCTTCGACTCTAAAGTCACCCTTCCCTCGTGCCGAGCTTTTACCCATGAGTCGTAGGTTGTTGATTGCTCAAGCTGTTGTTGCGGCCCTTTTTTGTTGCACGCAGGGGGTGTACGCTCAGAACCTCGGGCAATCCCCGTCAATACTGGTTAGCGTTTCAGGGGATCCCGCCGATGGTCGCCCAGACCGTACCAGTCAACCCATCGGAAGGTATGCACCTCCCCCCAAATCCGAACAACCGAATCCGCAAAGCCTACAGTTACGCCTACCCGAAGCCAAAATCGATCTCTCAAAAGGCAAACGCGGCGCAATTGACTCGATTGCCTTTGAGCCATGGGCTCCTGCTCGCGGCTCGCTCGGAGTAAAGGTAGAAGTTACCTGGTAACACTCTTCCCAACGATCGGCACTATGCTCTAGCCTTTTCCTACGAGGATTTGGTAGCGTGTCAGCTTGACTGACTGAAGAGTTGAACAACCCCACACCTCAAATCCCATGCTCTTCTCACCCCCCGATGCACTCGTTAAGAAGCTTAAAGAGCACTTCGGTTATTCAACATTTCGTCCCTTACAACGTGAAATAATCGAGGAGACACTCGCCGGCCGTGATGCACTCGCACTCCTTCCAACCGGCGGTGGGAAATCACTCTGCTATCAGCTACCAGCTTTGATGCGGCCCGGGCTGACACTCGTTATTTCGCCTCTGATTGCTCTCATGAAGGATCAGGTGGATGCGCTCCTTGAAAACGGAGTGCAGGCAGCCTACCTCAATTCAAGCCTCGACGAGGATGAATCAAAGGACACCTGGCGCAAGCTCTATCGTGGAGAGATTAAGATCCTCTACCTCTCACCAGAACGGCTTCTAGTTGATGGAATGTTCAGCACCCTGCAATCCCTCCAACTCGAATTCGTCGCCGTCGATGAGGCGCACTGTATCTCGTCGTGGGGTCACGATTTTCGGCCCGAGTATCGCGCGCTTAAAACCCTGCGCGATCACTTTCCAAATGTCCCAGTCCTGGCACTTACCGCCTCAGCAACCGAGCGTGTTCGCGCGGATATCCTGGCCATGCTCGGCATGGAGAATGCGAAGAGCTTTGTGGCGAGCTTTAACCGCCCAAACCTCTCGTACCGGGTAATCCCGCGGGTGACAGCCATGAAACAGATTGCTGAGATCTTGGCTGACCATCAAGAAGAAACCGGAATCATTTACTGCTTGAGTCGCGCCCGCACTGAATCAGTCGCCGAAGAGCTGCGCAAGAAAGGAGTTGAGGCTGCCGCCTACCATGCAGGCCTCTCGGCACAGGAGCGAGACAAACGACAAGAGCAGTTCGCCCGTGATGATATCCGGGTTATGGTGGCAACGATCGCCTTTGGCATGGGTGTAGACAAACCTGATGTGCGATTCGTCATTCACCACGATCTTCCGAAAAATATCGAGAGCTACTATCAAGAGACGGGCCGAGCAGGACGTGATGGATTGCCGAGTGAGTGCGTCCTGCTCTACAGCTCAGGCGATGCTGCGAAGCTACGAAATTTCATCGATCAACTAACCGACCCCACTGAGCGCGATGTCGCGGGCCGCCAGCTCTCACAATTACTCCAATTCGCCGAGGGCTCAGAGTGCCGCCGGGTTGCGTTGCTGCGCTATTTCGGCGAAGTCTACTCCGATGAATCCGGAAAGCCTCGATGCGAGTGTGGAGCCTGTGACAACTGCCTCACTCCCCGTGAGGTTGTTGATGCAACCGAGATCGGACAGAAGCTTATTTCGACCGTGCTACGGATCCAGAAGCACAGTGGATTCTCTGTCGGGCTTGCTCACATCGCCGATGTCATCACCGGCGCTGCGAATGAAAAGATTAAAAAATGGGGTCATGATACTCTCTCGGTGTATGGGATCGGAAAGGGACGCCCTAAAGCTGAGTGGCTCTACTACGGTCGCGAGCTGGTCTCAGGCGGCTATCTCTCGGTCAATCATGAGCGGTTTAATGTAATCGAAGTTACTCATCTCGGGTTTAGGGCCCTCAAAGAGAAACGCTCGATTCTTCTCAAAGCACCTCTCGTAACCTCTCGCCTTACCTCTGACAAGAAGGCGCAACAGCGCAAGAACCTCGGCGCCATCGACTTTGATAGGGATGTATTTGAAAAGCTGCGAGTGTGGCGGATGCAAATTGCGCGCATCAAGGGGCTCCCTGCATACATGATCTTTAGCGATGCAACCCTGCAAGCTATCGCCGCTCGCAATCCCACGACGCTTCGAGCACTTGAGGGAATTAGCGGAATTGGTGAGAAGAAATTATCGCTGTACGGAGAAGATGTGTTGCAGGTTTTGAGTGCATAGCGTCACCAGTGACGCGTTCGATCTCGCGATCGACTCTACCCCTCGGCACTAACGCGGCCCAATACCCTCCACGCCCCTAGACTGCTTATCAGTGGCAACAGCGCAAAGAAGATGTAGTAACTAACCGAGTCTGGACTGCCGAAGGTTCCAGTCAAGGCTCCATTATACAACGCAGCGAATCCGTTACCGAGAGCAACCGAGAGAAGATAAAAAGAGGTCACAAAAGCTTTACTCACACGGGGCGAATGAGTGTAGGCGATCTCTAACGTCGTAACTGAAACCATCACCTCGGAAATGGTGAGAATGATATACGCCACGAGTTGCCATCCGATTGAAACCGACTCACCTCGATTGAGCCAATATTGGGCTAGCGCAACAACACCAAAAGCGACTCCAGCCAGAATCATTCCGGTCACCACACGACCCCGAAGGGTCACAATTCCGCGCCGCTCGCACCACGGATACACCCACATCGCAAACGCCGGCGTGAGCAGCAGAATAAGGAGCGGGTTAATCGCCTGAACCTGCGAGGAGAGTAACGATACTGAACCGATACTAGCTACCGAGATCACTCTATCCATCCGCTCGGCCTGAAGCACCCACGAGGAGCCCATCTGATCGAAGAGGGCCCAGAATGCTGCCACCGCACCAAAAAGCAGCGCGAGTTGGCCGAGCGCGGCTTGCTTGCTAGGCTCAACGAGCTCACGCGTATACTCACGCCACGGCGTTGGAGCTACGCGGGTGTAGGTGTGACGTCCCATCCAAAATACGATCGTTGCCAGCGCCATAAACACACCAGGGATCGCAAATGCTACATGGACTCCATACTGCTCAAGCACCCACGGAATGAGCAGTGCTGATGCGAATCCACCAAGATTTATCGCCACATAAAATATACTAAACGCTTCAGAGATCCGAGTTGAGTGGGCCCCGCGATACTGATCTCCTAGATGAGCTGATACGCACGGCTTAATGCCTCCGGCGCCAATCGCGATGAGAGACAATCCAATCAGAAGACCGAGTCTCGTGCTGTCCAGCGCTAGAACTCCGTGTCCTGCGCAGTACACCAAGGACAGCCAGATTATTGTTGGATATTTACCCCAGAACACATCAGCTAACAGGGCCCCAGCGAGTGGGAAGAGATAATTCCCCATGGTAAAGAGGTGGTACCAGAAGGTTGCCTCGGATGGTGACATCGCATCGGGAGCACCGCCCCGCGTTATGAGCTGCGTCGTCATAAATACGACTAGGATGCTCTTCATACCGTAGTAGCTGAAGCGCTCTGCCGCTTCATTTCCTACGATATAGCCCAGTCCTGGTGGATGACGCATTGCGTTGAAGGTTAGAACGAGCGTAGCCCTTGCGCGCCAGCCACGATGACCTCACTCGCATAGCCGATAAAGAGCCCGCTCTCAACTACGCCAACGAGCGACTTTATTTCGCGCTCAAGCCCAGATTCCACATTTGGGAAAATAGCATCGATGATGATGTTACCTCGCTCGGTGATAACGGGGCCGTGCTTACCGGAACCGGTGCGAAGGGTAAGTTCAGTTGCCCCTAAGGATCGCAACCCATCCTCAGCTAACACTAATGCTTCGGGAACAACCTCAACCGGTATGGGACATCCGACCCCGAGCTGTGGAACTACCTTACTCTCGTCGACAATGATAACGAACTTCTTGCACCGTTTTGCGAGGATCTTCTCTTGCAGGAGCGCTCCGCCCTTGCCCTTAATAACCCAGCGCTCGTTATTAACCTGATCAGCTCCATCAAATCCCCATGATAGGTATCCACGGTAGCCGCCGTACATGACAGTAAATCCGAGCTCCTGGCAGCGCCAAGCGCTCTGATACGAGGTGGGCACAACCGTTACAAGCAATCCCTCCTCGGCGACCCGCTTGCCGATGGCGGTGAGCGCCGCATCAACCGTTGTGCCAGTTCCAACTCCGAGCACATCGCCGTTCTTAACTCTCTTTGCGATTTCTTGCGCTACTATCTCTTTCATACGAGGTAAGACTACTGCGCTTGCAGCGAGGTGGGAAGAGTTTCCTTAAACAGAGCCGGTTGGGGTAGTGTTCCGGCGCGTCGCCTGGTCGCCGATCCATTGCCGTATGACACGGGCTCGTGGCATGAGCCTCCACGCCTCACGGAGAGCTGGCAGAGACGAACGCTCGCTCATCAAGACCCCCGCAAGCACCACGGAATTCCGGATAACTATTCCAAAAAGGAAAAAGAGCACCCCTTGAGACCAGCTCCAGTTGTTGGCCTGCAGCAGGAATCGATTGCGTACGCTCCAGGCGTTTAATGTCGGAGGGAGCGATCCTCGCCGCTCAGGCGTTACCACCCGCACGTGGTGTGCTACCGCGTGCGGCTCATACCAGCACTTCCAACCCAGCCGCCGTGCACGCCACGATAGGTCAGCATCTTCACGATAAGCAAAGAACGCTTCATCAAAGAGCTTCGGCCGCTCGGATGAACCCAGGCGTAACTGTGGATAGATCTCGAAGACCGGCTCATCCGGAATTGAACTCGGCAAACACAACGCCTGGGTGCAGCTCCGTGATATCAAAACACAGGCGCCGGTAGCCCCGAAAACAAATCCCGGCGTGTTGTACTGCCCCTGGTCCCAGAAGCCCGCACCACGATCAAAATGGCGACACGAATTTGTGAGCATCATCCCCGCTGCATCCAGAACGTGCGGATGAATCGGAGAAGTTTCGGAGTTACGATCCCCAGCCTCGTGGTGTCATCAAGGTGTCCCACCATCTCACGCAATGTCTTTGGTTCAAGCCCAACATCCGGATTTAGGATCAGGAGCGCATCAAAATCTCCCCGCAAGAATGCACCGACCCCCTGATTGTGGCCAGCGCAGAAACCGAGATTTGCCTCGTTGTATGCTATCTCGATACCTGGCCTACTAAGGGATGAGAGGTGATCACGCGTTGAATCGGTAGAGGCGTTGTCAGTAATACAAATGTGAAGATCCTCACCGAGAGTAAACCCCTCCTGATTTGCAGCTCTCGTGACGCACGGCACTATCGACTCTTCGCTATTCCAGGTAACGATATGAATGAGTACCTTGCGCGTAGGCATGCCTTACTTGCTCGACTGTAGAATCGAATCAAATATCTTCTCGATTGCATCAACTGATGGGCGGCCGACGGCTTTTCCATTAATCCAAAGCGCTGGTGTTCCCTCCAATCCTGCTGCATCACCCGCCGCAATGTCAGATTGGATCTTTGTCAGGTAGCGTCCGGATGATAGGCACTCGACGACGCCATCTCTATCGAGCGAGAGGGTCTCCGCGGCACGAGTCACAAGCGCATCTTTAACCTTGGAGACCGGCTCCTCCCCAGCCAAGAGCGGATCGGTGAATACAAGATCGAGCGCCTCCCAAAACTTACCCTGTTCACCCGCGCATCGGGTAAACATCGCGGCAACACACGCATACCGGTGAAACTCACCCTGAATTGCAGGATTACACGCCCCGTCGAGGGGATAATTGCGGAACACAAAATAATACTTCCCCTCGTAGCGAGAGAGGATTGAATGGAGCATCGTATACATCTGCCGACACGCTGGACACTCAAAGTCCGCAAACTCGACGATCTGAATCGGCGCCGACGGATTGCCCAGGGTGTAGTCGCCGAACGCACCTCCTATCTTCGATTCGATCACGATCTGAGGCTCTTTCTGCCATGCTGCAACTGGATCTCGGAGCTGCTCAGCCTCACGAGCCTCCAGAATTCCGGCAACAACTTCGTACGTAGCCCCTGGCAGGTATACGCAGAGAGCTGCGAGTACCCCAAGTGCAACGAACGAAATTCGCGCAAGCAAACTTCCTGCACCTCCGTACAGCACACTCTTAGGGAATGCGAGCACAGCGCGGAATCCTTCCCATAGACCATTCCACAGCTCTCCTTTGAAGCAACAACGCCAGGTGACTCCTAGCAGGAGAAAGTTGATGAGATACAAACCGAGACAGAGAAGGCACAGGGCCCCGATCACGAATTCAGAGAGAGCAAAGAGTGCGACGGAGAGGAGCGATGAAAACGCGCCACCGAGTAGAACAACGGCCAAAACGCTTTGGGCGGAAATAGCCGTCCCTACCGATGCGACGAGTATAAGCGCAGCGAGCGCGAGGTAGAAGAATATCCCGTAGGATGCTATCGGGATTCCCAATACGACTGACCACTCACTCGCATTCACCGCCTCGCAATTGATCCGCTCTGAGATGTTGCAAAAGCTAGGGCCTGTCGCCAGACCGCTGGTGTAGACAACGTGCTCGTAGAGCGCCACGCATGAAATAGCCACTCCAATAAGGAGCAGGACAAAAAGAATTACTCGCAGGAGGAATGACGATTGGGCGCCGACAGTCATATACAAAGTATCCGAGCCAACCCCGGAGGGATGCTCAACGGTTCGCCCAACAGTATCAACCAATTTGGGTTTTGCTTCAATTCACTGAAGCAGGCCTCCACGCAGGCCCGCTGCAACACTATTTTGCTGCGCTCTGAGCTTCCCCATCACCGAACAGAAGTGGGGGCTTTCTCAGGTGAAGTCCCGACTGGGAGAGTTTGACCCAAATTTCTTGCAGGATCTCCTTGTTCTCCTTGTCCATAAGGTCGTAGATGGCATCAAGGCTCATCACCTGCTGCATTGCAGCCATTGCAAAGATAGGTGCCGCCTGATCCTTGAGAAGCCGATCGCGAACATCCGTGATAAACGCACGTAGATCGTCCTTGGACACGATCTGGGCCACGTCCTGAGGCCCACCGCTAATGGTGTTATCGACTTCCTTGATTTTGGTCTCTTTTTTCTTCATGCGTTTTACCTATCGATTGGTATGATCTCTATAGCTTGATTGTACCTCGTTGGGTCATCCTCGGGATCAATTAAAAGTGGTGCGTCCACCATAACAGACCTTGTTTCCAAACGTCGAGGCTGAACACCCGCTTTTACGAGTTGATTAACGAACTCCCGCGACCGTTTGTCGGTCAGGTACTGGATATAACTCGATTCCTCCCCACCATTTGTCTTAGCATACGCAGCTATTACAAGCCGAGAATACGGGAGCCGGAATTCGTTGAGCTTGGCTATCTCACGTATGAGGGCGACCCCTGAGGGGCACATCTTGGCGGAATCCCCACGGAAGAAGATATCTGCCGGATAGATGTCGCGATTCGGGTGCAACTCAAGTCTACGCTTGTACTGGAGGGCAAGGGTCTCCTGCGCACTGGTACGATAGCGCGCCGCTCGCACGTCGTGTGCGATCTCCATTTGGGTTTCTTCCATGCTATCCTTGATAGCCCCGTGAATAAGCCCTGCTGCGGCTCCAAAACCCGCACCGATTGCAACACCAGGACCAGTTGCTGCTGCGAGCTGAGCACCCGTGACAGCACCTGCGCCGGCCCCTTCAAGAGCTCCAACCGCGCCGCCACTAAACATCTTATCCGGACCCTCAACCGGTTGTGTTGAACACCCTAGCCCACCCAGCATGAGAGCAGAGAGGGCAAACGCCATCGGAATAACGGGTAGTGATCGTCTCATATATCTGTCACCTAAACCTGAGCAGTTTTAGGCACGCAAAACCTCTCAGATGCGTTCCTCTGCCAGTATAGGATGACAGTTGGAGATTTATTGTATCAAAAGAGCTTCGTCAAAACTGTGTTTGCCCAGATCAAACTTATGGAGCGGGCTATCTTGCTGCGCTCGGCCCTGCTCAAGAGCAGCGTACGCCGCCTCATTACCAACCACCACGATGACAAACTTTGATGGATCCCAGCGCTTACTGGCTGCAACCCGAACCCCATCAGGAGTAACCCCCTGAATCTTTGAGAGGTATGTCTTATCGTAGTCAGCGGGATACTGCAGCAACTCCTGGCTCGCCATCCGGCCCGCGATATCATCCATCGAGCCAAAATTAAATACGAATGAATTCGCTATCGCAGCCTTCTTCTCGGCAAGCTCCCCTGCTGAAGGATCCTGTTGCTGCAACTGCTCCAGAACCCGGATTGATTCATCGATCGCTGGGCCAACGGAGTTGGCCTTCGTCTGAAGAAAAACGTAGTTGGTTCCCTTCACCAAGCCCGGAGCAATCCCACCCTGAATTCCATAGGTAAGTCCGAGCTCCGTGCGCACCCGCTTCATCAAGCGAGACCCGAAGCCTCCCGACCCAAACACCTCGTTAAACACGTCGATATCTGGGTAGTCAGGGGTGAAGCGCGGAATACCGAGGTGACCGAGCTTCACCGAGGCCTGCGCAAACGGAAGTGCAATGAAGTATATCCCCGGTTTCGGATCGACGTTGACCGGTGGAGGTGGCGGCATCCGCTCACCACGCGCTTGCCATGCACCAAAATACCGCTCAGCAAGTTGTGCCACCTCATCCCGACTTACTTTACCCGTTACCACCAAGATTGCTCCATCAGGACGAACAAAGCGCCGATGTAGATCGACGATGGCACTGCGCGAAATCGAAGAGATGTCGCTTGAGCGAGAGATCTTTCCATACGCAGAATCCCCGTACACCAACTGCGTGAATGAGATGGTCGCTACGGTGCCGGGGTCCTCTACTCTGCGGCGGATCGATTCCAATGCTTGCCCCTTCCAGAGCGAAAGTCGGTCACTCTCAAAGCGTGGTCGCAAAACCACATCGGCAAACAGAGAGAAGACCCTGTTCAGATCGGAAGAGAGACACGAGAATGACACCCCTCCGAACTCTGTCGAAAACGAACTCGACACGCGTGCCGCAAGCTTTTCAAGCTCCTTATCGAGCGCATCCGCTGAGAGATCTCCAGCTCCGCCCGATCGCATATTGTCACCCATAGCCGAGGTGGTCCCGATCGGGTAGCCATCAGCCCACAGAGAACCAGCTCGAATGAAGAGCTTTCCGCGCACGACCGGCAATTCATCATCTCGCAGGTAGATAACCGTCAAACCGTTTGCCAGGGTCCAGCGCTCGGGCTCCACCGGCTTGAACTGAGCCACCTCATCGGCTCGCGTTGAGACCGGCGGCGAGACGAGCTCGCGCATCGACGCACACCCCGACACCAGTATCAACGCACTCACACAACTAACTCGGATGAATCTTAACACTCTCTGCATAGAGGACCCTACTTCGCTCTTTCAATCGTGGCTATCGTTCGTTGCTTCGGAATTAGATACTCCGCGGCGACTCGTTTCACGTCGTGCACCGAGACCTTCATCATCTGGTCATACCAGTCGACCGATGCTCGCCAAGTACCGAAGGCAAGCTGCGATGTAGCAAAATCAAGGGCTAGGGATTGATTGGAGCTTAGATGCCCGAGGTACTCCATCCCAATAGAGCGTTTCGCCATCTCAAGCTGCTCCTCGCTAGGCCCCTGGCGGATGAAGCGATGGATGACGGAGTCGAAGGCGCTAATAACCTCCTCTGTCGAGTGCGGAGCTTTGACCGTTGCTTCAAACATCAAGAGATTCGGGTACACCACTCCCGGCCCCTCATCCTGCCCGATACTCGCGGCGAGCTGTCTCCGTTTTACAAGCTCGGTATATAAAGGCGAGGTGCGTCCCCCCGCCAAGATCTCCGCCATTACCGAGATCGGAGGATCATCTGGATTCGGGTAGTTTGGTTTACGATACGCGAGGATAACCTGCGGTGAAGCAGCCATCGAGATCTGCACACGCCGCTCACCTTCTTGAATACCTTCCTCCGGAATATCGCGCACGATCGCCGGTGCTGTAGGCAAACCACCGAAATACTCCTCAACGACCTTGATATCTTCGTCCGGATCAACGCGCCCGACAAGGCTTATCACGATATTCTGTGGAACGTAGTAACGGCGACGGAACTGTTCAAGCTCCGATGCAGTCAGACGTCGAATATCACGCTCATAGCCGATGACCGGAGCTCGGTACGGATGTCGTTGGTAGGCGATGCCGAGCAGAAGCTCGTAGAGCTTTCCACCTGGATCATCCTCAGAGCGCATTCTGCGCTCCTCAAGTACGACATCGCGCTCCTGATAGAACTGCCGCATCACCGGACTAATCAGGCGATCCGCCTCCATCCTACACCAGAATTCGAAGGCCGAACGGGGCAGGTTAACAAAGTATTTTGTGAACTCTTTGTCAGTTGTTGCATTCTGACCTACCGCACCGTTCTTCTCGTATCGCACGGTAAAATCATCAGAGATCCAGAGCTGACGAAGTTTCTCGTGGATCTCATCCCACT
>JBIJBZ010000206.1:0-5126 GCA_044344945.1 Bdellovibrionota bacterium | reverse complement strand
AATACCTTAGGAGGCTACAAATCCCAGGACCTGTGTTATGACTTTATGTGTAAACCATGTAGTGGCAGAGATGTGTAAACCCCTGGCGCGCTACGCAACGTTTGCGTTTCCGAGCACGTGCACGGGATTTGGGATAACTCACAAGCTGGCGAATTTTTGATGAAGTGTGGTGTCGCCTCCAAGTTCAACATGGAACGAACACGCCCACACCTTTCCTTGGGAAAAGAATACCGGCTGTTGATCGAGACGTGCATGGATAGTGACGGGTTGGCCATCAGGCCGAGCGGCGCACGGCGAGAGTAGGGGGGCTCGAATAAACTGAACTTCAACCGGTGTTGAGAGAAGGTCGATTGAGAGAGTCGTTGAGAACGAGTCTGTCTGCGGTCCGTAGAAATTTCGGTGTGCTGCGATATCGATAATTTTAAGAGAGTCCTGATCAGGATGCGTGACTTCACTCGCTGCTACGATGGCTCCAGCACAGATCCCCCAGACGGGCTTTGAGCGCGCAAACTCCCGGATCGGATTCATCATGCCGTATAGCTTGAGAAACTTGAGCATTGTGGTGCTCTCGCCTCCGGGAAGAATGAGGCGAGCAACGCTGGCAAGATCTTCCGGGCTTCGCACGCGAGTGGTGGGTATTCCGAGTGACGCGAAGATCGCCTCGTGGGGCTCGATACATCCTTGGTATCCGAGAATTCCAACTGAGCCACTCACTCCTACCACCCTCTATTTGCGAGCTTTGCTTCAGGAGCTATCTGACTCATCTCAAGCCCGCGCATTGCATTTCCGAGGTTTCGTGAAACCTCCAAGAGCTTCTTTGGATCATTGTAGAAGCAGGTTGCTTGAACGACCGCTTTCGCAAGTTTTGCAGGGCTTTCCGATTTAAAGATACCGGAGCCGACAAATACTGACTCAGCGCCGAGGATTCGGCACAACGCAGCATCTGCTGGAGTCGCGACTCCGCCGGCAGCGAAATTTGGTACCGGAAGTCGCTGCAGCTCGCGAACCTGCTTCACGAGTCCAAGGGGAACGCGGAACTCGTCGGCTTTTTCGCCAAGACGCTCGTCTGTTAGAGATTGGAGTTCGTCGATACCTCGGGTTACCTCTCGCAGGTGGCGCACCGCCTCAATGATATTGCCCGTTCCTGCTTCGCCCTTCGTGCGAATCATAGCTGCGCCTTCGTTTATACGACGAAGGGCTTCTCCTAAGTTCGTCGCGCCGCATACGAAGGGGGTTTTGTAGCCGTGCTTGTCTACGTGGAAGTGGGGATCTGCTGGAGTGAGTACCTCCGACTCATCGATGAAGTCGATTCCGATCGCCTCAAGGATCTGAGCCTCCGCGATGTGGCCTATCCGGATCTTGGCCATGACTGGGATACTTACTGCAGATTTGATATCCTCAATCATCCTGGGATCGCTCATGCGAGCGACGCCACCGTCTCGACGAATGTCGGATGGAACGCGCTCAAGCGCCATAACCGCTACGGCCCCGGCGTCCTCCGCGATACGTGCTTGCTCCACGTCGACCACGTCCATGATCACTCCGTTGCACAGCATTCGTGCAAGACCGACTTTAATATCGAAGGGGTTGGTTGATGAGGGGGAGTTTTTGTCTATCATGGCTATGCACTATACACCGAGATCGGCCGAGAGGAGAATGTAACTATTCAGGGGCGGCTTTGCGGAGCAAAGCGGGGTGGACAGAGCCTACAATACGGGCTTCCCGATCACGGCATGACACCAAAGATGTACCTTCACAACGGGCTCTTTTAGGGGATCTTTTTGGGGATAGTTGCGGTAACGCCACCAATAGATCGGTGACTCGTTAGGAGGAGAGCGTTTGGTGACCCCAATGGGACTCGAACCCATGTTTCCGGCGTGAGAGGCCAGCGTCCTAGACCGCTAGACGATGGGGCCACAGTTTTGCAGGAGGGGAAGCTAGCACGGCTGGCGATGTGATTCAACCTGGCTGCCCCCATTACTTGATATCAGCAGTGTGTGCCGCACAACCGTGCCTAACAGGGTTGTGAAAAAAGACTTCCTGTTGCGCATTTCGATAGTTTGACTGCAACTGCGTTGGAGCCGCCGAAAAAATCCTCAACGTATCTCAGAGGATACGCTTCCGGGTTTTTCGTTGGCTCCGCCTTGTTTCGTCAAAACTCTCAAAATGCTCACTACGGAACCTTTTTTCACCACCCTACTAACACCCGTGAAGGCACTAGTTGTTTCCCAGAAGATAGTGCCGAATCAGTGCGTTAGCACTTGTGTATCGGAGCCCCGTCGTTTAAACAGCGGAGCGATGATTTATGATGGGTTCTTGTGAGCCTGCTGGAAATCTCCTCGTTACACTATTCGTCTGGTGGTTTTCAGCTGTCTTAGGATAGGGTGTGAAGTAAGTTCGAGGGGTTGGGTCCGATTGGGATTTGAAGCTGATACGTAGGCGTGCTAAGGTGCGGGCCTTAGTTCTTAGAACAAATGCCCTGTTCGCCCGTGGTGCAATGGCAGCACGTCAGGTTCTGACCCTGAAAATCGAGGTTCGAGTCCTTGCGGGCGAACCATCTTTTAGCCCTCGTTGGCTCCTCTCCCACAGGAAGCCATCCGCAGCAAAAGAATTGTAATGAAAGGCATTTGCTCCCACGACACCCATCACCGCTATCTTACAAGCTCCCGACGACCGCATCAAACCGGATCTGGGCAGTCGCGGCAGTCTACCCCTGGCACATTCATTTCCACCCTGGATCGTCTGCGCTCGCGCACCTCTCTGCTGCCGCTCTTGGTAGTGGCGGGTTCCCTACTCAGTGGGTGTGCATCAGGAGCCTTTGGTCGCATGAGCCCAGGCTCTCCCCCAACCAACGTTGCACTTGATGTTGCGAATGCAAGCGAGGGGAGCTTTACGAACGATGAGAAAAAGGAGTCGCAGGCCTTACACCATTTCTTGGTGGGACAGATATCCTTGGGACAAGAGGATTTTGATGGGGCTCTGAAAAATTTTGAAAAAGCTGATGAATTAACTGACGAGCCGGTTGCTATCATCCACACCCGACTCGCTGATCTCTATCTTCGTTTCGGGCAGCTCGACAAAGCCCGCATGGCGGCAGAGAAAGCGATGGCTGCCGATCCCACAGAGCCGTACGTGCGCATGCTGTACGCAGGCGTACTTGAGAGTCTCGGGAAAGAGAGTGAAGCCGAGCCGATCTATCGCGCGTTGGTGACAGATTACCCGAATAGAGTCGATGGCTACCTACTCCTTTCTAATTTGTATGTGAAGGAGCAGAAATTCGATCAAGCGACCACGATGCTTACGCTCTTAGTGCAGCACCAACCTCAGGAGCCCCTCGGGCACTTCTACCTCGGACGCATCTACGAACACCTAGGGAACCTCGAAAAGGCCGAAAAGGAGTATTCGTGGGTTGTCGAACACGATCCGAATCTCTCCAATGGTTCTACAGAACTTCTACGGGTGTTACTGCACGCGAAAAAGAACGCAAAAGCAAAAGAGGTCTGCGATAGAATCTTACAGAAAGACCCGAATAATACCCTCGCCCGTAAGGTGTTAAGCCACCTCATGCTCGGAGAGAGCAAGCTCGACGATGCGTTACAGCACCTCACCGTGCTTGAAGGGCTTGAAGGTGACCCGTCCGAAACTCGATTCAAGGTGGCTCTGATTCAGATGGAGAAACAGAATTACCGCGAGGCGGTGCGCGAGCTCAGTCTGGTTCTCGCCAAGAACCCCAAGCACGCTGAGGCACGGTACTACCTGGCATCAATCTATGCGGGTTCTGGTAAGCGCAAAGAAGCTATCGATGAACTCTATGCGATCGAAAAAGATGGTCCTATGTACGTAAAATCCCGGACTCTTGCTGCGTTTATCTTACGTCAGGACGAGCAGTTGGATGATGCCCTTGATGCGATCGATGAGGCGATAACCGGAGATCCCGAGAATATTAACCTTATGCTCTATCGAGTGTTGGTACTGCGCGACCTAGATGAGGATAGGGCGGCTGAAAAGCAGCTACGCGCCGCACTTGAAAAGGATCCAAACGATCAGCGACTCCTCTTTAATCTCGGCTTAGTGTTGCACGATCGTGGTAACGAGCCGGAGGCGATCTCGACGATGGAGATGATCATTAAGGCCGATCCCAAGAGTTCCGATGCGCTTAATTATGTAGCGTATGCTTTAGCGGAGACCGGTGGAGACCTCGATCGAGCAGAAAAGCTGGCTCGGCAGGCGCTTGAGGTGCGTTCGGGGGACGGGTACTACCTCGATACGTTAGGTTTTGTCCTGTGGAAGCGCGGTAAGGTAGCCGAAGCCGAGGAAACTCTTGCTCGAGCAGTAAGTGCCGCGGGGGAGGATAGCGTCATCGTTGAGCACTACGTTGATGTGCTGCTTCAACAGGGCAAGGAGAAAGAGGCTGTTGCTGTTCTCAAAACCTTTGTTGAGCAGGTCCACGACAACGGCATTCAGAGGGACACCGAGAAGGAGGCTGCGCGTAAGCGCCTCCAGGAGCGGCTTAAGAGTCTCTTTCAGAAGCATCCAGAGCTTCAGTCCGTCGAGCGGAGTCAGATCGTCCCAGTATCAAAGGTAAAGAAGCCTCATTCGGTAAGTGGACTCGAACTCCTTGAGCAGATGACAGCTGGTGGGGGCGTGTGATTGAAGTTTTGCAGGCATTCGCTTCTACCCGACGCTCCTGGAATCGACTCCGTATTGCGAGCGCCCTCTGGGCTGGCTTCCTGAGTGTCTGTGTCGCTGGATGCGCAACGATGCCCCCCTTCAAACCGAGCGGCAGACCTGTATCGGACAGCAATCTGTGTGGGCGAGTGCTCACAAACAGAGCGAACGTTACTTCTCTCCGCTCTTTAGTAGAGGCAACGCTGCGCCCATCGTATAGCGAGTCGGTGTCATTTCGGTATGCGATCGCCAGCAAGGAGCCAGAGCAGCTCCGCATCGATGTCTTACCACTTGAAGGTGCATATACCCTCGGCATGATCGTTGTTCGCCCCGAAGGCGCTACCGTTATCGATACGCATGAGCAGACGTATTCCCAGGCCGCGGATGCGGATGAATTGTTAGAGCGTTTTCTTGGCTTGCGTGGGGTGACTCCAGCCGTAGTGAAAGCGCTTCTGACA
>JBIJBZ010000205.1:0-5132 GCA_044344945.1 Bdellovibrionota bacterium | reverse complement strand
CGGAAATACGTGATTCATCGCTAAAAACAATGGGTTATGCCCCATCAGCAGTCATGTGGCACCCACTCGATTCCGCGATGAGCCATGAAATATGCGGGTTATCCATATCGGCGTCTGGTTCAGATAAGAACGCCGAAAGCCGTCCATTTACTTGAGTAGAGTCGAATTTCTACTAGAATCATGTCGTAGGGACTATCGCCTTGGATGGGATGGCTTCTATGTTTTCGCCTAAGCCCCCAGTAGAGATCGTGGCAGGTTCTCGGCCGACCAGCACCGTGGCTTCAACTGCCACGCCAGCTGCAGCGCAAGCAACGACGCTCTCTGAGTCTCTTCGGAAGCTTCAGCCACAGAACCTCTCCGAACAGCAACAAGAAGCACTTCTTTATCGCTTACAGCAGCGGGCACTTCAACGAGGCGGTGAGTTGCGGGTAGGGATGTATGATGGGTCGTTTGATCCCCCACACTACGGGCACGTCGAAACAGCGCACGCCGCTATCGGTATCGCGGGCCTCGATCTCGTGGTGATAAACTGTCACCCGAAGCCAAATCCGTTCAAGCCGAATCTCTCACCGCATGAACTCCGCACGAAGATGCTGACCTCGTACTTCGTCGGAGAGCCGAATGTGATCGTTTCGCCCCTATCGCGCGGGGAGGTAGAGGCGCTTCTCGCTCCGCACCGGATCGTGGGTATCATCGGATCTGATGTGTTCAACCGTTTTGTGCGCGACGGCATTGCTGATGACTTCCGTACCCACGAGATCTTTGTCGCAGAGCGACGAAGTGATCTACTCTCGATCGCTCCTGTTACCTTTAAGGGGCGACCCACTCGCTACCTCGGCGCCGCGCAACTCGCCTTTAATGGTGATAGCTCCTCGTCCGTTCGAGCGGCTCTGACAGCACCCGTGGTCGAGGCTATTCACCCGATGCTCAACGAGGAGACGAGGCGAATTATACGAGAGAGCGGAGTTTATGATGCCAGGTGTGACCACTCAAAAGCCTCCGGGAGCAGCGAACACATACAGTCAATCGAGCTGCCGTATCCGCTACCTCGTCGATACACAGGTTGTTCGGTTATCAGGCGTCGGGGGCTCCAGAATGGACTGCTGTCAGAATCGTTCATCTTCGAGGTGCGAGCGCCTGCGGGGGATCTCGTTGCGTTTATGAAGATGCTTCCGCCTGAGCGGAATCCGCATACGAATCTTCCCGACGAGGCTGCAGGGTTATCTCTCGTAAATCAATTGGAACTTACCGGCGTGTTTTCGCCGTACGCTGAGCTTTGCGGAGCCCCTCCATCGTTGTGGGTCGAAAAAGCTCCTGGGGAGACGCTCGGATCTTTCATCACTCGCTATGATACGGGAGAGGTATCACTTGAGGAACTGTGTCTGATTTTTAGACGGGTGGGAGCCTTCTTGAGTGAGCTTCATACTCGTTGTCCGATGTCCTACAACGCAGAGGGGGCTCGGCTACTTGAGGCGTACATCAAGCACCACGAGTTATGTATTACTGATGCTAACCTGCATGAGCTTCATACCTCTGAAGTCGCTCAGGCGATCGTGGATTTTCGGGAGTCATCCGAAGCCCTTCGACGAACAGGTCTTCGCTGCTCGTTAGTCCATGGTGACCCCAACGGCGGGAATTTTCTCTGGGATCGGTCCACAGAGAAACTTGGTGTGATTGATCTGCAGCGATTGGGAACTCAGATGCGGACTAACAGCATCGGCTTCTCGACCTATGAGTATCAATATTTCCTTCATACACTGCATTACTATCCGAACACCGGTTATAAAGGGATGCGAGGTGGTATTGAGCCAGCTCTCCTGGCGTATTGTGAGGGATACGGAGAGGTTGATCCAACCGAGGAGCGATTCTTCCGATCGCTATGGATAATTCGTATGGCTCTCGCCGGGCATACGCGGGTAGATCCGATTCGCGTTGCTCCCTCACCAACATACTAGTTATAGCTCACATTAATATCGACGTACCCGCGCGTAAGGTCACAGCCCCAGGCCGTGGCGGAAGCTTTACCCAGATTTAAGTGGAGCTTAATCGGTACATCACGCACTTCCATCCGTTTTCTGATCGCAGCCCGGTCGTGGGGAACGATCTTGCCCCGCTTCATGACACACGCGCCGGCGAAGGTGAGATCTACTCGATTAGGATCGACCTTTGCTGATGGATCTTTGCCCGCGGCTGCCAGCACGCGTCCCCAATTCGGATCAGCTCCGTGTATAGCGGTCTTCACCAGTGGAGAGTTGATGACATTCTTGGCGATGCAACGCGCCTCTCGGAGGTTGCGAGCCCCTTCGACCTGGACTTCAATGAGTTTCGTGGCACCTTCGCCATCAGCCGCAATCTGCCTAGAGAGGTTTTGGCACGCCTTAGTCAGAAGGGCGAGGAACTCTGCTTTGTGTTTTGAAGAGATGATTTTGCGGCCCTTTTCGCCAGTAGAAAAAACCAACACCATATCGTTTGTGGATGTGTCGGTGTCCACGGAGGTCATATTGAAGGATGCATCAACTGCTTGCCGAAGAAGTTTCTGAAGCGTAGCGCTGTCTATCTTGGCATCGGTCGTGAGAAATCCAAGCATTGTAGCCATATTTGGAGCGATCATACCGGAGCCCTTGGCAAATCCGGCGATAGAGATCTTCGTGCCCGCGACCCTGCCAGTGGTGAAGACTGCCTTTTTGGTGAGGTCGGTAGTGAGAATGGCTTGCGCTGCAAGGTCCCCCTGACGTGCGAGTGGGTTGGAAAGAAGCTTGGTAAGTCCCGATGTTATCTGCTGCATCGGCAGTGGCTTTCCGATAATCCCGGTCGATGATACCGCTACCTCATGGGCTTTGAGTCCTAAAATCTTTGCGGCTAATTCGGCTGTATGCTTTGCATCGCGGAGACCCTCCTTGCCGGTGCCCGCGTTGGCATTGCCCGAGTTGATGATGATAGCCTTTACAACTCCCCGTTTAAGGGCGTCCTTGCAGACTGCTAGGGGAGGAGCCGCAAACGCGCTGACCGTAAATACCCCGGCGCTGCCATACGCCTTGGGAACGTATATGAAGGCGAGATCCTTCTTGCCGTTACTCTTAATTCCGGCCGCGATCCCCGATGCATAGACGCCTGCAAGGTTCGTGATTGTCTTCGTTGTCATGGGGTTCCTCTGATTAGGCTGCTACTACGCCACATCTACCCATTGTTGGCGGAATCGCACATCACGGGCCAACAAAGTTCGGCATACGGGACAGGTAACTAGGCGATCGGATGATGGTCGACCAGCCACAATCCGGTCAAGTTACTAATCAGGTCATGCGAAGGAATTCCGCGGCGGATTCGGAGGCAGAGCGCTGTCTGGTTGGTCATGAGGCGGTGTAGTGGTGGCCCTAAGGGGCTGAATTTATCCAACCCTTTGATCTCCTTAAGGGGTTCGGCTATAACCGAAGGGATTAGGTCGATGCTGGGCTTGTCATAGAGCGCCCGCCGTCCGCCGGTCTATTCTCGAAAGGCACCCGAGAGCCCTTATCGTGGGTTTTGGGTATGCAAGGCGGGTATAATTTTGGAGATTCGACGATGAATATCGCAGTGGTTGGCACCGGGTATGTCGGTTTGGTTGCGGGCGCATGTTTCGCTGAGACCGGTAATGATGTGATCTGTGTCGACGTGAATGAACGTAAGGTAGCAGCACTCAAGGCTGGTGAGGTTCCGATCTTTGAGCCAGGCTTAGAGGATCTCGTTAAGACCAATGCCAAAGCCGGTAGGCTCACCTTTACGACATCCCTCAAGGATGCCGTACATTCCTCTGACATCATCTTCATAGCGGTGGGTACCCCACAAGATGAGGATGGCTCTGCTGACCTTACCCATGTGCTTGGTGTGGCGCGTGGAATAGGTGAGCATATGAATGCGCCTAAAATAGTTGTTGATAAGTCGACGGTGCCGGTTGGAACCGCGGATCGGGTTCGGGCGGAGATTGAGAAAGTCGCAAAGTTTCCGGTTGAGGTGGTTAGTAACCCTGAGTTCTTGAAGGAAGGAGCGGCTATTGATGACTTTCTCCGTCCCGACCGTGTTGTGGTCGGAGTTGCCAGCGAGCATGCGGGTTCTGTCATGCGTGAATTGTATGCGCCCTTTGTTCGCACAAACAATCCGATCTTAATGATGGATGTGCGTTCGGCGGAGATGACTAAGTATGCAGCCAACACGATGCTTGCCTTGCGCGTTTCATTCATGAATGAGATTGCGAATCTGTGCGAGAGCGCGGGAGCAGATATCAACAAGGTGCGGATCGGAATCGGTACAGATTCGCGCATTGGGATGAGCTTTATCTTCCCCGGTATTGGGTACGGTGGTTCCTGTTTCCCGAAGGACGTACAGGCATTAATCCGAACCGGAAAAGACCATGGGGTGGGGCTTCGTATTGCGCAGGCGGTTGAGGATGTGAACCACGCGCAGAAGAAGCTTATGGTGCGTAAGGTCGTCCAACACTATGGACAGTCCAACGTAAAGGGTAAGACCTTCGCGATATGGGGCTTGGCGTTCAAGCCGAAGACCGATGATGTTCGAGAAGCTCCCGCACTATCCGTTTGTTCTGAGTTGGTCGCGCTTGGTGCGCGGATTCGCGCGTTTGATCCTGAGGCGAATGAAACCTTCCGGGAGCGACTAGGAGACAATACTGCAGTCGAGTACGTCGATAATAATTATGAGGCGCTCACTGGCGCCGATGCTCTAATCGTATGCACGGAATGGAATGCGTTTCGTCAGCCCAACTTTACGCGAATCAAGGCGGAGCTCTCAGCTCCGGTGATATTTGATGGACGTAATATTTATGACTTGGTGGAGATGAAATCGCACGGTTTTACGTATTACAGCGTAGGAAGACCGGTAGTTTCGCCGGATTAACTAAGTAGGATAGGGGAAGGATATGTCGCGCATAGTTGTCAGTGGTGGAGCAGGTTTTATCGGATCACATCTGTGCGATGTGTTGCTCGCGCAGGGCCATGAGGTTATAGCCGTCGATAATCTCTTCACTGGAACCAAACGAAATATCCATCACCTCTTGGCGAATCCGCACTTTGAGTTTATTCGGCATGACGTGACCGAGCCAATTCTGCTTGAGTGTGACCACGTATACCATTTGGCGTGTCCTG
>JBIJBZ010000125.1:0-9933 GCA_044344945.1 Bdellovibrionota bacterium | reverse complement strand
CACAAAAGTGATACGTCTCTACTTGCGCAGAAGTAGTGCGAGACCCAGAATATGGGTAGCGCTTTACTCACAACTAGGTGTTTCTCAGGGGCCCGCCCAAACCCTAGACATGCGTGGTGCATGGTGGGAAGATTTCGGCAAATGTCATGCTGGTATGGGAGATCCTCACTATGCGCCTCATGTCACTCATTATAACCGTACTTTTCTGGATCCCACTCTGCGCCGCTGAGCCCCCTGCCGGGAAGTCCCTCTCATTGGGGGCCATCGCGAGTCTCACTGGTCCAGCCGCCGAGCAAGGTCAGAACTGGCTGAACGGGGCTAAACTAGCGGCAAAAGAGCTCTATCAAAGGGATAAAATACTCGTACAGTTGCATGTTGAGGATGATGCCTCACGCGCGGCAACTGTCCCGGTAGCGTTCCAGAGGCTCGTCTCCTCGCATAAGGTCCAGGGGATCATTGGCGGTACTTGGGACTATCTCGCTGGAGCGGCCAGTCCTATCTCCAAGAATCTGCAGATTCCGTTCATCACCCCGACCAATCCCATCGAGGTGATTGAGACCACTACCGCGGGTAACCCGTGGTACTTTACTAATGGTCTCAGCATCCACGCGACTGAGGCGGCGATGCGCAAGGTGGTAAACCATCTGCGGGGGAAATCAGTCGCGTCTATTGTCATCAATGTTCCCTTTGGAATTCTGCATGCTGAGGCGCTCCAGCGTATAGCCACGGCAGAGGGATTGGGGGTTTTTGAGCAATCTACCTTTGAGATCTCAGGCAGCAATGAGACGCTGAAATTGTTTGCTCTCCGGGTAGCCAAGCGCAATCCGAGCATCGTGCTTTGCGTGGCGGATTACCCCGGTCTTGCCACATTTGTCAAAGAGGTACGGCGTTTGGGCTACACGGGCACTATCATCACTACCCAACACCTCGATGAAGCCGCCAAGCTTTATAAGCACCCGGACGTCTGGAACTCTGTAATTGGAATATATCCAGCGCCAGCAAACGCTTCCTTCACGGAGAGCTACCTCAAGGAGTATGGCAGCCCGCCTAAGGTCTACGCGGCTGAGGGCTATGATGCGCTCCTCTTTTTGGCGCGTGCGCTCCGCCAATCAATAAATCTAAGCTCCGCCCCTTTTGAGACGGTTGGAGTGACAGGTCATCTTGCGTCGCGCCCAGGAGTTCAAGAGATATCTCACAGTGTGGCGGTTCCAATGATTGTGGATGGGGAGCGTCTCGTGACATATCCCTTCGATGCCCCTTCTTCGAGCTGAAAATCAAGGAGGTATTTAAAGCCCCCTCTCGCCGTCCGGAGTCATGACCTTTACTCAAGGGGCTTGATTATTCAATGGATATAAACGTTGCGTAGAGCGCGTAACAAAAATATCCTCATCGCGAGGCGAAGCGAAAGGTCAATGAAAAGTTGCTAGCGACCGCTGGCACGTTCACCAAGAAGGATCGCGTCCGCTTTTCACTCCTTTTTACTTGGTCTTCTCGATCGATGTAACCTTCTCAGAGAAGGTTGGCTTGAGCTGCTGCTCTAGCACCATCTTCACCGTGTCGCCGACCTGTAGGTTCGCTGCGGCTTGAGGATCTGCGAGATAAAACGGCATCGTCATCGCCATCATTCCAACTACATTACCACCCTCGTCACGGTAGTCAGGAATCGGATCGTGCTTTACCAGGATCTCATTGGCAGCTCGACCATTTCCAGGTAACGCTCGAATGACACCCGTTACGGTATATGAATACACCTGATCTGCCATTGCAATCGTAGCGCCAATCAAAATGCTGCATGCCGCTGCCAATAATTTTTTCATTTAAAACTCCTCTACATTAAGAACGATTAGTCGACTCCCCCGCGCAGTGTCCAGATTCGGGTGGCGACGAAGCCCGAGAAAATAACACTGAAGGGAATGCCGAGCGCCGTGAAGAAAAAGAGCACAACATCGAGGTCGTTCTTGACGTGCTGAATAATACCGAAGATGCACGACCAAAACGCAATTGTAGACAGTAACGCTACCGCACCAATGATCCAGGAACGTCGAGACCACAGATAGAGTGAAGAGATGCCCATCGCAAAAAGCACCGTAATCGGACCCATGAGCGGGATGATTGTTGCAGTCACGAAGAAGAATGGCGTCATAAAGAATATCAGCGCAATAGTAATGACTACCTCTTTGATGGTTGGACGAACATCCGGCCGTACGACTTGGGCTTGATGGTACAACTCAAACTCGGTGAGGCTCTTCTTCGACATGGACACTATGTTGTTCATTTTTTTCTCCACAAGCGCGCAGATCTTAGCGCACCCGCGAGGTTCGGGGAAGTGCTGCGAGCCCCGCTAACATATTGATCTCGCTCGATGACTATACTCAACGAGCGCATAGGTATTAGTCGGAGACACCGGGAGTATCAGACTCAACATCCTTCGACAGCACGGTGAGCAAGACCGAATCCACGCTACCACGGGACCGCTTCAAGACTTTAACCCGGTAGGCTCCGCCGTTCATCTCCTGACCAACCTCGGGAATCCCACTGAAAATGACGTTCACAAAGCCAGCAACGGTCGAATACTCCGAGGATTCCGGTAGTGGACTGGGCAGGTGGGTGTTTACATCGAGAATCGAGGCATGGGCGTTGACCACAAAGCCTCCATCCCTGCGGGGCTCTACTGCGGGTCGCTCATCATCGAACTCATCTTGAATTTCGCCTACCAACTCCTCAACGATATCCTCAAGGGTAACCAAACCAGAAGTAACTCCAAATTCGTCGACTACAATCGCCATGTGCATGCGCTTACTCTGTAGCTCGCGCAGAAGAACTCGAATCTTCTTTGTTTCAGGAACGAAGTAGGCGGGCCGCATTACTTGAGCTACCGAGACTGCGTTACTTTCGAGAAATCTTCGCAACAGCTCCTTGGTGTGTATGATACCGACGATGTTATCTCGCGAGCCCGAGTATACCGGAATGCGAGAGTACCCTTCGCGTCCCACAACCTCCAAGACGTTGCTCGATGTGTCCTCAAGCGCAACCGCCATCATCTGAGTGCGCGGAACCATAATTTGACGAACGAGACGCTCATCAAATCCAAATACTCGTTCAATCAATTCATGTTCAGTCTTTTGAATAGAGCCCTGCTCTCCACTTTTGGCGCTCTCCGCGAGCAGGAGTCGCAGCTCCTCTTCGGTGTGCGAATCCTCCTCACTGGAGGCCTTGATCCCGAAGGGAGCGAGAACTAACCAGGTACCCCCGTTGATTATCCAGACGAGCGGCGCCGTTGCTTTAGCAAAAAGCGCGAGAGGGAGCGCACAGGCGTAGGTAAACTCCTGCGGATAGTAAATTGCTGCATATTTTGGGACCGCCTCTCCAAAGATCAGATGCAGGATCGTAATTATGAGAAAGCCAACTGGTATTGCAATCTTGTGTGCGGTGGCCTCAGAGATGGGTAATCCCAAGGTCTGCATTACCCACACGATGCACTCGGCGACAATCGGCTCACCGATCCAACCGAGCGCAAGACTTGCAAGGGTGATACCGATCTGAGCTGCAGAGAGGTACGCGTCAAGGCGATCGAGGAGGCCCTTGGAGACCATCGCGATCTTTTTTCCTTGGGCCACATCAGCCTCAACCTGAGAGTAGCGCACCTTGATGATTGCAAACTCAGCTGCAACGAAGAAGGCGTTAATAGCGATGATGACAATAAGCAGGGCTAGGCCAAGGAACATAGGATGGGGAGGAGCTTACAGGATATTTACCCAATCCCCAAGCACTCTCCTACTTCCTGGAGGGCTATGAGCTGTTCTCGCCAGTACCGCTCCGAGCCGTAATCGACAAAAACCCTCTGAAAGGCCGGATCTTCGAATCTTTTGGCGATCCAGGTCGTAAAGTGAACCATCCGGAGGGCCCGTAGGGGCTCCTTAAGCCGAATCGAAGAGCGATCAAAGGGTCGCATGGTTGCGTAGCCGTTGAGTATGCACTCCTGCCTCTGTGCTGAGTCTTCGTCCCGGCCGGGGGTAAGCAGCCAGAGATCCTGTACACACGGACCGAGCAAGGAATCATCAAAATCAACCATGAAGCACTTGGCTCCAAGCCAAAGGATATTCCCGAGGTGACAATCGCCGTGAATGCGCTGGAGCGGTGCATCGGCAAACCACGGCTCTGTTACACTGAAGATCCGCTCTGCAACCCGTAGGTAGTGCTGCTCAACGGACGCGGGCAATAGTTTATGCTCCCGCAGGTAGGCGAGGTTCTCGTACCCATAGCTTTGCACGGTGAGCTGCAAACGGTGTGTGAAGGTACGCGCAGCACCAACGGCGTGCAAACGCCCGATGAGGCGCCCGACCTGCTCAAGCTCGGGCGCTGCTAGCTCATCAGCGATCCTACCTCCCACCTTTGGAAAAACAGCGTAATAAATCGGAGCATCTTCTACGGTACCCACCGTTTCGCCATTTGGAAACGGCAGTGGTGTAACAACCGGAAGCTCTGCATCCGCGGCATCGCGTAAAAATGCATGCTCCTCTAGGATCTGCTCCCGGGACCAACGACCTGGGCGATAGAACTTTACCACCCGATAGGCATCCCACTTGCCTGCATCGGTTGGAAGATCGATGTCCAACTCAACCTCATACACCCGGTTCTCCATGCTGTTCAGGGCAAGTACTCGTCCTGTGCAGCGAGTGCCGAGCCGCTCCACGGCAGCGAGCACCCGCTCCGGAGTTAGGCTAAAGAAGGACTGTGTGGTGGTGTCTGTGGTTGAATCCATATCGACCGATAGTAGCCTAAGGCTCGGATCGGTACCATGTCTAAGAGTTAGTCGCTTGTGGCGACCATCTTGAGCGCAACGCTAGGCAGAGGGCCAACAGGACCGGATACGACATCCACCACAAAGCCAACCATGACGGCAACAGGGCCAGGCAAAGGCATGGAATGAGGTTCACCAGCAGGATCAGGCGTACGCCAACCGTTCGCTCCTTCTGAGTTTGGCTCTGCGCCAAGAGAAAGCTCTGAATTGCTATACCGAGACTCTGATCGAACACGTAGCCGTAAGGAGTGAAGAGCATATTCAGTACGATCGACCAAACAATCCCCTGGCCAGATGGTGTCTTGTGACAACGCCATAGGCACGCAAGTAAGGTCGCTGCTCCAAAAAGAGGGATGAGCACCTCTAGAACGACTGGGTCATAATTCCATGTATTTACGGCGAAGCCCCGCATAATTGTCGGGAACGCCGCTCCAGATAGATTCAGCGGCCACGATGGCCGGTGCAGCCACTGTGAAAATGTGTGCGGATACAACATCTCTGCAAGACCACTGCTGGCGATGCACCCAATCACAAAACCAGCCAGGACGCGCCAACGCCTCTGCAACACCGCCCAAAAGGCGATTGCAACCATCGGAAGCAATACCAGATGAGGCTTCAAGATGGCAAAACTTAGGAGCAGACCCGCTCCGAAATCCCGTCGCTGCAGAAACAAGAGGCTACCGATGAGCACGGGCAAAACGACGATCGATGACAATTGGGAGATACAGATCTGCACGAGCAACGGAATACTGACGCACGAGATCAATGCCGTTCGAGTGGTCAATGTGGTCGCTGTTCCCGCGAACCTCCAGCCGAGAATAACCAGAGTAAAAGCGGACAACACCGACAAGAACGGCATCATCTCAAACGCCCACGGCTGTGGAAGATGCAATAAAAGCCCCGGAAATAGCAGGAAAGCCGGTGGATTCCACATCATCCCTGGCTTTTGAGTCTCGATACCGAGGTCACGTCGATAGGCTGCTACCATGGCTGCAGGGTCGTACGGATTTCCGCCGTTTTCTGCCACACTAAACGCCGTACCGTACACCGCAAGATCAGAGTGCTCGTACGGATCCCTTAGGGGAAATAACCAAAACGCGGCTCCAATGAGCAAAGAGCACATGATGATGCCGCTCCAGGTAAGGCGCCTATCGCTGATGCCCGACGGTGTTTTGTTGATGTCACTCATCGTGCAACGATTCAGCCGTTCTCATCCTACTGAATTATATTGAGGAGCTTCTTGCGCCACTCTGCAGGACCCACCTCGTGAACGGAGACCCCGTTGCTATCAACCGCAACAGTTACAGGCATATCTTTGACCTCGAACTCGTAGATAGCTTCCATCCCGAGATCCTCGAAAGCTACAACCCGCGAGCCTACTATCGCTTTCGACACCAGGTATGCGGCGCCGCCGACCGCCATGAGGTACACAGCTTTGTGTTTCTTGATCAGCGCTACTGTCTCTGGGCCACGCTCTGCTTTTCCGATCATGCCCAGAAGCCCGGTCTTCGAGAGCATGAGATCGGTGTACTTATCCATGCGGGTCGCTGTGGTTGGACCAGCCGGACCAACTACCTCACCGCCTACAGGATCGACTGGACCAACGTAGTAAATAAACCGATTGGTGAAATCGACCCCGGGAGGAAGCTTCTCACCCCGATTGATAATGTCTGCAATCCGTTTGTGTGCGGCATCGCGTCCGGTCAAAATCCTACCACTCAGGAGCACCGTTTCTCCGGGCTTCAGAGATGCGACCTCGTCCCGTGTGACTGTATCGAGATTAAGGCGACGCGCACCCACGCCCAACGAGAACGCTATCTTTGGCCATTGATCCAGCGCTGGCGGAGTGAGCTTTGCCGGACCAGAGCCATCAAGCTCGAAGTGAATGTGCCGAGTCGCGGCACAGTTTGGGATCATAGCAACCGGCAGTGATGCCGCATGCGTTGGATACTCAAGGATCTTCACATCCAGTACGGTCGCAAGCCCACCGAGCCCCTGCGCTCCGATACCTAACTTGTTTACCTTCTCAAAAAGCTCCAAGCGCAGCTCTTCTGCTCTCGTCTGTGGTCCACGTGCTTTAAGCTCATGAATATCGACTGGTGCCATGAGCGACTCTTTGGCGAGCAACATCGCTTTCTCTGCTGTGCCACCGATACCGATACCGAGCACACCCGGAGGGCACCACCCTGCCCCCATTTCTGGAACGGTTTCCAGAACCCACGCTACGATGTCGTCGTTTGGATTGAGCATCTCTAGCTTCGACTTATTCTCGGATCCTCCACCCTTGGCTGCGATTGAGACCTCGATAGTATTGCCCGGAACAAACTCAACGTGGAGAACTCCTGGCGTGTTGTCTTTGGTGTTTGGTCGCTTACCTGCAGGATCACGAACAATCGAAGCCCGCAGAGTGTTCGAGGGGTCACGATAGGCGGTACGAATGCCTTCATCGAGAAGCTCTTGGAGCGTTCGCTTCGAGTCAATCCGGGCCTCCACGCCAATTTTCACGAATGCGACGACGATACCCGTGTCTTGACATAAGGGGCGGTGCCCCTCGGCTGACATCCGTGAATTGACCAAGATCTGCGCGATCGCATCCTTGGCGCTCTGTGACTGCTCAGCCTCGTAGGCTCGGTGCATCGCTTGTATAAAATCAATTGGGTGGTAGTACGAGATAAACTGAAGCGCATCCGCGATACTGCTTACAAAATCAGATTCTTTAATGCTGTTCATACACACTCTACTCAATCCCGTGGTCACTCTCTAATGGGCAATACTACCATTGTAGCTGATTTTTGCCTTTGGCGCCTCCGGCCTTCAGTTGAGGACGCTGGCGCCGCAAAATAGCCTGGGCTAGGGCCCCGAGCAACAGTCCTAGGGAAGCGAGGCAAAACCTATTAGGAGTCTAATTGTAGACCCTCAAACGTGAACGTGCTCGTGCTCGTAAACGTTGGGTTTTGCCTCTCTTTCCTAGCGGCAGATATCCACCATCCTGCTCGGCCGAATCATCAAGAGGATAAATATCGGCCCACCGATCACAGAGGTAAACACCCCGGCTGGGATCTCAAACGGGGCGATTACCATCCGGCCCAGCAGATCACAGAAAACAACGAGGGTTGCTCCTAGGAGCGCTGATAAGGATAAAAGATACTTATGTCGTAACCCGATAATCATGCGAGCGATTGCGGGAACGATAATTCCGACAAAGCCGATCACGCCACACTGCGCAACGACCCAGCCCACCAGAAAGCTTGTAAGCACAAACGCTGTGCGCGTGAGGATGGTAACGTTAATACCTTTCACAGAAGCTAGATCATCTCCGAAGAGCATAAGATCAAGTCCCCGCTCGTGTCGTAGCAACCAGACAAAGTTTACCAGGACACAGACCGCTCCCAGGATGAGGTCATCCCATCCAACTGCCGGAATTCCACCCATCATCCACCGAGTAACGCGGAAGAGCTGTGAATAATCAGACACGTATTGAATGAGGGTCAAAAGGCTGGAACAAAAGAAGCTAAAAACGATCCCAACTAAGAGGAGGGAGTTTTTTCCGGTAGGTCTATTCACCGAGCTTATAAGCACGATTAAAGCGATGCTGGCTAGGGCACCTATGATGGCGCAGACACTCACATCGACGCTAAAGCGACCTGCGGTTAGTCCAAATACGAGTGCCGTTGACGCTGCCAAAGCCGCGCCGGAGGAAACTCCAAGGGTGAAGGGACTGGCGAGATAATTCCGAAAGAGCGCCTGGTAACAGACCCCAACGATCGATAGCCCCGCGCCGACGAGCACTGCAAAGAGCACTCTGGGAACGCGTAGGGTCAACACGATCTCTCTTACATCGGAATCGGCTATGATCGCTCCGAAGGAGAAGGTTCGTGCTCCACACAGAACGCTTGCGATGCAGACTAGCACCAAAACAAGGAACGCAAGCAGGATAGCTGTCAGGTTTGGGCGAGAACGGTCTTTGCCGTTACAGGTCATGCATCCACGCGTCACGTTGGAACGACGACAGAGCCAGCAACCGAATCGTGGGATAAACGAACAAATCCACAGCCGTATGCCTTCTCCAGGTGTGCGACGACCGCACCCTCAGAGGTAGAGCCCTCCCAGTAAGTCTCGCCGTTTAACATGACCAGCATACGCGAACAGCACCGAAGCGCTAGAGAGATATCGTGGGTAACCAGTATGTACGAGAGCCCCATCTCATCTCGGCAGGTCTTGAGAACCTCCTCGACGTGCTTTCTTCCACACGGGTCGAGGTTTGACGACGGCTCATCGAGCAGTAAAAGCTTAGCTCCCTGAGCAACCGCTCCGGCGATAATAACCCGTTGCAGCTCTCCGCCACTGAGTTCCGGCAGGAGGCGCTGACCGAGGTCGCCAATCAGATGCGTTACCGATGGGCCCCGCTTTGGACCACTGAGCTCAAGATACTCCGACACCGTAAAGCTCGGGAGAAACTCCATCCGCTGCGGGACGAGGCTTACGATCCGCGCGAGCGCCTCAACCGGGATATCGCGAACCTCACGACCACCGATCCGAACACTTCCCTGGTAGGTACGATACAGTCCACACAGCACACGGATGAGCGTGGTTTTCCCTGCTCCATTTGGACCAACCACTGACACACACGCCCCCTGGTCCATAGTCCACGACACGTTTGACACCATCGGACGTTGATGGAGAGCAAAGCTTAGGTTTTGAACGGTTAAGAGCGGTTCTGCCGCGATGGAAGATAGAGCCATGATACTTCGTAACTACCTAACAGAACAACACGAGCTACTAACAACGGGTGGAAACTCTGTCTTTAGCGAGTGCTTGGCTCGGCTAATGAGACGAGCACAGGAGCTTTGACAGATTTTGAGCTAGCAAAATATAGCGCGGGCCGGGGATACTTGCAAAGTCATCATCTACTAGAAACACTTTTTTGTTCCGAACGGCAGGCACCGAGGGATACCGGTTCCATAAAGACATAAGTTGTGAGCGATTCAACGTATCGTCGACGTTGATGATCTCCAGGATTGCATCAGGCGCAAGCGACCGTATCCCCTCACCCGAGAGAGATGGGATCGAAATCGTTGCTTGAGTGTGGACATTGGTAGCGCCCAGGAGCGCAAGCACATCTGAGTAAAACC
>JBIJBZ010000167.1:0-7461 GCA_044344945.1 Bdellovibrionota bacterium | reverse complement strand
TCTCTGCCTGAGATATACACCCCTGAATCGAGGCTCCCTTCGCGGGTGCGCCCAGCTACTACCATAACCCTTGTGGGGTCAGTGCCGTTATCCCCACTGCATCGGGCACGGATCTCCTCCTCCTGCGCTACCAAGCGGGTAATCATTCCCTTTGCTACCGACTCAACACCGCACGTCGCAGCGACTCGGGTGATGCTCTCCTTGATACCTGCCACGGTTGAGTGGTCTACCTCAATGACCGGAATCCCAAAACGTCGTAGACCCTCTACCGATGCACCACTCTCTCGCAGGGCAAACACCTGGGAGGGTTTTTGGCGTACGATCTCTTCGACGCTTACGTCATAGAATCCGCCGACTTTCGGCACTGATTGAGCCTCTGGGGGATAGCGACAGAATCTCGTTACCCCTATTACCTGCGGCCCCAACCCAAGTGCATATACCACCTCGGTGACACTTGGAGCGAGCGAGATAATACGCGCACACGGCGACTCGGCTGACGCCGTGTGCGTTACCGCTGCAACCAGCAGTAGGAGAGTTGCCGATACAAAACGCCGCATCATCTCACCGTGGGCTCACCACACACTCTCGATCAGAGAGAGATCTTAATACCACCATATCCAGCCGCTCCCAGGGTGCCGAATCCGTACACCTCTTGGTATTCCTTATCAAATACGTTGTCGACCTTCGCAAAGAGTTCAACCGAGTCCCGAAGCTGGTATGAGATCGCTAGGTCCACGATCCCATAGCCACCCAAGGTGACCCGCGATGGTGGATAGGTATTGAAGTCATTATCGAAGCGACTGCTGTACAAGCGCCACTGCACCTGAGCGCGAACGCGGTTGGTAGGTTGATACACAACGGTTAATGAGTTCTTGTTCTTGGGCCTCCGCAGAAGAGCCTCTTGCGTCGAGTCGTTCTCAGCCTCCGTGTAGGTGTAGGCGACTCGTGCGGAGAGCTGCTCGGAGAGTTCAACATTCGAGGCCACCTCAATTCCCTGAGTGTGGGACTTGTCGACATTCTCCAGCACAAACGTAGAGGGGTTAAAAGTGACTAGATCATCGTAGTAGTTGTGAAAGTAGGTCACAGAGCCCGAGAGACGATTCGTAATGATCTCTTGATCAACGCCGACATCCCAACCAACACTTCGTTGTGCCTTGAGGTCAGGATTGCCGTAACTGGAATACAGCTCTACGAGCGAGGGAGCCTTAAAGCCCGTTCCCACGGAGCTTCGTAGCTTCGTGCCGCTGTCAAAGCGCACCGAAGGCGCAACTTTGAAAGTAGTGGCATCGCCGAAGGTGGACACGTTGTCGTGACGGACGCCCGCCTCTATGTTGTAGCGCTTTTCATACGAGCCTTGGGTCTCATAGTAGATGCTGTTAGTGCGCTGCCCTACCCCGTCCATGTTGTCGTCGTATGGCCCATACGAAGTCACCGAGTAGTAGTGCGAATCTGCCCGTTCACCTTGGGTCTCCCAGCCCAGCACCGAGGAGAGATACTTAGTCGGTTCCCACGTTGCACGCGAGCCCACCGTCAGGATGTGCCCACCAAACGAGGAGTTCAGCAGATCGGAAGAGTTGGCATCCGGCGAATTGTTATCAACGAGGTGATGGCGGGTGTACGCGATGTACGCCGCCGGGGTGAGCATCTTCTCGAGGAACTTCGCACTCACATCTCCGCGCGTGAAGAATTCCTCGTTTTTAAGGCGACGATTCGGATCATCGCCACCGACTCCACCGTAATTATCGAGGTCGGTCTTAGAATTCGTGTAGCGGGTCGTAGAGGTGAGCTCAAGGTCATCGCTCGGCGCCAGCCTCATACGATTTGAGAGCGAGGTATTGTCATACCCATCGTGCTCCTTGTTTCCATCGGCCGCCGCCGCAGCCGAGATGCCACCCACGTTCTGCTGCGTAATACCGGTTGCTACGTCAAATAGCTTGCTGCCGTACGAGACGTTTCCAACCTGAGTAAACGAGTTGTACGACCCTGCCTGTGAGGTAAGGCTTGTGTGTACCCCCTCTTGGGCCTTCTTGGACACTAAGTTAATTACACCACCCATCGCATCTGAGCCGTAAATGGTGCTCTGCGGGCCACGCACTACCTCGATCCGCTCAATATTTTCGAGGGTTAAATTGGAGAGATTAAACGACCGATTCGTGCTGCCTGGATTATTTAGCTCGATTCCATCGAGCATAACGAGGGTAAATTCGCTATTTCCACCGCGGAGAAACACAGCGGCATTTCCGCCCTGGCCACCGCTCTGAACGACATCTACTCCCGGCACCTGTTGAATAGCGTCAATCGCATTGCGGTATTGGCCGTCTTCAAGATCTTGCTCGGAAACAACTGAGACAGAACTTCCGGTTGTTTCAGTTGTATTCTCAAGTCGAGTACCCGTAACGATAATTTGGCCCACATTATCGGAGTTACTCTGCTTCTCCTGCGCAACCGCTCGCGATGAACCGCACAGAGCCGCTACTGCAGCGACGGATAGATAAACTCCGATTCCGCTCAATGGAATGCGCACGCAGGAACCCCCAATGGTAACTAACTCTGTTCTTCGACTCGCCGTTGCATCACTGCGTGGCCTCAAATGCAGCCCCGCAGAAACAACGGTAGGGTGCGCGACAAAAATGTGCGTTCCTCTTGGCTGAGCAATAGCACCACCCTTGAAGATTGCAGGCTAGCCCCAGCCTCACCGAGCTTGCGGCCAGCCGTAGCACACAGACATCTTTGTTACGTACTCTTAGTCAACGGCGCCCCAATCCACGAGGGCAGCGTTTCGATACGCACCAGCCAAACGCTGGAGCTACCAATGCGAGAAGGTCTTCTGGCTCCTGGGGTCGTATCAGCCTCCTCCTTCCCATCTCCAGTACGAACCGTAGAGACAGTGGAGTGATTGAGGCTATGTATCCAGTTACAGCGGCGGGACCGCGACGGAATTACACCGTTCTTCCCTGGCGCTCGCATTCGTACAGAGAACTAGCAGGGGAACCCGGGGGTGTCAACGCGATAAGCCCCTTGAATTATCCAAGCATACCCATACAATGCCCCTTTCACCGGCTCCGGCACCCGTACTTTGGAACAAGGACCCTTATGAAAGGCACCCATCCGCGCATCACCCTTCTAGGCAACAACTCAGGTCGCAACCTTGGTGATATGGCTATCATGTCGAGTATCTTGGAGAGCCTTTCGAAGCGCCTGCCGGATGCCGAGTTTTACGTTCCATCGATTAAGCCCGAGTGGACAGAGAAGCACTACGGCGAGCGGTACAACGTGCGTGCTGTCAACGTGATGCCATGGACTGGAAGCATCAGACTCCTTGGGCTCCCGACCTTGCGCTGCCTTGCGAAGAGCGATTGCGCTCTGATCTGTGATGGCATCATCTTCGGCAAAAAGCTCTTTAATCCGGCCTTCAACTACCTCATTACTTTGGTGTTCCTCGTTCCGCTTGCCAAACTTCTAGGCTGCAAGATGGTATGCTACAGCACCGGTATCGGGCCATTCCCAAGTTGGATAAGCAAACTTCTCGCCAAGTGGACGATCAATGGCTGCGACCTGGTCATGATGCGTGAGCGAGATAGCGAGGCTCTCTGTAAAGAGATCGGGGTGACGCAGCCGATTGAGCTCACCGGAGATGCCGCGTTCATCAATCCCGTCTCATCCGAGGAGAAAGCTATTGAGATAGCTCGGGAGATCGGACTCGATCCGAACAAGCCGATGATGGCGATCAACGCCACTGCCTACCTCGATACCTGGTTGAAGCCCGAAGAGAGGCTCCAAGACCCACACGCCTTCTTGAGGACAGTTGCTGCAGGAATACGCAAAGCACAAGACGGTGTAAAGGAGCGCTTCCAACCAGTAGTGGTGTGCACGCATCCGATGGACGAAGCGACGTGCCACGAGCTTGCAAAGCTCGTTGATGGTGCCCTGCTTACGAATACTACCTACCTGAGCCACGATATTCAGGCCGTCATCAAACGGTGTGGACTTCTCGTCGGTATGCGTTTTCACTCGATCGTTCTCGCCTCATCGGTTGAAACTCCGGTGGTGGGACTGATCTACGCTCCAAAGGTACGCGGATACCTCCGACTCCTTAAATGCGAGGAGTATGGGCTTGAGTTAGCGCAGGTAACCCCGGAGACCCTTTCAAATACCCTGATCCGAGCATGGGACGCACGCACAGAGCTCCAGGCTCAGCAGCGCCCAACGATTCGAGACCTCAAAGCCGGAGCAGAGCACGCTGCGGATCTCCTCGTGAGCCGTTATTACTCACAACTAGGCCTCAAGGTTTCAGAGAACCCCCTCGCGCGGGCCGTGTAGAGATACTGATTAGGATCTGTTCCGATCAAGCCCAGCAATCGCGATCGATACCGTAACGTCACTCATGACGTTCGTAACAGAGCGCATCCGGGCCACGATCCAATCAACCGTGAGAAGAATCGGTAGTATCTCAAGCGGTAAGCCCACTGCCGAGAGCACAAGCGAGAGGGAAACCACACCTGCCTCAGGAACTCCTGCGACACCGATGGCTGCGGCCAAGCTGATGCACGCGGCGAATATCTGCTCACCAAGAGAGAGATCGATATTGAGCGCCTGTGCAACGAAGAGAACCGCCATCGCCTCATAGAGGATAATTCCATCGTTATTAAAGTTTGTGCCGATACAGGCGCCGAGCCGAGATGCCGACTTCGGCACCTGTAGCTCATCGAGGGCGTTCAGGGTTACCGGTAAAGTCGCCAAACTGGAGTTAGTTCCAAAGGCATATACGAGCGGCTTATGCACAACGCGCCAGACATTCCGCAGGGAATACCGCCCTACAAACCGTATCCACAATGGATACACAAGCACTATCTGAAGCAGCATGCCGAGGCACCCAAGGAGCACGTACGATACAAGCCCCTTGAAAGGAGCAAAGCCGTGTTCACCTACTGTACGAGCTGTCACACAGAACACCGCTATCGGTACTAGACGAACCAACCACACCAACAGGATGCCAATAATTCCGGTAGCGGCTCGAAGCAGTCGTTGAGCAGACTCGGCTGCTGCGGCCGTACCTTCGCTCCGCAGATAGCTCCGTAGCGCCGCACCAAGTAATACCGAGATAAAGACGACGGAGAGGACATTGTTCTCCACAAAGGGAGCCACAACGCTCTCTGGCACGAAGGAATGTAGGAACGAAGAGAGGGAGAACTCCTTAGTCATCCGCGGCACCTCAGCAACACTCTTTGCTGCCGCACCGGTGAAGCCATCGCCCGGTCGAAAGAAGTTGGAGAGACCTAACCCAAGTATGAGCGCGCAGGTGGTATTAATCACAATAACAAGTAGCCACCATCGTGCCGTGCGCCACGAAAGGTCCGTGGAGACCACGGCCTCGATAATACTGAAGAGAACGAGGGGAATCGCGATTACCTTGATGAGTTGAATGTACACCGTTCCCACAGCGCCAAGCGGTAGAGCCCCTGCGCCCAAAAAGTGGCCAGCGATGAGGCCAAGAAACATCCCTACGAGAATCGCCCGAGTTACACGGCCTGGTGATTGTGATGTCATTACGAATTTCCTCCAGCAGGGCGGTGAAAAAAGTTTCCGTTGTGAGCATTTTTCGAGTTTTGACCGAGCGCGGCGGAGACGACGAAAAAACCGGAAGTGTATGCTCTGAGGTACGTTGAGGATTTTTTCGGCGTCTCCAACAAAGTTGCAATCAAACTATCGAAATGCGTGACAGGAAATCTTTCCTCACCACCCTGCCAGCCGATGATGCCCCACAATCAAGCGGGTGGTAAGTATAAAGTATAGGGCTCTTGGCGCTCCTCACGCGATGCCGTACCATTAGTACCATGAAGGCGATGGTTTTGGCGGCAGGGATAGGGTCACGACTGAGGGAGCTCACCAAGAATACTCCCAAGTGCCTCATGCAGGCTGGCGGTAAAACGATGCTTGAGCATGTGATAGATGCGCTCAAGAAGGTCGGGGTCACCGAAGTCGCAATAAATCTTCACCACCACCCCGAGCAGGTCAAACAGTTCGTCAAAGAGCGGGGATACTTCGGCTTGAAGGTCGTGTTCTCGGAGGAGCCGCAACTCCTCGATACCGGAGGTGCAATTAAAAAGGTGCACGCCTTCTTGGAGGGTGAGGAACGATTCATCATTCACAACGCAGATGTATTCTGTACTCACGACCTTACCTCTCTCGTTGATGCTCATCGAAGCCGCAACGCCCTAGCCATCCTCACCGTCATGAAACGGACCTCAAAACGTGGGCTCTTCTTTGACAACGAGATGCGACTTGTTGGTTGGACGCAGGCGGCGCAGCCACCGCCATCCGATGCTCATCTATTTGCTTTTGGCGGTATTAGCGTCTGCTCTGGAGAGATCTTTGAATACATGGATGAGCGCGCCGCATTCTCGATCATCGAGCCGTTTCTTGCGGCATCACGAGCAACTCAGCGCGTCTTCGGTGTCGAGATCGACCCGAGGGCATGGATTGATGTAGGGACCCCTGAGCAATTACAGATTCTTCAAAAGAGGTTGGTATGAGAGGTATCAGAGCAGTTCGCGCGGTGTTACTCCCCATGATGGTCGTCGCAACAGGGACAACAGCAATCCATGCAGACGAGCCTAATCAATACCCAGGCTCTCCACTACAGATCGCGCCACCGCTTAATCAGAATCGTCGTGAGCTCCTCACAACCGTACTCTCCACCTCCCCCGATAAACCGGTAAAGAGGAAACTCCTCGAACAACTTTGCCCCTTCACCGTTAGCCAAAGCGATGTGAAGGACGAATCTGCTCAACATGCCCTAACCGTTCTTGAGAACTCGGTTGCCACCGAGGTTCTCTTCGAGAAACCCGCGCCAGAGGGATCAGCAGAGGTGAAGCGCTTTTCATTCTTGGTGGACTTCTCTTTGAGTCGGGTCCTTTTAAAACACGGCACTCCTCGCTTTCCGAGCGAAGCGGCCGGGCTATCCGCGCCCTTCCTGGTGGATCAAAGCCGCGGCGCCTGGGTTGAAGGGAAGCTGGGGAGCGACATCTTTGTCTTTATTCCGCCTCTGCGTGAATGCGGAGTCCAAGGCGTTCTACTCTGTCCCCGCAGCTACGAACCTCAAGAGAAACTCGTTGACTCTGCATTCAAACCCATAGCCGCTCGCTTTATCGTTAATGCGAAAGCAGATGGACTTTACTCAAATCCGGCTGGAGCGACCGGCAAGGTGGTAGCAAGTCTGCAAGCCTCCAAGAACGTTGCTCTGCCAGAGCGGTGGTCAGTAACCACCGTTAATTCAAAGGATCCCGCAGCAACGGTAAAATATTCGACTCCTCTCGGCGATCCGTCGAAGTACCCCCCCTTCATCTCAATGACCCTTCCGTGGGTTGCCGCACTAAGAAGTAGACTCGACTTCGGTACCGAAGCCGCCCCCCTCCGCACCGCATTCAAGGAGATCAATGTTGAGATCACCGAATTTGAAAT
>JBIJBZ010000200.1:0-5320 GCA_044344945.1 Bdellovibrionota bacterium | reverse complement strand
TACATACCGGAGCAGGTTCCTACCCTTGCGCACCTTGAGGTGTCGTCTGCAGTAGCGCAGGTTGCAACGATGGAACGCGGTCTTGTTCTCGTTACGGGGCCGGCAGGATCCGGGAAGTCTACAACCCTTGCTGCTATTATCGATGCCATCAACTCAAATCGGAGTGCGCACGTAATTACTATTGAAGATCCAATTGAGTATGTTCATGTGTCGCGGCGCTCGGTTGTTCATCAACGTGAAGTCGGCACGCATACGCGATCCTTTGCTGCGGCACTTCGATCTGCGCTGCGAGAGGATCCGAATATAATTATGATTGGAGAGCTTCGGGATATGGAGACCATTCAACTAGCCCTGACAGCCGCAGAGACCGGGCACTTAGTACTAGCCTCGCTCCATTCAGCAAATGCGCCGATGACGATTGATCGAATTATAGATGTGTTTCCCGCGGCGCAGCAGGGGCAGGTGCGAGCAATCCTAGCGGAGTCTCTGCGCATGGTGGTTGCTCAAACCCTGTGCCCTCGGCGCAGTGGTGGTCGAATCGCAGCGATGGAGATCTTGGTTGCGACTCCGGCGGTAAGAACCTTAATCCGAGAGGGAAAAAATCATCAGATTCGGGGCGTGATGGAGACCTCATGCAGTGTGGGGATGCAGACCCTTGCGATGCACCTGCGTCGGCTTGTCTCCGAGGACGTCGTGCCCTCTGATTTCCTCGCTGAGAGATTTGCGGAGTCGCTGCGGTGAGGTTCCTGATATCTGCCCTGATCTTCTTCCCTTCTTGGGAAAGTCAGATTCAGGTATACTAGGGGGGTGTACGATCCTGCGGTGCGATCTCTGCACGTGCAGGAAACGTACGGTTTGGTACCAATTCTTAGAGCCTAACACATGGACGAGACCACCAAAGCTGCCGTCGAGCGAATTACAATCAGATATGAACAACCAACGAGAATTCCGAGCGGCCAGCTCGCCACGGTTTTTTATGACTGCTATCAACTTGTGCCGAGTGAGCTGGCGCGTCTAGCGGCAGATGCAATCGGCGATCTTGAGCATGATGCCTTCGATATCGCGGTGGGGTTGGCATATAGTGGGATCCTCTTCGCAGCCGCTGTGTCGGGTGGGCGAAAAGTGGCGATTTATCAGAAGGATGGCAAAATATTCGGGCCTACCCTGAGAGGCCTTCGAGTCTTCATCGTGGATGACGTAGTTCACTCCGGCAGGCGTCTGCAGACGGCTGCTGAGGCAGTGAGGGCAGAAGGGGGGATCGTTGCTGGGTACGTATGTATAGTTGACCGTTCCGCTGGTGTTCTCAAGTCCCCGGCCGCCACGCTGGGCGCTCCTTTGTGGAGTGCATTCCAGGCCGACATGGAATAGACTGTTTACGCCCCGTTGGGACAGTATTTTTTTATAATCCTAAACACGGCAGTTGCGGGTCTCAAAACGGCGCATCTGTCCAAAAGTCCCTTTGGCTTTTGAACATCTGCGCCAGTTTCATCCGCCTTAACTGCCGTTTTTAGGATAATGCTTGAGTAGCAGAAGAGGATCCCCGTTTGCGCCATTTCTCATGAGACAAAGAGGTAGTCGTCTGCGCTCTCTGCCTCCCGGGTCGCTCTGTCTGGACTGAGCCTACCTCTGCGTAGATTTAAATCGGAGTTAGTATGACTATTGGAAATCCTTGGAAGCAGCTCAGCACGCGGCTTGTGTATGAGAATCCGTGGATCCGGGTTCGTGAGGACCAGGTGATATCCCCGACCGGGAGTTCCGGCATCTACGGTGTGGTCGAGTGTAGAATCGCCACCGGGATTGTAGCGTTAACTGAGGCTCAGCAGGTGTACATGGTCGGACAGTACCGTTATCCGACTGATACCTACTCGTGGGAGATCCCCGAAGGGGGAGGAAATGAAGGAGAGACTCCCCTTGCTGCAGCGCAGCGAGAGCTGCGCGAGGAGGCGGGGCTTGTGGCGACTGACTGGCAGCCACTTGGAGGGGAGATCCATTTGAGCAACTGCTTCACATCCGAGCGGGGTTATCTCTTTCTTGCCCGTGGACTCTCCCAGGGCGCATGTCAACCTGATGAAACCGAGGCGCTGCAGGTTAAGACGGTGCCATTCCGTGATTGCCTACGCATGGTAGAGAGTGGCGAAATAGTCGATAGCCTCACCATCATCGCAATCCTTCGAGCTGCTAGGGTTTTAGGTTTGTAGGATATGGGCTTTTTAGCATCGAAGACCTCGAAAGACATTACCAAAGAAGGCGCGCTCGATGCCGCGAAGATCGGGTTAGGCGAAACGTACTTTGCAGCATTTGGAGTCTTTTTGGGGGGCACTCCGATGCAGATCGGAGCTTTGGCTACACTACCGCCGTTGATTGGTGCTATGTGCCAGGCAGCAGGGATGCAGCTTGCCGAGCGCATCGCGAGTCGTCGGGATATGATTGTGAAGGCGATCACGGCGCAAGCTATCCTGTGTTTGCCGATTGGGATAATTCCCTATCTGTTCGGAGCATCTTGGTACACAGTCTCATTTTTAATAGTGCTGGTAACTCTCTACCACATCACGATCGGTTTAATTGCTCCGGTTTGGAACAGTTTGGTAGGGGACCTTGTGCCTCCGACCTCGCGAGGTGAGTTTTTCGGTTTTCGGAATAAGTGGATGGCGATGTTTACCTTCGGCGGGGTTTTTGCCGCTGGGCAAGCAATTCACGTCTTCAAGCAGCACGGGATGGCAGAGCTAGGGTTTCTGATCGTATTTGCTCTTGCAGGTGTCAGTCGATACGTTTCCGGGCGCGTTTTTTCTCACGTTCCAGACGAGGCGCTGCATGTGCCTCACGAATCCAAGTTTACCTTCTGGCAATTTATCGTCCGCGCTCGACATTCCAACTTTGTAAAGTTCGTCTTTTTTGTTTCATGCATGAACTTCGCGACGGCGCTCTCAGGGCCGTATTTCGCGATGTACATGTTTAATGATCTGGCCTTCTCGTTTCAAGACTACATGCTGGTCGTGGCATCGGTGGTCGTCGCGCAGTTTGTGGTCATGCGATCATGGGGGAAGTTAAGCGACCAATTCGGCAATCGTCAGATTATGAAGATCTGCGGCCTGTTCGTATCCGTGAATCCGCTTCTGTGGCTTGTTTCCTCCAATTTCTGGTTTGTAATCTTTATTCAGCTTTACAGTGGTGTCTTTTGGGCAGGATTCAACCTGGCAGCCGCCAACTTCGTCTTTGACGCGGTTTCGGCGCCGAAGCGCGCGCGGTGCTTTGCGTACCAGGCGATCATCAACGGCGCGCTGGTATTCCTGGGCTCCACAGTTGGCGGTTACATGGCAACGCGACTTCCCCCCGGAGCGAGTAGGCCATTTGCAATATTCGTCGATGAGTCCCGTTTCTTGGTCCTGTTTGTGGCCTCTGCAGTCATGCGCTTCGTATCGATGGTGGTCTTTTTCCCAACCTTTTCTGAAGTGCGGCGGGTGCAGAAGATCCGGAGTCATCAACTCCTTATCCGTGTGACCTCGCTACGCCCGCTCTGGGGAGCGACCTTCGGCCTGCTTTCGGTTCGCCAGACTCGTTTCCAGAAGCCAGATGAGTAAAAGAGGGTGTTTTCGGCGGCTATCACTCGCCATTTTCCCGTTTACTCAAGATGACTTGCAGCCTAGCATGGTGCCGAGTCGGATAACGGCGTTGGGGGAATAAATCACCGGGTTTAGGAGTGTATATGGCACCGTGGATATGGTTGATTGTGGGGCTCGGGCTGATTGCAGTTGAGCTTTTTATTCCGAGTGGCTTCTATCTCTTTATTCTGGGGGTGGCAGGGATCCTTGTCGGGGTAACTGCGGCTACGGGGCTTGTCGATTCATGGATTGCTCAATCTGCGCTCTTCTGTCTCGTGGCGGTTCTTGTGTGGGTCGGACTCGGGGACAAGCTGCGGCGGGTCTTCTTTAAGAGAGGAGCCCAGCCGGGGCAAGTGATAGGACGGGTTATCACCGTTACCAGTGACATTGCGCCAGGCCAGCACGGCTCGGGTGAGTTGTGGGGTGTTCAGTGGCGGCTTGAGAACGTTGACTCTGCGATGATTCCGACGGGGAGTGAAGTAGTAGTCACTAGTGCGGAGGGGATTACCTTGCGCGTCAAGCGACGCCATTAGCCCGTATGGCTTGGTCGTATGAGTGAGAATCCGGCAAGTAATTGTAATCTGTTACGCAGTAATAAAATTGGCTTATCGACGGAATTAGTGGGTAGTAGCGGGCAGAGTTACGGCATAACCCGCTGAGGCTCCGCCTCAAAGCGAGGTTCTTAAGTGCACGAGCAGCTGCACGTGAACGGCCCGATATCATCAAAAAGCACCCACTAAAAACGTCGAAGACCCATAAAATTACTCCCCACAAGTCCTCGCGTATGTAAGTATCTTCACGAACTCAAGGAGTAGAAAGAGAGGAATATATGTTTCAAATAGTGATACTAGCGGCTCTGTTTCTTGTAGTGCTCACCATTTTCAAGGGAGCAGTGATTGTGCCGCAGCAGATGCGGTACGTCGTGGAGCGTTTGGGACAGTACCACGCTACTCTGGACGCCGGATTCCACGTGTTGATTCCGTACTTTGATGCCGTGCGATATCGGCACTCAATTAAAGAACAGGTGATTGATATTCCGGAGCAGGTCTGTATCACGAGCGATAATGTGCAGGTCGCAGTGGACGGCGTCGTGTACGTTCGGGTCATTGACGCTCAATCGGCTTCGTATGGTATCGACGACTACCTCTTCGGTATTGTGCAGTTGGCACAGACAACTCTGCGAAGCGAGATCGGAAAGATTGAGCTTGATAAGACCTTCGAAGCTCGGGCGCACATTAATGCCAACGTTGTCGCCGAGGTTGATAAAGCGGCAGAGGCATGGGGTGTAAAGGTTCTTCGCTATGAAATCAAGAATATCACTCCGCCGAGAGAGATCATCTCTGCGATGGAGAAGCAGATGAAGGCCGAGCGCGAAAAGCGGGCTGCCATCTTAGCATCTGAGGGACAACGTGACGGTGCTATCAATAATGCCGAAGGTGAGAAGCAGCGACAGATCAAGGAATCAGAGGCTCGCATGATGGCGCAGGTGAACACTGCGAAGGGCGAGGCAGAGGCTATCCTTGAAGTGGCACGGGCTACTGCCGAGGGATTGCGATTAGTGGGAGCCTCCTTACAAGGAGAGGGTGGAAAGCTCGCTATGGAGCTTCGTATCGCCGAGGAGTATCTGCCCCAGTTCGGAAAGATAGCTCAGAAGAGCAGCACCGTGGTGCTTCCAGCTAACTTAACTGATGTGGGGAGCATTATAGCGATGGCCCGCGGGA
>JBIJBZ010000225.1:0-4611 GCA_044344945.1 Bdellovibrionota bacterium | reverse complement strand
GGAATATCTTAAAGAGAATTTCGACCGAATCAGGCTTTTTGAGCCCCGCAGCAACCTCCTCCACCGACAAACTACTCCGCGCAGATCGAAGATATGAGAATGCTTCGGCCTGTAGAGCGAGCACTGCCGCCGCTGCCTTCTTACCAGCCTCCACACCCGGTTGATGGTAGGCATTGATATTCACAAGCGATGCGTACAAACCGACTGCGCGCTCGAAGAGGGCTATCAACATCCCAACGTAGAACTCGCTCACCTCGGGCACCGTTACCGAAATACTCTCCCGTCCCTTCTCAAAGAGCGCCTGCCGAGTGCCGAGGTAAAATCCAGCAAGGTAATCGCCACTGACCACACCTGGCTCTACCTCCAAAGACTCAGCGTCGAAGCGTTTCAGTGATGGGCTTGGCACCGTTTTCGGTGAACGATCTCGCAGAACCTCAACAAAGACGGCGAAGAAATTGTGAACTCCGTCTCGAAGCTGTTGCACGTATGCGTGCTGATCGGTGGAACCCTTATTCCCATACACTGCGATACCTTGATTGACCACCGCACCGGAATAATCGAGCTCTTTGCCCAGACTCTCCATCACAAGCTGCTGGAGGTACTTACTGAACAAGTCCAGCCGATCCTTGTACGGAAGAACGACCATATCTCTGGAGCCTTTGCCGCAGCCACAGTGGTACCACCCTAGCGCCATCATCGCGGCCGGATTTTTCTTCGTCTCTCTACTCCGGGTCAGAAGGTCCATCGCCGCCGCACCACGCAGAACTTGCTCGATATCAAACCCTTGCAGCGCCATCGGGAGCAACCCAACTGCACTGAACTCGCTGGTTCTCCCACCAACCCAATCCCACATCGGGAACCGCGCCAACCATCCTTCCGCGATAGCTACTTTATCGAGCTCGCTTCCTTCTCCAGTGACTGCCACGAAATGATTGCTATGCTTGAGCCCGGCCGCCTCGAAGGCAGCCTTGGCAACCAGTTGTCCGTTACGAGTTTCCTTCGTCCCTCCCGATTTCGAGATCACTATCACCAGGGTCGATGCGAGCGCCGGATTCGCGTAGAGAACTTTCGCCATTCCATCTGGGTCGGTGTTGTCAAAGAAGCTTGCCGTCATCGGATCGCTCACCGAATGGAGCGCCTGATTTACGAACTGAGGCCCAAGAGCCGAGCCACCGATACCGACTACGAGGACATGTGTGAACCTCTTACCTGGCGCCGGGGCAATGTCACCACGGTGAACTCGCGCAGCGAACTCCTGGATCTTTGAAATGGTATCGGTTATCGCCGTCCGAATTTCCCGCGAAGGCGCACGCTCCGGAGCGCGAAGCCAGTAGTGCCCTACCATCCGGTTCTCATCTGGGTTGGCGATGGCTCCCGCCTCAAGCTTTTCCATGGCGTCAAAGGCAGCTTGCATCTTCGGCTCTAAGCGTCCCAGGTACGCGTCGTCAAAGGTAAGTCGACTCGTATCGAGGGCGAACCCACTCGCGGGGTCGAAAATTAGCCGATCCTTAAAACGCCCCCACAACTCACCCGCTTGCATGCCTAACCCCTCTCTGACTCAAATCCCTCTAGACCCCCAAAACCAAACGGCTTTTTAGGTCAACGTCGAGAAAAAGACCCCAAATGTTCAGCCATCTTCGGAAACTTTCGAGTATTATGAAAGGAGTATTTCGTGAATCATCCAAGTCAAAAACCCGTGATCCACCACATAGCTTTGCTCTCATACTCTGGTATCTGGTGGTTGGAGTGTTTTTTCCAGCCCAATACCCTCGGGGCCGCCCGAGTTGTGGGAGGTTTTCGCAAAATATGGGCTAGGGTCTGGACCAAATGCTGTCAGATCACTACATTACGGCGCTGTGATTGCGTATACTTGAGTCTGTTTGGCGGCTCTCGTAAAACTCAAGGCACAGCGATGCCGAAACGGGGCATAACGCCGATAGTTCTGGCTGAGGAATTGGGGGATGGAAAATGAGCAACATCCCTCATGAACCCTTTCTTGGGGACAGGATTGTACACATGCTGAAAGAAAACTTGGTATTCCTGCGCGAGTTTTTACTTGAGTTCAAAACTACCGGCGCTTGTTTTCCGACTTCAAAATGGGCTGCGCATGCTCTCATAACTCCACTGCGGGAGCCCGATCGCGGCCCCAAGAGGATTCTAGAGCTGGGCCCCGGCACCGGCTCGGTTACGATACCGATTATCCGAGAGCTTCAACCAGGCGATACCCTCACCATCTGTGAGATCAACCCGCGCTTTATGAAGCTTCTAAAGGAGACCCTCGAGAAGGAACCCGCGTTCCAAAATCGCCGCGGTCAGGTGAATTTCTTTGAAGGAGCAGCTCAAGATCTCCCGCTCGGGGCGCCTTACGACATCATCGTTTGCGCTCTCCCGTTCGTTAATTTCGACCTGGATACAGTTCAAGCGATCTTTGCAAGGCTTCGTCAGTTAAGCACACCGCACACGTTGATGACCTACTACGAGTACATCGGAGCGCGACAGTTCAACCAGGCCGTAGGCGCACCGGAAAGGCGCGCGCGAGTTTCGGAAGTAAACAAGTTTCTGCGCTACTCAGGAGAGGTGGAGAACCTTGATTGCACGAAGGTTTGGCTAAACCTCTTCCCAATCAACATTTACACGATAAAGCCCGCTGCATAGGCAGCGCGGCGGCATCTCCGTGAGTGGCAAGCTGAGCATTTGCGAAGGGCCCGCTTTAATTCCCAACCTTATAGTTGGCAACACTCGCACTCGTGTCTCCACTCACATCTGCTTTCCCAGACATTCGAATATGACCTCCACCGAGCCATCGGGGCAGGTAGGGGCGAACAACGGAGAACGGTCCACTCAAGACATATACACCGGAAAGAATGAGGAGCCCCAGGCCGGGATCTTTCCAGACGAGCACGATCACCGTTCCGATTAAAAGACGCACACGCATCTTCACACCGGTAATCTTAAAGCTTTTGATACTTGCGAACTCAACCGTCGAGACCATCAGGTATGCCACCGACAAGGTGACCGCAAGCGCAACCGGGATGAGCCCGTACCCCTCATGCACGTGGGGACTTGTATTTATGACAGCCGCCATAAAAGCTGCGGCTCCTGGAGTCGGCAAACCGGAGAAGCTCTTGAGGTTCTCAGCTGAGATATTAAAACGGGCAAGGCGACTTGCTGCACAGAGCGCATACAGAAACGTGACCGCAACGCCCACCTCGTCAGCACTTTTTTGAAAGGCCCAGTGATACATCATCACCGCTGGAGCAAGACCAAACGAAACTACATCAGAGAACGAATCAAATTCGACCCCGAACTTTGAGGTTGCGTTCAGTCGCCGCGCTACACGACCATCCAACCCATCAAGCAGTATCGCAATCAAGATCGCTACTACTGCTTTTTCCAGACGATCCGAGGATGCGTACATGATCGCCAGAAAGCCGCAAAACATGTTACCAACCGTGACCGCGTTCGGGATCGCGTATCGGCGACGATACAGAATATCCTTAATCTCTTGTCTGGTTAATTTGCGCTCTGTAGTCATGCGTATCTTCCTTAGCGTCAGCAAACCGATAGACCGGACACACGAGCGTACCGGGTATCAAGGGTTTCGTGCGCTGCGCGGTCTACCCCTGCGCTGAGCGCCAACCGTACCACAGAAGAGCACTGAGATTCGAGACTTTCAGCCAATCCTGCCCCAATCACCGTAGCCCCCGCAGCAATTAACTCCCGCAAAACTCGTGAAACCTCGGAGAGATGCGATGCCACCAACGGACCAGGACCATCGACCAGGACCAGGTCCCCCTTGAGCACAGCACGCTTGGAATCATGCGACCGTGCGGCAACTCCGATCAGATGACCCCAGATTCGCAGGAATCTCCGAACTTCCGGCGCCAGCGCGGCAACCGGCGTACTCAATCGAAGCTGTGAGGTATACTGACTCGGAAACTGACCTATTAGGTATGACAACCGATCACTCGCCCAGAACATCCCCTTCAGCTCGCAGAAAGATTTCTGAAGGACGGAAGCAACCGAAACACCGCCGAGCTCAAGACCCGAAACGCGCCAATCAAAGAGTGCCCCTTCACACTGACTACACAGTGTGCCAGCGGAAGTGGTGCCGACACCGCTACACTCACCACACCGGTACGAAGAGGTGCGAAGCTCAAGATCCTGCGCAAGTAATCCCGAACGCTTAGCCTGCTTCGTACGGGCAATCTCCTCTGCAAACTGAGTCGACAACCCGAGTAGCTCGAGCACCACTCCATCGTGAGGCACAGCTTCACAGAGCGCATGACACCGCTTAATGCTACCAAACGCCGTCAGGTGGGCATTTTTTCTGCGCTTCGTGAACCGCTCTGCAATAGTCTTAAGAAGCAGTGATTTTCCAACGCCCACTGATCCCTGCACGATCGAGAAGGCACCCACAGGAAAAGCAATCTCGTCAATCCTCAACGGACCGTACCTCACATTTCGGAGAACGATCGACTCGATACTCTCGGTCTTTGAGAATGAGGCTTCAGCTAGTTCCGACGGAGGAACGGCAACTCGAATTTCGCCCCGAATACCACCGGGAATCTCGTCGCGCGTACTTCCACCAAAAACCGCGCCGTCCACAAC
>JBIJBZ010000198.1:0-5405 GCA_044344945.1 Bdellovibrionota bacterium | reverse complement strand
GCTGGCAACGGCTCTCATCTATCAACAACGTAACTATACCTTACAGTTTTCTCGTGGAGTATGTATGCGCTATTCAAAGCTATTTGGAAAATCAATTCGTTCGGTGTCACAAGATGTTCGTTCTCGCGGACATGAGTTTTTGATTCGCGGGGGATTCATCCGTGAATCAGGAGCGGGGCGATTTTATCAGCTCCCGCTCGGTCTCCGGGTCCAGGAGCGGGTGTGTCACGTTGTTCGAGAGGAGATGGAGGCATCGGGGTATCAACAGATGCTCGCGCCGATTCTCCATCCGCGGGAGCTTTGGGAGGAGACCCGTCGCACGGAGAGTGTCTCTTTTGAATTAATGCAGGTGCGAGATCGGAGCGACCGGTCATTTGTTTTGGGTGGTACCGCTGAAGAGATGATAGTGGCCTTGGTGAGACAGTTCTCACTCTCTGAGCGTGATCTGCCGGTTGCGATCTACCAATTCTCAACGAAGTTTCGAGATGAACTCCGCGCTCGGGGCGGTTTGCTTCGGGCGCGCGAGTTCCTCATGAAGGATGCATACTCATTTCACGCCTCGAAGAGTGATTTTGAGGCGCACTACCGTACGATGGGAGTGACCTATCAACGGATCTTTGAACGATTGGGCCTCTCTGCAAAGCTTGTAGCATCTGGAAACGGCTACATGGGCGGAGACTATGCGCACGAGCTGATCGTTGAGCACTCGATCGGAGAGAGTCGCTACCTTGTTGCTGAAGATGGTTCGTATGCGGCTCATGAGGATGTTGCTACCTTTGAGCGTGAGGTAATGAACCGTGATGAGCCAATCCGCGATCTCCGGATAGTAACAGCCGAGCGGGGCCCGACAATTGATGACGGGGTGGCACTGTACAAGGAAGCAGCGTGGCGTCAGATAAAGACGCTCATCTATGTAACCGAGGCTGGAGAGCGAATCGTGGTCTGCACGCGGGGCGACCTTGATATCTCGGAGGAGAAGCTATTAAAGGCGGCAGGATGCGCGGCGTTGCGACTTGCAACAGAGGCAGAGGTATCGGAGCTGGGGAGTGTTATTGGATTCGTCTCGCCTCTGCGGCTCAAGCTTAGGTCTATTGGAGACCTATCTCTTACAACGGTGAGAAATTTCATAACAGGAGCTGATGAATGGCACCGTGATACGATTAATGTTCAGTACGGAAGGGACTTCACCGTTGATACCCTGGCTGATATTGCAGTGGCTCAAGATGGTCATTGCAGAGAAGGTGGCGGAGCCGTGCTGCGGGAGCGACGGGGGATCGAAGTTGGAAATATCTTTCAACTTGGCACATGGTACTCGGAGCGGATGCAGGGTGCGTGTTTTACGGCATCGACTGGTGCCAAGACGCCGTACTTCATGGGGTGTTACGGGATCGGCATAGGCAGAACGGTGGCAACGATAGCTGAAGTGTATCACGATGAGGCAGGGCTTCTCTGGCCGACGAGTGTGGCTCCGTATGGGTATCACCTGATCCAGATCGGGTCTGATGATGTAACAAAGGGGCGTGCTGAGGCTCTTTACAGGGAGCTCACCGACTCTGGGGCTCAGGTGCTGTTTGATGATCGCGACGTTTCAGCGGGAATAAAGTTCTCCGATGCGGATCTGTTGGGAATACCGATGCGAGTGGTTGTCTCTGCGCGTCAGGGGGATACCAAGACCGTTGAGATGCAACGCTACCGGGCGCGGGAGAGCTCGGCGGTGTCGGTTGAGACCTTGATGGCTACACAAAGAGCGGTGGTGGCCTGACGCCCTTTTGCTTCAAGTTGATGTCTTTCCAACTGCCCAAAGCGCCATCAGTTGCTCGTCTCAGGGACCGCGCGCTGGTGCTTAGTGTTAATGATGTCAAGTGGTTAGCGGACATTTCCTGTGCGTAACAGTAGGGGTTCGCATTTGCTTCGATCGAACTTCTGTGCGCGGTCTCAGAGACGAAAGAGCTGAGACGGCGGGATGGTACGGTGGGGGCTAGTGAATCCACAGTAACGTCTTGTGAACGAACAACTGGTGTTACTATTCTCAAGGTTGCCGGTCTGCACAATGCATCCATATTTCTTAGTGTCTGTATGAAGTTAAAGCTGTGTTTATCAAGGTTCGGCTGGGCCGTAACCTCGATACTGTTGGTCTCGATGTTAGGGGTATTCTATGTTTGCTGGCTACGACCGGCCATGCTCAGTCGTGAGTCACTGCTTGCGGTCGTACGACCGGTCCGGCTGACTAACTGCACTATGCAACGTTTCGGCGGAATGAACGATGGTGGGTATCTCATGTGCGCAAACCTACTCAATCAGGCCCAGGTGGCTTACTCATACGGTATTGATGGTCGAGACGAATGGGGGTGCGAGATCTCCCGTCAGTATCACCTCAAAGTTCACCAGTACGATTGCTTTAATACCACAAAGCCGGTTTGCAGCGGTGGAGACTTCACCTTTCATCCGGAATGTATCGGAGCCAGCACGCAGGTTGTTGATGGGCGCCCGTTCGACAGCATGGTGACGCAAATCAGGCGAAATGGAGACGAAAACAAGCGCATCGTCATGAAGATGGATGTTGAGGGCGCTGAATGGGAGTCTCTGGCTGCGACGCCAGATCATCAACTCGCCCTAATCGATCAGATGTCGATCGAGTTTCATGGAGTGTCGCTTGCGGAATATCGAGCGTTGTTAGAGAGACTCAAGCAGCATTTTTATATTGTCGATGTCCACATCAACAATTTTACCTGTGACTGGAGGTCTTGGCCGATGCCTGGTTGGGTTTTCGAGCTGCTTTTGGTCAATCGACGGCTCGGAATTCCCGACACCAAGGCTTTCGCGAATGAGCCAACTCCTCATCCACTCAGTCAGCCCAATAATCCGCATAATGAGGATTGCCAGATCGAGTGGAGGTGAAAGTAGCCTGCGTCGGATAGCGATCTATGGTGATGGGGTGTCGGGTTGCCCTCCGCTTGGTTGATTTCGCCGTTCAGTTGTTTCGTCTACGAAAAAGGTAAAACCGGTAGCTAGCCCGCATATTTCATCAAGCCTGATACTTCGAGCGCCGATAATGGTGCTTTTTCGGTCCCAGATACTATTTTCAGACCGGAAGGTATCTCGATACGATTCCGCCCTGCAGATACTTAGTTGAATTCGCCCTTCGGGCCCGAACAATCACCACTCTCGGCGCTCTCGCGAAGCAGTGTCATGAAAAATGCGGAGCTAGAAGCTCCGCGGTCCAGATCATTTGGGGTCGTGGATATCTGTGCACTCGGCGTCCGTGAGCGGAGCTGGCCGCATATTTCATGAAGCCTGCTACTGCGAGCGCCGATAATGGAGCTTTTTCGGTCCAAAAGACTATCTCAGACCGGAAGGTATCTCGATACGATTCCGCCCTGCAGATACTTAGTTGAATTCGCCCTTCGGGCCCGAACAATCACCACTCTCGGCGCTCTCGCGAAGCAGTTTCATGAAAAATGCGGGTTAGATGACAAACCCTGCGCCAGGTATTTTTGAAAGAAAATTACTCGCGCAAGGTTTATTAATACGTGAATCTGGTGCCGGAAGGAATCGAAACGCCGCGCAAGAAATCACCGATTTCCATCCTTTTTTTGCCTTCAAGCTGCACCTCGTCAATCAGAAGGCGCGTTCTGTCCCCGCACTGTACGCTGAATGTATCAGCGGTCGAGGTGAGAACGGTTCCGGCGGTGGACTTTGAATCCGACACGGATGGTCGGGCCTTTAGGATCTTGAGTCGCTTCGATTGTAGCTCTGTGAAGCTGCCCGGGTGTGGAGAAAAAGCTCGAATAGATCGAGCTATCACTTCCGCGTTTTTGTTCCAATCAATTTTACACTCAGCTGTTGTAATTTTGTCTGCATACGTGACGCCCTCGCTTGGTTGTGGGATCGCAGTGCGGCGACCTTCCAGAATTTCGCGGAGTTCTTTAACCAGCAGCGTAGCCCCATCGTTGCTTAATCGATCGTGTAGTATCTGGGTCGTATCTGTTGAGAGGATCGGCACTGTTAGTGAAGAATAAACTGGACCGGTATCGAGGCCGATATCCATCTTCATCAAACAGACTCCGGTGGTGGGATCTCCCGCTTCGATCGCACGATGAATAGGGGCCGCACCTCTCCAACGCGGAAGCAGTGATGCGTGAATATTGATACAACCGTGGTGGGGAAAGTCGAGCACTTCCTTCGGTAGTATCTGCCCGAACGCGATAACAACGCCGACATCGAACGGTCCGATCTTTTCCAGTGTTCCCTTGAGGGCCGGGAATTCCTTGCGCAGCGATGTAGGCTGAAAAACCGGGATGCCGAACTCAAGCGCTTTTTGCTTGACCGGTGAGGTTTGAATTCGTCCTCCACGACCTGCGGCTCTGTCCGGTTGAGTAATCACCGCACCTACACGAACACCCTTCTCGTGTATGAGTGCTTCAAGAGTTGGTACGGAGAACTGTGGCGTGCCAAAGAAAAGCACGACCGTGTCGGGGGTATGGTCTCTAGACATCTGCGCTACCCAGATTCTTGATTGCCCACTTTTTAAAGAAGGTCTTCTTCAAGCGGCTGAGGTGATCGACGAAGAGTACTCCGTTGAGGTGGTCGACTTCGTGCTGGATGGCGTATGCGAGCAATTCTTCCGCCGAGAGCGAGAACTGTCGACCGAGCCTGTCGTGAGCAGTTACGGTGACCACGTCGAACCGAGGGATGGAGTCTCGAAAGTCGGGAATACTGAGGCATCCTTCCTCAGAGGTTACGCGGTTGATACCGGAGGTGATAGTCGGATTTATTAATTCGAGTCTCTGCTTGTGCGTATGATCGGCAGGCGTCACGTTTGGAGCAGGGATAATCGCCGGTTGCGCAACATAGTCGCCGGAGATGTCGATGATTGCGACCTGTTTGAGCACCCCCACTTGGGGGGCTGCCAACCCGATGCCGTTGTTTGCGACCATCGTTTCGAACATGTCATCGAGAAGGGTATGAAGACCCATATCAAAGGCCGTGACTGCTTGTGTTGGTGAGCGGAGAACCGGGTCCGGAGCGATCTTGATATCGAGAAGAGCCATTCCAGTATTAGACCAAAAAAACGGGCGTCTGTCGACGATGCCGCCGGAGGTCCTTGGAGTTGATGACGACATTAACAATTTGTTGTTGCGACGCGGTTCTGTAATACTAAAGTCGGTGCGTGTAGGAACCTTTTCGTATGTCTGAGATGTCCCTTGTTGAGGCTCAATTGTTTCGAATGCTTGTGGGGCTTTTTGGTCGTGAGCGGGTTGTGTGGAACATGAGTGTCCGAGCGGTATGCGGGGGATGCTACCCTCTCAAGGATGGGGAGTCGTCGCATGGGGTCGCCGAGTGGGCAGAGGCAGAGCCATGCCTCTTTACGATAGTCGACGCGGATGATGTTCCTAAGATGGTGA
>JBIJBZ010000054.1:0-17997 GCA_044344945.1 Bdellovibrionota bacterium | reverse complement strand
CGCGCGTAGCCTGCCGGAATTGGCGCAGGAGGGCCAGGAGCTTAGAGCCAACATCGCGGCATTTCATGAGGAATCTGTGAAAGGCCCCGTTCCACCCGAGATAGTAATTGCTGAGAGAGATCTGTCAGTGTGGCAGGCTAGCCTGAATAACGTCTCCGAAGTGGATACGGTGAAATCATCACCTGGGCTCATGGAGGCTCTGCTCGAGTCGGATCTGACCGAATCTTTGGGGGCGATCGTAAATCGGGTTGAGATGGCAGAATACCATGAGGTGGTAGGTCGTCTGATACTTCGGACCATGGGTCGTGCTGAGTTGCGAGAGCACTGCGATCGCCTATGGAAAGTTCATCTCGAACTAAAGCCACCCGAAATCATGGCAGCTATAGTGTATATCAAGGCCCTTCGAGCACATGAGGAGAATGCGAGTTCATATTCGACGCTGTCCAGCTATCTGGGCTGCATGTATACCGCGCTCGGGGATTCTCAAGCTGCCGAAATCGAATATCTGCGGGCCACATCTAGTCACTCCACCACGCCGTAGAATGACTACACGAATAGGCGGGTCTCTTGTGAATCAGGGATCGAGAGCGGGAGTAAGGCCGAATGTGGCCCCCGAGGGCTTCAATATACGATAGGCGTCTGTCTGATCCGGATGTGCGGTCAAGCTTAGAGCTGCTCAACGAGAGCCGGTCGATGAGTGCCCGCTTCTCCCGAGAGGACCATGACCGAGTTGCACGCAAGCTCAAGGCAGAGAAGATCACGGGGTCCGAGCTTGATCCGGCGACGCTCCTCTTCAGTACGTCCCGTCACAATTCGAAGCCAGCAGGTCTCTTCGCCACTGAGTTTGCCTTGCTGGCCGCGAGGCTTATCTCGATAGAGCTTGATGAGGGTATCTGATTCGCTTTCTACCTCACCACTCTGGAGGATCACGTTCTCGTCGAGCGACTCAACGCCGTAGAGGAACGCTCGCGTTGTCGCCCACAGGCCTCCGATTGCATCGATCGGTAGGAGCATGTCGAGGCTTCCCGGTGCGCCCGGTGACTCTGCGCCGCTCACAATCGGGATGTAGTAGAGACGAAGGCCGTCTGGCTCAGGGACGAGCTGTAGACGTCCGAAAGACTTGTTGATCGAAAATGTAACTCCGCCGCGATACATAAAACCCCTTCTCTTTTGCTATAACCTCAGCCCCTCTCGCAGGCCTTTTAGAGACCCTAGAGAGGTGTCGTTTGTTCCTCGCGTAATCTTTAGGTATTGAGGGCACAAACCGCCGGCGCCGCTCGTGATTCTTGGTAAACAACAACAAACACCAACAGAATCGTGTTATGCCTAACGATACTAATCTCGTCGTCCAAAGGCAACAACTTCGTGTAGCCCAGCTACTTTCTAAAACGCATCGGCCCGGTCTTAGGTCCCTTGCCACCCCCATTCGAAGGGGGATCCTGCGGCTCGGTACCCCCACCATTCTGTTCCGATGATTGTGGCTGTGTTGATTTAGACTCAGGACCGCCCTCGCGCTGCAGCGTTGACGTGGTCGTCGGCTTACTTATGGCGGTAACGCTGCCCCGAATACGGCCTCCGCGGGGCATCGCTCCGAGCTTAAAAGAGCCAGGCGGCTCCGGTGTTTGCGTGCTACTTGGGGTTGGGGTTTTCGTCGACTCGGTGGGTCGGCGCTCCGTAGGAAGTGGCTGTTCAGGCTTCGGTTTTGTTGCAAATTTGGCAGAGGTCTCCTCCTGTTCCTGGGAGAGGATCTGCTCATCAACCCAATCAGCGAGCCCGATTTCGTCGACTTCAAACCGTTCGGGATTGACGATGAACTCGCGACCTTCCCACGTGTCTGGAATCGAGGCGTTAAACCAGAAGGATCTCCCCTTCACTATTTTACCATTTCCGAGGTCAAACCAGGCCAGACCCTTCTCGGCTGACATCTCGTGTTTTAGCTCCTCCGTACTCACGAGATCCTCCTCGTCCTCTGAGTAGCTGACCGTCTGCGACTCGCCACCTGTGCGTCGCGACGAGAGATCGAGGCTGCCTTTGAGGAGGCTGCTTGAGACACCGGAGGTAACGCCAGCTCCAACAGATTTTCGGGTCGAGGTGATCTTTCCAAACCACTCCGTCATGTCGGCGGCGGTGCGATTGTCACCGATACGCATCATTACCTTAAGATTTACGTTCGCCATTACCCGTTCATAGAATGCTTCGCTCAGTCCCATGGCGGCATCGGTAAGACCACCCGTGGATTGGGCGCCGAAGAGGAGCGCGAATCGACCGCGGCGAGCAAGCTCAAAGAGGTTAGCCCACGTTGGACCAAAGGTTGAAGAGCCCTCATCGATGATAACCAGGTGCGGGTCTTCCAGGTTGTGGACCCGGGACGAGGTGATCTCTCCGATTGAGACCTCTAGGTCCTCCCGGAATACTTTTACCATTCGAGCCGCGCTCTCGGCCTCTTCGAGTCGGGGAAGCATGAAGTAAATAATCTTCCCCCTGAGGATCGCATCAGTAAGCACAAGATCCGTGTACTTCGTGCAGAAGATCTCCCCCGCAGCACTGCCGGAGATTGCGTGTAACTCCGAGGCGATACCACGTAGATTATCGGTGATCCGAGCCGTATCGAGAACCCCTTTTACACTGCGGTAACTTGACGCCAAGTGTCCGAGCTCAACCATTGCCTGCCGGGCCCCGATTTTGTTGAGCATGTTTCGCATGTGGGGATACGCGAGCTGGAACGCTGAGAGCGATACTGCGATGTCGCGCATCGACCAGGCGAGGCCAAAGCTTTCCATGGCGCGAACCATCCGGTAGATTGAGTCCGCAGCCAGTCGGTCGTAGTGCTTGGTTGTGCTCTGGTCCGATGTCGGAGGGAGGCCGGCGCGCAGAACTTTACGGGCCTTTACGTCTGCACGCTGATTGGTCATCACGAAGTTGTAGGCATGGACGGGCTCAAAGGGATCGATAACGACGAGGTCCTCAATACGGCCGGTAACGAGCGCCATTAAGATAATGTGTGCCAAGGTAGCAGAGTCGCGTTTGGCATCGATAAAGGTGCATCCACTAGCTCGACCACGCGCCATCTGCTGAAAGATTAGCGATTCCAGCCAGAGTGTCTTTCCAACACCTGTTTTCGCAAAGACCGCTCCGTGGGTGCAGATTTCGTCATCATCGACCCAAAGAGGCTCGCCCGATTCGAGTTCGAAGCCTACCAGGTAGCGGTCGATCATCTTTTTGTTTTTTGCACGAGCGGTTTCAATTGCTGACCCGAGGCACTCGCGTTTGGGAGGAGATCCCAGTACCTCACGTCCCCCACGCAGAGTCGATTCGCGCTGGCGCTCAAACTCAAGGGCCTGTTGGCGGGCGAGTTGGTAGGCACCCATACCAAGCGCAGCAGCCGGTACCATCCCGAGTGCCCAGAGGAGGCTCGGATTGGCTGCTGCGAGTGCCGGTAAGCATGCGGCGCCGATCGCTCCTAACGATGCAGATGCGCCCTTGTAGAGGAGTGACCGGATCTCCTCTTCTTGCTTGGCGCCATAATCGGTTCGTTTGTAGTCGCGTGCCATCCGTTCCCATTCTGCCCTTTACGAAACAACTGTGCTCTGTTGTATTGCACCCTCTTCATCGGTCGGTTCAACGTCCTCGATTCCTTTCAGAAGCTTCTCGAAATCATCCCGGCTCTCTGCCATGGTTGCTTTTCTGACGTATGTGAAGCGACTGCTCCATCCCCTGCCCCAACGATTGATAAGCTTCGATCCTCGTAGTGGAACCATTCCTGAGCGTCCAAGAAGACCGAGTTCGTTCATGTTAACGAGGGGGCGATCTGCTTTGAAGACCGTCAATATCACGGAGGTGCTCGGCACGGAGTAGTCTCCAACGCGACTCGCGAGCCACCCGTATGATGATAAGATCACCCGCAGCGCGAGCCAGTCATGGAGATCCGGAACCGGTAGTTGGTGGAGAGTCGCAAGCGCCTCCAGCTCGGTGCGGGACGGGGCAAGTGGTATGCGATCAAACGAGAGCTGCTCGGTTGGGCCGGCATCGCTTTCGTCTGAGTGAAGTCCATTGAGGCGCTGTTGAGCGCCAACGCGATCAAGCAGGAGATGGAGCCGCTCGATCGTTGAACGAGTAACAACTCGACGCATAATCTCGATGATGATCGGCACCGGAACGAAAAGAAGATCCGTCGGTGTTGAAAAGAGACTGCCACTAGAGCTCGGCGACAGAACCCGCTCGCTTGAAAAAAATTCGCTACACCATGCGACATGACTCTCGCGAACAATACCAACGAGCTCGACTTCATGCGCCACGCCACTTAGTTCATGCGGACACGAGAGGAGAACCTCCATCCACTGTCGCAGAACCCAGCAATCATCGGTCATGTCCGTTGGCATCCGAACGGGAGCAAAGGCACTTTTACGGGCAGCGTAGATCAGCGCTCGTCGAATCCGATTTCGGGACTCAAATGAGTAATCCTTTGGATACTCAACCATCGAGTGCAGCACGGCGCGCGCACTTAAGTGCGGGAAGTTCGATTTTCGAGTCCACCGACCTCCTTCAAACGAGTGTGCTAGGATCTTACCACTCTCAAGCGCCAGCACCGCGGTTGCCACCTCTTCTGCCGGTATCGCACCGAGTTCCTTTCGCATCGATGGTGAGAGCACGGAGTGAAACGACCGTTGTACCTCGTCTGCATACGACTTGGAGTCAAACGGCCGCGTTCCGGGTTGCTCCTTGCGAAAAACAGACTCGCCACTGTAGTCACCATCTGCGTACGCGTGGTGGAGAGCGAGTGCGGCTCGAACAAGGTACGTTGTGTTTTGCTCAAGCGTCCCGCCAGCAAAATGTTGCGCGTGTAGGGCATCCTCTTCAACAAGGGGAACGTACGAGGTGACTGCGCCGTTTCGTACGAGGGCTCTGACGAGAGCTTCATTGGTGGAATTCCCAGCGCCGTATGTAGTGAGCGTGCGCCACAGCGGAGATGCTTGGGCTTCGGCACTCGTTGCCATCTGTGGGCATGCAAAGCCCCGGATCTGTACATCCGGTGCCCCATTCGATGAAAGTTTGTCGAGGCCAGCCCGTACCCCTGAATAAAAGAGACGACCATTTCCCATCTGTCCGAGAGCATCATCCTCGACGTACGGGCGACACGACCGCAAGCCTGCGTAGAAGGCAAATGCGAGCGCAACGATCCAGATTCGCAGCGACGCAAAAACGAGGAAGAGTAACTGCACGAGGCCAGCATGAATCGCGAGGTAGGTTCGTCCCAACCGACCGAGGTCCTCTACTGGAGTTGAGGCAGCATTCGACTGTAGCGCACTCTCAATGACCATGGTCGAGATGCCGTCGTAGAGGTCAAGCTCAACCTTGATGCCATGACGACTGAGCCACCCGCGGTAGCTATCCCACGAGTGCAGAAGGGACTGCGCCCATGGTTGCTGCAGAGCAATCAGCTCCTGTCGTATCTCGGTGGGGGATGGCGCGGGGTGACTTGAGTATACGCGAAGGGCGTAGGACACAGTGAACCCGAGGATGACGAGCCCCAGAAGCGCTAGGCTCCATTGCACAGCAAGATGTAGGTATCCCGTGCGCTTAGAGGCACGAAGGAATTCAAAATCCCTCCCGCCAGGCGTCGGAAGACTCTCAGTCACGTAGTACCCCTTGTTACAACCGCATAATCATAAAACCACTTGAAAAGTGTATGACTTAGACACCCTTGAAGCAAGACAGCCCAAAATTCGTACAACGCCTCTCACTATTTTTTCCTAGATCGTTAGGAAACGGCCGGAATGGATCGATTCATATTAAACCAGTAAGGGAGTAGGTCCCTGGCAGCGGCTTTCGCCCTGCCCGTAGGTATAATCGGTATAATGCTGATTTTACAGGATAGTTAGTGTGATGTGCCGCGCATTTTTTTGGTGCTGGGGTACATACCAACCATGATCTGACAGAATTTAGTGGGTGTTTCTAAGGGGTTATCATGAGAGTGCGACTTGTTTCCGTTCTAAGCATGGCGTTTGTTGTTGGCGCCGGGGCTCCCTTGGCTCGGGCGGAGTCCGCGAACCTTGGGCAGGCGAGCCAGGCGGAGGCGGCGGAGGCGGTGGCTCACTATGCCCGCTCGCGTGCCCTCCTGATCGCCTCCATCAACGAATTCGACAAAGCCCGTAAGATAGCGAAACCAGATGAGCTACTTGATTCCTCGAAGTGGCGTAACACCCTGATTGATCGAGCCGAGGACCTGGAGCGAGTCCTCGATCCTCAGCCTAAAGCCACGAAAGGAGGGATAAAATTTTCAGCGGATCCCAGACTTTTACCTGAAGCAAAGAAGTAAGGAGTGATGATTACCAATTGAGGCGCTAGAGGACTATGGATGACGGACACGTAATACCAGCATTGAATGAAGACTGGAGCTTTGCAGGGGCGCGACTCATGGAGTGGCTTGCGGGAGCTGTGGCTGCGATGTTGGCCAGTAGTTGTGTCGATAAACCTGCGCACTTCATGCCGTTTCTAATCCTAATCGCGATCGGATCGACACTCTTTCTAGCAACGCTTCGAAAGAAGTTTCCCGATGAAGAGCGCGGTGTAATGAACCTGATCATGACCACTCTAGGATTTGCGCCACCCGGGATCCCTGCCCCGGCACGTTTGCAGCCACGGTGGAGTGGCGGAAGGCTTCACCGGTTGGCAGAAACGAGTCTCTATATGCAGCTTGAACTCGATACGGTTGTGAATAAGCCGCGCGACGAGGAGATACGACGGTAGGTTTTGTAGGCTTTAAGGAAGTGTAACATGCGAAAGGTACGAGATGTCACTGATACTGTGAAGGGCCGAGTGGCGGACACGTCGCTGTCGGCTAGCCGTGACAAGAGCGACACTATTCGCCTCTGGGAGAACTACAAGGATCAGGCTCTCATGTGGCGCTCGTTGGCGCTTATTCAGATCCCCGCTACGGCGATAGCAATCATATTTGCCCTGATCATGTGGTCTACTCGAGAGATTACCCTTACGGTTCCGTCAAAGCCAATGCCGGGCATCTACGCGGCACAAGATATCCCTGACAACGAGTTTGTGAATGTGGCAAACGACTATATTAACCTGATCGCCACGTATCAGCCCGGTACCGCTCGCAAGCAGTTCGAGGCGGCCGCAGCGATGCTGCAAGAGCCCCTCTTATCGAAGTTTCGGGATGAAATGCTCAACTCTGAGCTTGGAGCGATTGAGAACTCAGCCCGAACGCAGGTGTTCTTCGTTGATCCGCTCAAGCGCGGTGTGAAGCGTCAGGGCAACTACGTCGAGGTCACAATCGTCGGGGACCGAACCAAATACATTGCGGGTCAGGAATTGCCAGCCGTCACCAGTCGTTTTCGGGTAACGATGACGACGATCCCGCGCAACGTGATTAACCCATACGGCATTGTAATAACGAATGTAACCTTCAAATCGAATATCAAGGGTGAACGGATCGTTGATGGCGATGATAATTCGATGGGAGCGGATCGATGAAACGAGTGATAGGTATGCGTAGTCGAATTGTAGGATTTCTTGTCACGGTTCTCGCCGTGGTGGCTCCGCGCGAATATGCGCTGGCCCGTGATGTGGAATACTCCAGTGGTAACGGCGAGATTCAAGTCTGGGTTAATGTTGGTGAGCCAACTGAGATCGTCTTTGAAGGCGGCCGCATTAAGGACGGCTTCAAGAACTCAAATGCGGGCATCGCGCTCGATCGAAAGGACTCATCTCTGGTTGTGTTCGGAAAGGAGAATATGAACGAGGCCGGCGAGGCACTTTTAGTGCGACTTGAGGATGGACGCTCGTATCCGATTCGAGTGCGTAAGTCTACCGCTGACAATCCGCGTGATGCGCAGGTGATCGTTGGTGATGGTAAGTCAGCGGTTGGAAGTGCAGAGGAAGAAGAGAGCGCCCCGTATCGGGAGCGTAGCTACGAGTACGCTCCAGCGAGTAAGGTTTCCGGTCTTATGCGGGAGATGGCACTGGTCGCAGAGTTTGGAAAAGCGTCGATTCCGGGCTACCAGATTAGCGAGAAGTTCAAGGGACAGACGGTAGTCAGTGACGGGGCTATTATTGCCAAAATCGACAAGATATTTGTCGGTCCTAACCTGTGGGGATATGTCCTCGATACCACGAACTTGCTCGATCAGTCGCAGAAGCTCAACCCAGCATCGTTTCGCATCGATGGAACCCGAGCTGTTTCAGCTTCTCAGTGGGAACTTGCTGCGCGACCCATGGATGTAGAACAGCAGATATCTAATAAGCACAATACCAAGGTCTACATAGTTACGCGGGCTCGATAAGGAATACACTATGTCTCAGTTTATTAAAGATCTCGGGCTCAAGCTGAAGAGCGACCGGAAGACCCAGGTGGTTACTGGGCTCGCGCTCGTATGCCTCGGCTTTCTGATGTTTTCCGATGGTGGAGCGGGAAGACGAGTTACTCAAAAGCCTAAACCTCCCGTTCAAGTTGGCGCAAATGATCCCGACGAGCGATGGAAAGATCTCGTTGAGCGTTTCAACAAGCAATTAAATGACCTCACCCACACTACTAACTCCCTCCAGGAGCAAGTGAGTGGTCAAGAGAAGGCAATGAAGGAGTATGAGGCGACCACAGCTGAGATCTTTAAGAAGATCCTGGAGCGGCTTGCCGAGGTTCAGAACACCGCATCGTCTCAGACGGTCGTTAACAACGGTCCGCAAGATCTTGGAGATGTGAGCAATCCAGATGTGATTACGACCAACCCTGATGAGCTTGAGGCTATCGGTTCCACAGAGCAAGTTGCTGTACAGCCTCCTCCGCAGCCAGCGAAGCCGCGATTGGCGGCGATTATGCCCGGAGATTCGGTTCGCGTGAAGCTATTGGCGGGTGTGAATGCTCCCACTGACGGAACGCCATATCCGGTTGTTCTGAAGCTAATCGGGGATGTTATTGGACCGGATGGCAACAGCGTTCCCCTGGGTGAGGCGCGTATCATCGCAGCTGCAACGGGATCGCTCACTGACTCGCGCACCCTGTTCCGATTAACGAAACTCAGCATCCGCCTCCCTAACGGACGTCGTAAAGAGTTCTCGATCGACGGGTGGGTTGTTGGTGAAGATGGAATTCGAGGCATGGAGGGTGTGTTGATCGACCCGATTGGTAAGGCGATCGGCGGTGCAGGTATGGCTGGTGGTATCGGAGCGGCTGGAGCGGGCTTAGCCGCGGCGGCTCGGGACAACTTCATGTTCTCAAATGGAACTCAGTCATCGACGGTTGATGCCAGTAAGATCCCTCAGTACGCTGCTGGTCTCGGGGTCGCCGGAGCGGCTGCTGAGTGGACGCAGATCATCAAGGATCGCCTGCAGCAGCTCGTTCCTGTAGTGCAGGTGCTCTCTGGTCGAGAAGCGACGGCAGTATTCTCTCAGTCTCTTGCCATTCCGGATCTTCTTGAGCAGATGGACGATGATCCAACAGTTGTGTACGCGTCACTCGATTAAGGGATGAAGGTGTAGATATGAAGAGAATGTATAGAGCAATCCTTTCAATCGCAATGGTCGCTCTTAGTGGGTGTTCGACACTTGGTAACGTACTTAACCCTTTCTACGACAGCCCCTCAGAGGTGGCGTATTTCGGCGAGAAGAATGATTCTGCCCTGAACGAGGGTGCGAGTGGCGGTAAAGGACAACGCGCGCGCCAAGCGCTTGAAGCGATGGGAAGCTACCAGCGAGCACTGGCTCCACAGCCGACCAACCCAGTCATGCAGCCAGCGGTAGTCCGATTGATGTGGGTGCCTGACCACTTAAACAGCCACGGCGACCTCGTGCCGGCGCACTACTACTATCTCAAGGTGAAGAAAGAGTCGTGGGCAGTAACGGATGCCTTCGAGTTGGAGGGGCAACTTAATGCAAGTACCGGTAACGCTTCCGCGATTGGATACGTGAGCCCAGAGGATCTCAAGTAATGCGCGCTGCTTTCAACTTGACAGCACTGATGGTGGTCGCCGGTATTGGGTGTGCCGGAGTAAAGCCGTACGAGCCTAACTCAAAGTCAGATCGAACCATCTTTCTACCGTCCGTGCGAGCAACTGCGCCCGAACCGGTATACGCGAGGACCCGTTGGGTGAATGCTCCGAATGTATTGCCGAGTCGGGATAGAATTGGGGCGTCAGAGAGTGAGTCTCTAGCGGAATCCCCTATCCTCCGCTCAGTGTTTCACTTATCCCTGAAGAACGCCACCCTAGAGGAAACCGCTAGAGTGCTGGCGGCAACTGCACGATATTCCAGTTATGCGGCTCCATCTATCGCGTCAGAGCGGATCTCTGTCGATAATCTAGGTACGATCGATGAGTTAGCTGCAATTATTGAGAGCAAGGCTCAGGTCCAGGTAATCATCGATCACCAGAATAAGGAAGTTCGGTTTTTGGCGGGCTACGCACAGCCGCCTCGACTATACGATGAGTAGGTTGCATGAGCATCAATAGGTTAACGCGACAGAGGTTGTTTCAGGACGAGGAGATATTCAACAAACTCCTCCCGTTTGCACGTTACGATCAGGACAATGATCTATTTGTTCATACCGATGCTTCCCTCTGGTCGCTTTGGGAGCTCCAACCAAAGTGGATCACAAAAGTATCTGACGCTGATGCATTTCAGCTATGTGAGCGTGTCCAGGAGTTACTCGACGCCATGGAGCATACCATGTCGGCGCAGTTCTGTTGGATTACCACCTTCGATGTAGAAGACCTCCTTCGAGATTGCATCAATCGATATCCCCTTACCGGTCCGGCAGGATGGATGGCACGACGGTGGGTTCGTTCGATACGACTTGCAAGCCAGGCTCGCTCACTCCACCGTCGACCTCGAAAGCTTCGGCTATACGCATGTTTCCGATACGATCCACCGTGGCAAGGAAAAGGCTTTGCGCAGCAGTTAGCGCGCACGATGAAGATGTTCCTCTATGGCGCGGTAGGTCTCAGTGCCGAGCAGCGTCATGCAGAGTACATGGGCCATGCAAATAAGTTTAAGGGCGTGATCGATGGAACCGCCGCAAAGCTTGCCGACCTCGGATTTTATCCACGGCGAATGAATGGACAGGATCTGATCAACACGCTCTATCCGATTCTAAATCGGCGTAGCATTAAACCCGGTAAGCATCGCAGAGGTCGCACAACGGCGATTCCGGTTCCAGAGTACGACCCAGAAGATCTTTTGGCGAATCAGATCTCTGAAACGGGAGTTGAACATCCGCGCGATGGTATTATCAAGAAAGACGGGCGTGTCTTCAGGTCGGTTTCGATGGTTAAGCCTCCTAAGACGTGCATGCCGCTGATGATTGCTCCATTACAGTCCGCGCCCTATGAGAACATCTTGAGTGTAACCTTTTCCAAGGAACCGCGAGAGGTACAACTTGAGCGTCTTGATAGACTCGACAGTACGCTCGGTATGCGCGAACGTGGATGGGGCGGTCGCTCCAATCAAAAGGTAAACCATCAAATTAGCGCTATTCGTCACGCTCGTCAGGAGCTCTACAATGCTCGTGAGCAGATCGTTTCTGTTGGCGTTCACCAAACCTTCTTCTGCCAGAATGAGGATGAAGCTGTGCGAGCTACTTCGGAGGCTGTGGCCTCGTTTCCGCAGCTCAACGGTGCCCGAGGAATGGTACACGAGATCTCAGATATGGCGGTTCTCATTAATTCGCTCCCGGGCGCATATGATCCTGGAACTGATGGCGCAGGCTGGACCAACAGTGTGCAGTCTTCGCGCGCTGTTCGTATGTTTCCGCTCTGGGGCAATTGGCGTGGAAGCGCAGGCAGTCAGATCCTCCTTCCAAGCCTCTGGAACCGAGAGTTGGTCGGCTTCGATCTCTATGACTCGAATATCGCGCCGAACGTTCTTATCAGCGGAGTATCGGGAGCTGGTAAGAGCTACCTGATGTGCTTCCTAATCACCATGCTCAACCGTGGGCACTACGCCACGCTCTCCGATGGTCGAATCATAGAGAGAAATCCGATCACCTTCATCTTTGATAAAGGTATGACGGGGCAGCCGTGCGGTTTTGAGAAGATTGCCCGACTCTTTGGTGGTCGGGTGTACGAGGCGACGCCCTCTCGCGCGCCAGCGATGAACTTCCTGGCTCGACTTGGAGAGATTACGCCGGATTCACGTAATGACGATTACAAAGACCTCCTCGACATGTGCGCCGACGTTATCTGCGACATGGCGACGGATGGTAACAACGTTCCCGACCGACTTGAGCGTGGAAGTGTGGCGGACTCGCTGACTGAAGCCCACCGAATCTATCGCAGTGGACCTATGCGTCGAGAGTTTATCTTGAGTGATGTAGTCTCTGTGCTTCGCGCGCCGCGTCGCGTGGATGAGACTGAAGATGCCGCTCGGCGCCGCCAACGCATCGCACTTCTGATCGCGGATTACTACGGCGAAGGAACTTATGCCCGGTTCTTTGATAGACCTGGGTCGCTGAAGCTCAAGGAACGATTTATTGTATTCGACCTGAAGGCCTTAAGCAGAAATCCAGATCTGCAACGGGTATTCCTGAAGATCTCGATGGTCTGGGCGGATACCGTCATGAACGATCCGCGTGAGCTTGATACCCGCAAGGTGCTTGTATTTGACGAGGCTCACGAGCTTATCGGTAAGACACAGGCTGGAACTATCGAGACAGCATTTCGTCTCTATCGTAAGCGTAAGGGAATCGTGATTGCAGCTTCACAGTCCGGAGAGGATTTCTACGTTGGATCAGGCGGTCAGGCGATTGTACAGAACAGCGCTCACAAGATCTTTTTACGCCAGGATCCAAACAAGTTCCATCTCACGGCGCAGGCCTTCAACCTGACCCCTCAACAGGCAGATGTCGTCATGCGGCTTCGAACGGTTAAGGGCGTGGAATCGCAGTTCTATCTACTGTCTGATATTGGCGAGGGGGCGTTAGTGCTTCCCGTGGAGCCCGCGTTTTATTGGGTAAGCACAAACAACGGTGACGATAACCAGCTCTTTACCGATTCGCTCGCCCGCAACGGCGATAATTTTAGCAAGGCACTTGAGGAAGTGGTTATGTTGGCGCCCTACGGCGCCCGAGAGCTTCAAGAGCGGATGATGGGTGGCGCTGCGATGGAGGATCGAGACGGCGGTGGCGTCAGCGGAGCTCTGAATTCTATGATGGATTCAGGCTTTAGAGACTCAGGGCTATAAGGAGGCGGATGGTATGAGAGCAGGAAGCATGTATATACTTCTAGGAGGAGCTGTGGTGACGGTACTAGGTAGTGCCACTGGATGCAGCTCAGAAGCTGCAGCGCCAGTTCCTCAGCCAGTCGTTGAGTATCGAGTTAAGGAAGCTCCCGGTGTGGTTGAGTATGTATGGGAGGAGCCGATGGTCGATGTTGTCGATGTCCCTCCAGGTCTGGACCCCGAGGGTCACTACTATCGACCGGGGCACAAGGAAGTTACTGAGATACGACAAGGGCGTTGGCAGTACTACAAGAGGCCAAACAACAAGTAGAGAGAGCAAGGGCAATATCGAGGAGCCTTATCAGTGCCAAGAATTTCGGGGCGACGCTGCAGAGTAAGGGCTAGAGCAAGAGCCAGAACGAAGGGCGGAGTTTGAGCTAGAGAACTGGGGATCTATGAGCCTTATTAGTGCAAGAAATTTCTCAGCGCCTCTGCAGAGTAAGGTTCAGATAGGCATATTGGTTATCCTTGCGCTGCTGGTAGCAGCCATTCGAATGAGTGGCTCCTCGGGCCCCTCGATGAGTGTACCCGCCGAGCGCGATACTGCACCCCAGGCGGGCGGGGTAGCAGACCCCCGAGACGAAGAGCTGGTTGAATTCCTCCAGGGCATGAACAAAAATCGTAAAGATGCAGCTAAGCGGGCTGGGTCTCCATCTGATGAAGAATTACAAGGGCTTATGGATGGGTCCTTCGAGCGCGATTTGCAGAGAAAACAGGACCAGCAGCAAAAGTCTGGTAAATTCGATGACATACGCAAGTCCCTGGGACTGGAGTAATACCCCCTTCCCCTACGGGATTCTAGGATACACAACGCCGAAATCTCACAATAACCAGAAGCAGATAGGTCTCTAAGCGGGACATGTGAACAGGTAGGTTGGGCTGTTGTCCCCCGGACTCAGATGCGAGAGATGAAACAGGTTGCCACACGTACGCTACTAAAGACGGGAGTTGCACTCTTAACGGTGATTGCTTCACTCAGGTGCACCCCCCTCCAGGCGCAGGATGATTCATCGCTCGATTTCGGTGCCCCTGCAGAGAGTGGGTACGGCAATAAGTTTAAGGAAGCGGAAGAGGCGCTCATGGCCGGTCTCTCGCGAGGCTCTGGCTCAAATCCATCATTCGTACACCCAGCATCCCTTTCGGCTCCTAAAGCTGCACCCGCTCAGGCCGGTCCGACTATTATCCGCAAGAAGGGACCAGCTCCAGTGATTCAAGAGGAGGTGGCTGCGCCTCAACTCAATTCCGTTGAGCCAGCACGTATCTCCGCCGAACCAGCGCGTGTAGCTTCGCGCACCGCAGAGCAAACGACGCAGAAAGGAACCACCGCAGTAGCCGTTCTTCAGAGGAAGCTATCCGCCAGCGAGATGCGTGCTAAGCAACTTGAGCAGCAGCTCAGTGAGGCGAAGAGCCAGCTCTCCGCCGCGGAAGTTGAGATAAATCGTTTGTCCGGAATCCTCACGGGTTCTAGTCGCGCACGACTAGCACCTCGAGCAATCGCACAGGGAGATGACAGGACGACTCGAGCCGCACCTTCGTCAGCCGGTACGCGCGATGTCACACCGCCGGCACCAGCAAACGATATGCAGGTTGCAACGATTGCAGTTGACAAGGCCGACCTCCGTCTTGGACCGGGAAAAAACAATTCTGCGCTCATGACGCTTCCGCGGGGTTCCCGTCTTGCGGTTGAGGCCCGCTCGGGTGAGTGGTACCGAGTCTTCGCACCGAATGGACAGCGCGCTTGGATTCACTCTTCGCTTGTACGATTCGGACAGGGTTCCGCTTCCCTGAATGACGGAAGCTCTGTAACAGTGCGCGGATTCGACGCCTCGGTTGGCGAAGGAGCCTTCGGTCGTGGTAAATAATCTCAAAATTCGAAAGACAGTGCGTAACGCCCTCGCCGTTATGCTAGCTCTCGCGCCACTCGTTGCATCATCGCCTTCATACGCAGCTCCGGCTCAGCTTAGTTTTGTATACCCGGTGATGGGCCCCCGCATGTCGAGCGACTTTGGGCTCCGCAATCATCCGATTAAAAAGCGTGTGCAGCACCATCACGGAATCGATCTCGCTGCGCCAAAGGGTGCACCGATTCGTGCGATAAGTTCAGGTCAGGTAATGTATGCAGACCCATTCGGAGGTTACGGAAAGATAGTAGTCGTTCGACACCCTTCGGGTCTTACGAGCCACTACGGCCACTGCGACACCCTGAACGTGAAGATCGGCGATACTGTGAAAGCCGGGGATATTATCGGCACGGTGGGCAGCAGCGGCATTTCAACAGGCCCCCACCTGCACTTCGAGATTCGAATGAACGGCAAGCCACAAGACCCCGAGCGGTACCTTCCCGGCCTGGATAGCCCGGCAGCGGGATAGCTCTCCAAACTCATCCGGAATAAGCCAGATCGAACTCATTATCCCCCCCCGTGTGCGCTGCTCTCATCCGATTGCAGGCTCGTAACCCATTGATATTGCGATATTTTGAGATCCCAAAAATAAATCATTGCGAATGTTACATCCCGTCAGCATCCTGCCATATCACCTGTAGAAACTGGGACGCAGCAATGCGTCGTAAATGAACACATACAAACTGTAACTGTAAAAAATTAAGTAGTGAGAATTATATGGTAACTAAAGTTCGTTCAATCATTTCAAAGGTACGTGAGACCTCGGCTGATATCGCTCGTCGTGTAGCGGTTGCATCTGTAACTCCGACGGAGAAGCAGGCGCAGATGGTGCTTCTGACTGCTGGGATCATCGCTCTTGGTGTAGGCCTTTCGCACGAGTCGTTTGCAAACGGTACCGGTGCAATCAACGGCCAGGCTGATTTTGACGATGCTCGTATCGCAAATGCTGTGCAGACTGTGATGCGATATCTCGAAGGAAGCTTTGGAGCGTTGATCATGGCGGCTTCTGGCATCGCAGCGATCGGTAGCGCAGCGTTCGGTCAGTACAAGGCGGCGATGAGCTGTATGGTTGTAGCAGTTGGTGCGTTCATTCTGCGAAGTATGATGAACACCTTCTTCAACGTACAGAGCCTTGCGGCAGACAGTAACATCAACTAAAGACGTTGCTGTTCAAATGAAAAGGCGTCGGGGGTGACCCCGGCGCCTTTTTTTGTTTCCGTTCTCTGATAATTTCACAAAGAGAGCCGCGAGGACAGAGAGCGAAAAGGAATAGGCGCCTGATTGATAAAAGAGAGGCCGGAGCGTCTAATTTCATGAGCGAGCCATTTCTCGTAACTTGACTCGAGCAATCCGGGCCCCAGATTGCGATGCACCTCGATGGCACAGCCGATGACCTGTTGGGTGAGAGGGGCTCTCTCCCCCTCACCGCTCGCGCTGCTCTCTTTGTAAAAATTCATACTTATTTTACCGGCGAAAACCCAAGAAAGTTGCCTACTATGTGGATTTGCCTATGCTACAGAGATAACAAGTGGCTGGTTTTGATGATCACTTCGCTCGCACAAAACAGCCAAGCGTTCTACCTCTCTGTGGTTCCAAGTCCAGAGACTATGATCGGCGTGGAGGCACGCGGAGTTGCTTACTGCTTCAGATGGAAGCTACGTCCAGGCAGAACAAACAAATCAATGGGATTGCTCACTGTGGTCGAAACCAACCTTTCGGACGTGAAGCGCCCTAAACCCTGAATATTCGGAGGCAATCTCGCCAGTAGTAATCGATCAGTTTTTACCGCCTTCGGATGACACAACCGACAGTTTTGCCATTAGTGCCTTAACGCATCCTTCGTCCTTTTCGATGGAGAGTCGTTTTTTGAGGATCTCGCGTTGGGCCGGGTCGTTTGGATCGAGCTTTCCGTACGCGAGCACCCGCGCTAAGGGTTCAGGATGAACCGCAAGGAGCTTGAGCAGTTCAACGGGAGCCTTCCACTCTGCTCGCCGCAGATACCGCGCGGCTTCAAGGTTAAAGATATCCGAGCTATCGGTATTGCTGCGTGCGACCAGTATGAGGACTACGGTGTCTGAATCAGGCTTTAGCGCAAACCACTGTGCGATAAAGGGAACCTGCATCTTTGAGTCGGTCTGCAGGGCCGCAACAAGTGAGATTGTTTGCTCTCGGGTAAACCCGTTCACGTTGCTCGCAAGAGTTACGAGGAGCTTGTCGGCCGAACCGGCTGGCATCAGGCCCTTCTTGAGCTTGGCGGCAGCTTGATCGCGTATAGCTGGAACTGGATAGGTCAGGAGGTCGGCATACTTGCTTGGATCGAGCTCCTGCTGAGGAAAGATGCCGAGTATAAGTTTGATCTTCTCGATTGAAGGAACTTTTGACCAACTCGCAAGATCTTCGATCTCGAACCACCCAGCAAGGTTCGCTAACTCACTTCCCTGGTCCCGGATAGCAGCAAGAAGCTCCTTGGCCGCAGCAGGGTTATTAGCAACGATCGGCAGCACTAAATTAATCAGCCCACGGGTCTTGAAATTAAGCTCTGCTGGCTTATCGTTGCCGATAGGAGTCAGAAGTCCCTCAAAGGCCTGAGGCCTGGTATCGCCCGTTGCTATAGCCGCAAGCCCTATGCCTTGCGGTGACCCGAGCGATGTAACACCCAGCTCCTTCAGTTTTGAAAAGAGCGACCCGAAGGGCTCCGGCAGAGATGAGACGACATCAAGCGGGATAGATTTAAGCTCGGCATTGGCGTTCTTCGGTTGGGTCTCACTTGCAATCGCCAAAATTACTGCAGGATGAAGGCTATTGAGCGGTGGCAACTCTTTGATTCCCTCTGGGAAGAGCTGAACGAGAGCTACAATTACCGCAGCTCGTACAT